>NZ_BAAJMC010000014.1:0-98480 GCF_057551365.1 Colwellia sp. KS18-150 | reverse complement strand
TCACCGCGACGCCAAGCAAAACATATAAACTCCAAACACTAGCGTTTAATAAAGCTAATATCATCACCACGACGCCAAGCAGAACAATAAACTCCAAGTCATCACAGTTTATCTCAAAAGAAATATCACCACCGCCACACCAAGCAGAACATATAAACTCCAAGCCTATCAATTTACAATCAATAGATTAATCAATAACCTTCAACTCCTCTTTATACCGCCTCCCATTCTCAACATAATGCTCAGCACCACCGGCTATCATCCTTTGCGTCTTATCATCTAACTCCTTCACAATTTTCGCTGGAGATCCCATCACCAAACTCCCATCAGGAATAACCATATTTTCCGTCACCAAAGCATTAGCACCAATCAAACAATGTTTACCTATGCTCGCACCATTTAACACCACAGCATTCATGCCAATTAAACTGCCTTCGCCAATAGTACAACCATGTAACATCACTTTATGCCCAACAGTGACATTGCGATCAATACGAATAGGAAAGCCTTCATCAACGTGCAAAATAGAGCCGTCTTGAATATTTGAGTTCTCAGCAATGGTAACTTTATCCATATCGGCTCGGATCACCACATTAAACCAAACACTGGCATTATCAGCGATGTCGACATTGCCAATAATATTTGCGCTCGGGGCTATAAAGGTGGTTGGGGAGATAGTGGGAGTATGTGTACCTAATTGAAAAATCATAAAGTAATACCTAAATTGAATATTATTATTAAAAGGGAGAGAGGCTCTCATTATTCGTTATTTAGCAATTACTATGACATTAATAACTAACGCTTTCGAGACAAATAAAAATATTAAAGTTCATCTTATCGCCACTATTAGGGCGCGAAACAATTCAAAACTTCAAAATAGATTTTAAAGAATAAGTCATAATAAATAGTTTATCTTAACTTGTAGATAGCTAATTATTTAGGTAGGCTAAAAAACAACCAAAATTTATTGGCTCTGTTGTACTGCTAAACAAAAATTACATCATAAAAGGGAATTTTAATGATTTATCTATTAAAACTATTCAATGTTTTACTTATCACAGTGCTATTTAACACAGCAAATGCTGCGTTTATCACGCATGAACTTACTGTTAACCCTTATCAAGTTTGCTTCAATGGCGTTGATTGCTCCGATACCAGCATGATAGAAAATGGGGATTTAGAAAGATACTCTGATGATTTCTTTAGTGCTGTTGGCTTAGATATTCAGTTCGGTGAAATAAGCGTTTTAAACTTTGATACTTCAGGAGGAGATAATTCTTATGAACGTTTTGATTTGTATCCAGCGTTAGCAGGCTTAGGAGCTGATCATCAAAGTTACACGAGTGTTCCTGCTTTTTTTGAGTATTCAGACATAGATTCTATATATGGTTTAGGTTGGTTAGGTAGTGCTGGTATATCAGTAAACCTTATCAGTGATTATATTGATAATATGGTGACGTTTATTCATGAAATTGGACATAATTTAGGGCTCGATCATTATTTCGACTTTGGTATTGGAGCAACGAATAATTTCATGGATTACACTGCTTGTGGTCATGAATGTACGATTGCTGATACGCAAATAGAACAAATTAGGGCAAGTTTTGCACAAGGAGAGTTTGCTTTTGTTCATGAAATAGCGGTTGATGATAGTTCAGCTCAAATCCCTGAGCCATCAAGCATATTGTTATTTTTAATTGCTTTGTTGTTTTTACTGGCTCGTTATCTATTTTGGGGTAGAGCAAAAGTATCGCCTTTTTTATTCAATTAAATTTATGAAAGTTCATCGTATTGTCATCTACAGGTAAGAAAAATGTCATAAATATTATTTACATTGTTTAAAGCAAATTATTAACAAGAGTATTTATTATGCAAGATAGCAACTGGTTAGAATTAGACTTTGATGAATTTGAAGAGCACTATGAAAAAAAGAAAAGTACTAAGCAGAAAAAACGTACTTGGCGTGACATAGAGGCTTATAAAGAAAAGCAACGTGAGCGCAGAGAGCTTGATATGAATGAACATTATTATTCAATGTAATTGAGCTAAAGTATGTGCTGCATACTTATTACAGTATTAATGTCTACTAGATAACTGCATCCTATTATTAGTGCCTATTCAGGCTTTAAGATGGCTAGTTGCAGTTATCAGTAACGCATTTCATGTTTTTTACCCGCTTTACTTTCATTTCTCTACTGCCCCGTTAGAATACACCTCTAGATCACCCAACAAAAATCACCTTATGTTCGTTTGGTTAAAAAATACGGTTCCAACCAGTGCTGCTTATATGCTTTTATCGGCATTGGGTTTTGCTTTAATGTCTGCCTGCGTTAAGTCGGTGAGCACTTATGGTATCCCGGTATTAGAAATTGTAGCCGCAAGGGCTGTCGTTTCAGGGTTTATTAGTTATATAGATATTAAACGTAAAAAACTTTCTCCGTGGGGAAACAATAAGCCTATGCTTATTGCTAGGGGAGGCGTTGGCGCTGTGGCATTATTTTTTGTTTATTATGCCGTTACGACGTTACCTCTGGCAGAAGCGACGATATTACAATATTTACATCCCGTATTTACAGCTTTTCTGGCACTGCTGTTTTTAAATGAAATCATTCAACGTTCAACAATTTCTTGTATTGCGTTAAGTTTATTAGGATTGGTGGTTATGGTAGCGCCGAATCTTCAAGAGGAGATAGTTCACTTTTCTTGGTTAAGTATTGGGGCCGGAATACTTGGTGCTTTTGGTAGTGCTGTCGCTTATATCATTATTAAGAAGTTAACGAAAACGGATGACAGCTCAGTAATTATTTTTTACTTTCCCTTAATAGCCTTTCCTCTATCTATGTTGTTACTGGGAAGTGATTTTGTTGTCCCTTCTTTACCGGCATTATTATTATTACTGTTAATTGGAATATTTACCCAAGTTGGACAGGTGGGGCTCACTAAAGCGTTACACTGTGCAGATGCAAGTAAAGCTACTGCTTACTCATACGTACAAGTATTATTTTCTATCGTGATTGGTTGGTTAGCGTTTAATGAAATGGCCTCAATTACAACATTGATAGGTGGTGGCTTAATTGTGATGGGCGCAATGGTAAACATGCTATACAAAAACAAATAGTAAAAGACTTTATTAATCTGTTCTTTGAACACTTTTCTGAGAATTAGCCCCTATTGTTTTGGTTTGCGTATTCATTTGCAATTTGCAATATGAGAATGATGGTATAACTTGATTTTAGTCTAAGGCGACTGTGAAAACCTTCTTTAAATCAGTGTGTTGTGCGGTATTTTTAATCTTGGCATTATTGATGCTTTTGTAACTATGCGAGCACATTTTTTAAAGAGGGTAGTAATATGCTTAATCATTATCATGAAAAAAATAGACGCCTAGTTTACTCAAGTGAGCAATTAAATATATTGCTACAGCAACGTACAGAATATCCAAAATACTTATTTGAAGATTTAGAAGCTGAACGAGAAAAAGAGGATAATAAAGTTTTTGAGCTTGGCTACAATTAATCGAACTTGCTAGCAGAGTGTCACTTAATGGCTTTGAGATTAACAAAGCCATTAATTTTACTCACCAATAATGCTAATGAATTAATTCACTGCTAAACCTAAGATGTTTGCTTTTAGCAGAGATGGTTTTATAACCTTGATGGTTAATTCGCAATAGCCTTCGGTGATCGCCTGCTTCAATAAAGACATAATCTAATGTGTCTAGCACCTCGTCACAAATCATCTGCATATTAAATGCTTCACCAACTGGTGGAATGGCACCATGTTCACAGTCATTGAACATTTGATATACTTCTCGCTCTTTTAGCAAAGTATATTGGCCCCTTAAGTTATCATTGATGGCAGATAAACTAATTTTATTTTTAGCCGGTAACACAGCCATTAATTTTCTGTCCTCATGATCTTTGAGTATGACGGCTTTTGCGATTTGATTTAAGGGGATTTTAGCCATAATGGCTGTACCTACGGAGCTAGAACTATGCTCATGTTCAATGACTTGGTAGGGGATCTGGTTTACAGTTAAATAGGAATCAAGCCGAGTAGAAATAGTCATAATAACCTCCACGTTAAATTGGGCTCATTTAAAGTATAGTGGTTACCGATGTTTTGACCAGTCAGTTAAGCTTATCTATTTCAGGCTAGCATCTCTTATGTGTCAATAGTTTTAAACATTTCACTAAGATATTTTCTGAACGCAGCTGATAATCCATTGCTTCATCTGCCCTTCATTTAACGCTCCTGATATTCTGTCTATCTCTTTACCTTGATGGAAAAATACCAAGGTCGGCAAACTGCGAATGCCGGCGTCAGCCGATATTTGCTGATATTTTTCGGTATCTAGTTTAGTAAATAATAGTGAAGGTGATGATTGAGCAACCTTTGAATACACCGGCGCCATGTTTTGACAAGGGCCACACCATGCTGCCCAAAAATCGACAATAATAGGTAAGTCATTACGTTCAATAGAAGGGTAAAAAGTATTATTTGCTAACTCAAGTGGTTTAGCTGTGTAAATAGCTTGTTGGCATTTACCACACTTGGCTAGTTTATAGTCTTTGTCTTCAGGAATTCGGTTGGTGGTAAAGCAGTTTGAACAGACGATTTTCATTACGAGTCTCAATAGGTAGTCAATTTACATAGTAGTTAGCATGCTCAAGTGGTGCGGTATTAGCCATGCTATTTCTACTCTATAATAAAGGCAGCTAGAGCCTTTATCAACAATCAGTATTAAGTCGTAGACTCATTGAAGATTGAGTAACAAGGAATCATTAATGCAAAAGATGATAGAAGAGTGTTACTTAAACATTTTCGTCTTGAGTAAATGTTTTCTCAGCAACCTCTCTAATTTCAATACTTTCTTCTATGATTTTTTCTCTAATTTCTTCTAGTTGTTTAAGTGCTTTTTCCTTTTCTTCGGGGCTCATATTTTCATTCTCAGCAATCTCTTTCATCATAGCATTGATTTCTTCAAGCTTTTCACGGTCTATCCCTAGTCGTTGATCTAAAATATTTTGCATTAATTCAGCAAAACGATCATCTTTGATTGGAGAGTTTTCAACTGAATTAGCTGCTTGGCTTTTTTCAAGTAAGGCGTTTGCAGTTTCAGGTTTTACATAAGTAGGAGCCGTCTCTTCAATCACCCCTCCATTCATCAAAGCTTTGGCTTGTTCAGATAATGTGAAGGTGTCTTTTTCACCTTTGATTGCCGGCACCGGAGAAACTTCTTGAACACTCGGCTCAAAGTTTACAATGGAAGCACCACTTGCTCTTGCTTTAGAGACAAGTTCAGCATAATTATTGTTTATCATCATAGAACACTTCCTTGGTTATAACTTTTGATGTCTTTATCGTATTAAGTAACACGAGATTTTTGCACATTAGATAAAACGGATTTGCACACTACATGCCAAGTATCAATTTTATTAAGAAGAGTCCAAACGAGCGGTGTTTGTAGGTAATAAGTGACTGTTTTGTTGTCGTAGTTCGATGAGATTTTTACAAGGGTGATTAATAATTAATTTTTTGCCAAGAGGGCGGCAATTCATTGCCGAAATAAAAGCGAAAGCAGTAGAGGAATATAATTATAAAAAGCTAAATATTCATACATTATTATCTTGTTGAACACATCAGGAGAAGTATGAACCCCTGATGTGAAATGATATAGATTTTATTCTTCTTCTAAATCATCAAGTGGTTTTTGGCTTCTATAACCGGGTTTGGCCAAAATCTCTAGGTAAAAGCTAGCAAGCTCATGCTGGGCGGCATCATCAATGCTTTTATTAAGGGCTGAGACGTGGATAACTTCAGCTGCTTCTTCAGTATGACCATATTTACAATCAAAGTCCCAAAAATCAACAGCTTCAGGCAATTGTTTGTTACGTTCTCTTTTAAGGTATTTTTTTACTTCATGCTTAATCGAATCGATAAGTCGTGGCGTTTTAATTTTTTTATGGGTTAGTGAAAATGTTTTTTTCATAGGGTTACCTTACATTAATTTGTCATAACGCGATTAGGGGCTGTTGATCTTTCGAGATTGTTTTTGCAGCGAATTGTTGGGTATTTATACAAGGTAGAGCCTTTGTCATGTGGTTGTTCAGGATAATTGCTCCTGCATTATCTAATAAGTCACATCCATGTGACGTCACATAAAAAGGCGATAACGCCGTAAAAATGTCCAACAAACGCTGTCCGAAGGATTCGGCTAAAAGCGCTTTACTCATTGTTGAGTAGTCTTTGCTTAGAATGACTAGGCTAAAAACTACTCGCCGCGATTAAAACGCTTTTATCTCGAACAAAATTTAACCGCGAAAGATCAACAGCCCCTAGTTAGAGCGCAGCAGTACAGTTATTTATGGCGCTAGTTTAACACAGCATAAAGTTGCTTTTTACTTTATCTTGTCACGAGAGTAGAATAAATTTATCTTATGTCGTACACACCCAAGAAAAGGATTTTCTCATGAGAATAACAACACTATTAATTTCGAGTGTATTTTTACTACTGCCTCTATTAAGTCAAGCTGAACAAGCCCTGAGTAAAGAGTTAATTGTTTCATTTGAACAACTATCAAGGCAATGGCAGTCGTTTGATGAACATTACCCTGAAGTCAGTGCCTCACTAGAGAATATAGATTTATCTCAAGTAGAAAAAGTAGCTGAAACCATTAAGAAATCGAAAGCATATCCTGAAGTTAAAGCCATGTTGGCTGATTCTGAGTTTAATTCAATTGAAGAGTATTATCGTGTTGCGATGAGAATTATGGGAGGCATGATGGCGTATCAAATGCAAAATATGCCCGATGGTATGAATGTTGATTCAATGTCGAAAATGCTAGAAAGCAATATAGAGCAAATGAAAGGCAGTAATGCATCGACTGAAATTATCACTGAAATGGAAAAACAACTAGCCGAAATGAAAAAAAGCATGAACATGATGAAGCAAGCGATGGCGAATGCTAGTCAGGCTGATAAAGTTTTTATCAGCAACAATGCGCAATGGGTCATGTCAATTTTGGATAATGAGTAACTCTCAGCTTATAAATTATGGCGAAGGAATTGATTTTCTAGACACTTGGTAGCCGTGCTTTTGAAAAAAGTCTATTAAGTGTCTAGCCGAGACTATATTAGAAAGAGAGCTTTCAAATTGCTGAGCATTTGGCAAACTTCTATATAACCGACAGCCAAAATGGCGAGCCGCTTTTTTGGCTATTTTAATATCTACTAATTTTTCTACTTTAATTAAAATCACCACTATTCCTAGTTGGATAATGTTGATTTATATTTTATTTTGCTTGGGTGATGATAAGTAGGAGAGAAGTGTTGTTGCTTGTTAGGATTTGTAATTACTTTTTCTAAATTCAAAAGCTTTTACACAGGCAGGTAACTCATAGAACATTGGTGCCCCATTAATTCTATTGCCATTATAGGCATTAGCTTCTTCTGAGCATACTTTTTCGCTTTTCTTAAATTTAGAGAGGCACTCTTGATAAATCTCTTTTTTTCTAGGCTTTAATGCTTTTTGGCGTGCACTTTCACAGGCTTTATCTAACAACGCTTGTTTATCTGCGCTGTTATGAGAAAACACGTTACTACTTGTCAGCGTAAGGAGTAAGAAAGCAAGTGAACAGAAAATCGTTTTCACTTGTTACCCCTGAGATTTTTCAACAATTACATCAACTTGACGTTTATTGTTTTGCTGAGAAATAACCACACGCATTAATTTGTTTTCTTGTTGAAAAGAAAGCGTTAAACGGCCTCGTTTCCTTTCTTGAGAAATGATTTCACCATAGGCCTGCATATAAAAATCAATAACTTGCTCTTCTGTTGCGGTAGTGAAGTAATTTAAAACTGCGGGTATATCATCGGTAAAATCAGCGAATACTTGTGCGTTATCAAGCATAGGAATTGAAACAACTTCATCGGCATTTTTTGCTAAGGTCATTGAACTTAGGGTGAATAAAGCTGCACTAGCTAATAATGCGAATTTACTAGGTTGTGTTGTCGTCATTTCATCAATTCCTGTTGTATTTTCTTAACTACATTAAATATATACGATTTTTAATCATAGTGCGACATTCAATCATTATCATAGGTAATCTTCGCGATATTGATCTATCCATAAGGCCGTTGCACCACATATTGCTACAGGCATAATAACTAAGTTAATTATCGGGATCATGGCAAACAGGGCAACTGTAACACCAAAACTATAACTCAACCCTTGGCGCTGTTTTAGGGCTTGTTTCATAATATGAAAGGGCACTTTATGATTATCAAAAGGATAATCTAGATACTGTATGGCCATCATCCAAGCAATAAACAAGAACCAAATGATTTGTCCAATGACGGGTAATATCCACAGAATAATAAAAAAGCCGATTGCTCTGGGTAAGTAGTAACTTAATTTTCGCCACTCTCTTCCTAATGTTCTAGGAATATCTTTCATGACATCAACCATATTACCGTTTTGTGTCGTTCGCCCTAAAAGGATATTTTCAACTTTTTCTGATAATAATCCATTAAAAGGAGCGGCTAACCAGTTAGCGGCCGTGCTAAATACAAATGAAAATATCACCAGAATTGTAATAACCGCCAGTGGCCATAAAATAGTACTTAGCCATGTTAACCAGTCAGGCAACCAACCCATTAGTATTGCCATATAATGTTCAAGTTCAATAAACATCCAATAAAATGCGCCGCTAAATAGTAGTAAATTAATCAGTAAAGGGATTAAAACAAATCGACGAATTCCTTTTAGTTGAACGAGTTCAAATCCCTTGAATAAATAGCCAGCGCCACTCTGGGCTAATGGCTGATTTGGTGGAGATAAATTATTTTTAGAAGATTGAGACATTTTTTACAGTAACCTATTGATATTAATAGACAGATTGTATAGTTTGTTAAAATATAATTACAGCACTAACTTGTTACAAAATACCACTGTTTCTGTTAGAGTTAGCTTTGTTATAATTTTTCCATGCTTGGTATAAAATACCAAGCAAAAAAACAATAAAAATCTCGAAATACACAGGCATAATAAATGGAAGATAACTTTAGAAACGCATTAATCATAATCAGTGGTGTAGTCATTGCGGCTATTTTCATTCATGGATTATGGACAATTAGAAAGCAAAAAAATCCCTACAAATTAAAAACCAGTAAAGAGCAAGTTAAGCCATTAAGCCGTGACTTTGATGGCAAAGGCTTTGATCAAGATGGCGTTGGGCAAGTAAAAGTATTAAAGCAAGACAACGAACCAGAAGTAAATAGTGAAGAAGATTTTGAGCAAGCCATTAGTCTTGAAGAAATTAGCCACTTAGAGTCAGGGCAAGATGAAGAGTCATACCCAGATTTGACCTCGCAAGAGCAGATACCCGATCATGAAGTGTCGGTGGAAACTGAGCAAGAGCTAAGTGAGCCTAAGCCAGAGCTTGAAGAAATCACCCTGGAGCCAATCTATCAACAACCAGTCACTCAAGCTAAGCCTGAGAAGAAAATCAAAAAGGCACCAGTGAGAAAAAAAGTAGTCAAAGCTAAGTCATCGCAAGCTGAAATCAAGCGAAACCAAATGGAAATCAATTTTGGTGATGGCATTGCAGCAGATGACAGCAGCCAAAATATTAAAGAAGATAAGGCAACTGTTGCACAAAGCAGTGATACTCAACCATCAAAACCCAAGAGGGCTGATATTGAGCCTCAAATTATTGTGTTAAGTGTTGTCATGCCTGCAAATCAGTTAATGTCAGGCGCTGCTTTATTGCCAAGTTTATTAACCTTAGGTTTGAAGTATGGCGAAATGGATATATTTCACCGTCATCAAGACAGCGCTGGTAATGGTGGTGTTAGTTTTAGTTTAGCTAATATGCTTAACCCAGGCTCTTTCGATTTGGACGCGATGGAAACTTTTGCAACCCAAGGTATTAGCTTGTTTATGGCATTGCCTAATGCCGTTGATCCCTTTACCGCGTTTGAACAAATGCTAGCAGCCGCTAAGCAATTAGCCACTGAATTTAATGCTCAAGTACTTGATGACAAACGTAACCTCCTCACTAAACAAGCTGAGCAACATTATGTCAGTAAAATTCGTGAGTTTGATAGACAATATCGTCTAGCAAGTGTTGAATAGCAAATAATCACTATCCACGCCATAGCGCTAAGCTGTGGCTCTATTAAGACTGTTGTCGCCTGTTTTGAGTTAATTATCCATGTCTACTATTGAATCATCAGCAAGCCTAACTGAGCAAGTTAAAGAGCTTCACCGTCAAATTAACCAGTACAACCATCAGTACTATGTTCTAGATGAGCCAAGTGTTCCTGATGCAGAATATGACAGGTTAATGCAAGCTCTGATTCAGTTAGAGCAAAATAACCCTGAGCTAAAAACGGTTGACTCGCCAAGTCAGAAAGTTGGCGGGCAGGCGCTTAAATCATTCAGTCAAGTTACTCATCAAGTGCCCATGCTTTCACTTGATAATGTTTTCTCAGAAGATGAATGGCACGCTTTTGTAAAACGTATTCAAGATAGATTAAACAGTGATAAATCTATCACCATCTGTGCAGAGCCTAAACTTGATGGTTTAGCCGTAAGTTTACGCTATGAAAACGGTATTTTGGTGCAAGCAGCCACACGTGGTGATGGTAGCACGGGGGAAAATATCACTGAAAATATACGTACGATAAAATCTATCCCGTTGAAACTAATTGGTGAAAGCGGCGTAGATTACCCCGCAGTATTAGAAGTACGCGGTGAAGTTTTTATGCCAAAAGCGAGTTTTGAACAACTTAATATCACTGCCAAAAAGAAAGGTGATAAAGCTTTTGCTAACCCACGTAACGCTGCTGCTGGAAGCTTGCGTCAACTAGACTCTAAAATTACCGCTAAACGTAACCTTGCGTTTTATGCCTATGGTTTGGGATTTGTTGGTGATTTATCCGCGGCGCAATCAACATACTTAAAAGCATCTCATTATCAACGTTTATGTCAGGTAAAAGCACTAGGTTTACCTATGTGTCCAGAAGTGCGTCTGTTGGAAAATCAGCAACAAGTTGCAGCATTTTATCAAGATATTTTGACTAAACGAGATGGCTTAAGTTATGAAATAGATGGCACGGTATTAAAAGTTGATGATATCTCGTTACAAGAAAAGCTTGGCTTTGTCGCTCGAGCTCCACGTTGGGCTATTGCCTATAAATTTCCTGCCCAAGAAGAGTTAACACGTGTTGAAGAGGTTGAATTTCAAGTGGGCAGAACTGGCGCAATAACGCCTGTTGCTCGTTTGAAGCCTATTTTTGTAGGCGGTGTTACTGTCTCTAATGCGACCTTGCACAATCAAGATGAAATTGAACGTTTAGGTTTGAAAATTGGCGATACTGTCGTTATCCGCAGAGCTGGTGACGTGATTCCGCAAATTGTTTCAGTGGTTTTAGATAAACGTGATGATAGTGCTGTTGATGTTGTTTTTCCTAAAACTTGCCCTGTATGTGATTCTAGAGTTGCCAAAGCTGAAGGTGAAGCAGTGCTACGTTGTACTGCCGGACTTTTTTGTCAGGCACAGCGAAAAGAAGCGATTAAACACTTTTCTTCTCGTAAAGCCCATGATGTTGACGGATTAGGCGATAAACTCGTTGAACAATTAGTGGATGAAAACTTAATTACCACTCCTGCGGATTTATTTACGCTAACAGAAATTCAAATTAGTACCATGGATCGCATGGGGGCTAAGTCGGCAAAAAATTTAATTACCGCATTGGAAAATGCTAAAAGTACTACGTTAGCTAAGTTTATTTATGGCCTAGGTATTCGAGAAGTAGGTGAGGCAACTGCGGCTAATTTAGCTAATCATTTTTGTACCTTGTCAGCGGTGCAAACAGCCAGTTTTGAAGCGTTACAAACCGTAGATGATGTTGGCGAAATCGTAGCAAAAAATATTGTCAGCTTCTTTAAAGAAGATCATAACCTTAGTGTTGTCTCGGCACTTGATGCATTAATGACTTGGCCTGATATTGTGGTGAAATCGGCTGATGAGCTTCCTCTTTTGGATCAAACTTTTGTTTTAACGGGTACCTTGAGTCAAATGGGGCGCAGTGAAGCAAAAGCACAATTGCAATTATTAGGGGCAAAAGTTTCTGGCAGTGTTTCAGCGAAAACAAACTATCTAGTGGCTGGTGAAAAGGCCGGCTCAAAATTAACTAAAGCACAAGGTTTAGGCGTTGAAGTATTAACAGAAGATGAGTTAGTCGATTTATTAGCAAAACATAATGGCTAAAGTACACTTATTATAGGGGTGAATAACTATGTCTCAGCTCATTGAGAAGCAAGTAAGCAAGGTTGTTTTTTATTTTGTTGTTTTTAGCGTTTGTATAATGACATGGTTAAATTCGAGTCAAGCTAGTGAAAGCTTGCCCGCTATTACTGAACAGCAAGCGAGAGCGTTAAAGATGCTAAATCAACCACAGTCAGACACGCAGCAAGTTAAAAATCTTCGTTTACAGTTGAGTAAGCTTTCAGACAGTCAGGGGCAAGAGTATTTAGGCGCTTTAGTAAGTCGAGCTGAGCTCTTGCCTTATCTAACACAATTAAAAACCATTCTAAAAGATGATTTTGATAACTTTCGCGCTAATCAAGCAGCCCGTGATCATCAAAGTTTTCATATGACATTAATTAACCCTATTGAGTATCAACATGTTGATAAGCAATTGGTTGAAAAGTTATTAAGTCCGACAGTTAATGTTAACTTTTCGTCACAACTACAGGTGAAATTAATAGGGCTAGGAAAAGCAGAGCAGGGCAATAAATCGACTTATTTTGTTGTTGCTCAAAGTAATGATGCACAGCTTATTCGTCAACGATTTTTACTGAGTAATAAAGACTTTCATGTAACGCTAGGCTTTAAACCTAGCGATATTTATGGTGTCAAAAAAGATGCTTCTAGCTTAATTGACCTAACGATTAAGCCTTAGTCATACGCCAAAATGCAAATCCCGCAGCAAAGAATAAGATAGCTGGGTAAAAAGCATGAGAAACAACGGCTAATGGCGATATGCCTAATGTGGTGCCGAGTAATAAAGCTTGAGCACCATAGGGAAGTAAGCCTTGGTTTATACAGGCAAAAATATCTAATAAACTCGCTGATTGCGCAGGTGTTAATTCACCGTCAGTCGCCAAATCTTTTGCAGTCTCACCGGTCACAATAATTGAAACGGTATTGTTGGCGGTAAAAAAGTTACAGCAAAAAGCTAAGCTTGCGATGCCAAAACCAGCTGCACGTTTGTTATTGTTTGGACTGAGTTTTCTAGCCAATGACTCTATAGAATTAGTGAGTGCAGCTAATCCCCCTTGATACCTGATTAATTCACTTAAGCCGCCAATAAAGAGTGATAAAATAAAGATGTCTTGCATACTAGAAAAACCGGCATTGATATCACTGATCCAAGTGGAAAGTTGGTAATCATTACTTAACATGCCAATAACTGCAGCAAGAACAATTCCTAACGATAAGACAACAAAAACGTTCACTCCAGATAAAGCTAAAACTAATATAACGATGTAAGGGATCAGACCAATAAATGCTGACTCGGTCGCCATGTCATAATTGATATCTTGCCCCATGAACGCAAAAATAATTAGGCAAATAATGGCTGCTGGTACAGCAAATTTAAAGTTTACTTTAAACTTATCTTTCATGTGGGCACCTTGGCTTCGTGTTGAGGCAATGGTGGTGTCTGAGATTATTGATAAGTTATCACCAAAGATGGCCCCCGAGATTAAACAGCCAGCCACAAGCGCGGAGTCTAACCCTGCTGACTCAATAAACCCTAAAGCAATTGGTGCAATAGCCGCAATTGTTCCCATTGAAGTACCCATCGCAGTGGATAAAAATGCTGCTACTAAGAATAATCCGGGTAACAACAAATAACTTGGAAAAATGGCTAATCCCAATTGCACACTTGCATCAACACTGCCGGTTGCTTTGGCTACAGTTGCAAAAGCGCCGGCAAGTAAATAAATGACACACATGGTAATTATATTAGCGTGACCAGCACCACTAATGAATTGGCTGATTTGTTTATCAATCGCTGTTTTGTTTCTTACTTTCCCTAAATAGATGGCAACAAAGATAGCTGGAATAATAGCGATACTGGCTGGTAACTGGTAAAAAGCAAAATCAGCCCCTTGCAGGGTAAGGATCACTCCTGTTCCTAAGAATATGCCGAGAAAAACAGCAAAAGGAAGTAAAGCCAGTAGTGAACTTTTGGGTAAAGTGGGTTCAGTAACAACAGTGTCTGTCATGTTGAAAATTCCTATCTCTTTATTAAGCGTGAAGAGCATTATTATTTTCCGATAGCCTACCGCATTATATAGGCAAATAACAGGTTGTTTATGTAGATGTTTAGATGGCTAAATACAAGGTGATCTTGCTAACCACTTATGCTAGAATTGCGCAAAATTTTTAACCGCTCCATTTTTATATAAGTGATAGATATGTCTGAGACTAAATTTGAAACAATTGAACAACGTGTTAGCTACGGTGTAGGTCGCCAATTAGGTGATCAACTACGTAACAACCCTTTTAAAGAATTTGATATTACTGCTGTTCAAGCAGGTATTGCTGATGCACTAGTAAATGCTGAAAGCCAAGTATCTGATGAAGACTTAAATGCAGCATTCTCTGTAGTATCTAAAAAGCTACAAGAGCAAGAGCAAGCTATCGCTAAAGAAAAAGCAGCTGAAGGCGAAGCATTTTTAGCTGAAAATGCTAAGCGTGATGAAGTAACTGTTACTGAGTCTGGATTACAATACGAAGTGATTGCTACAGGTGAAGGTGAAAAACCTAGCGCTGATAGCACTGTACGTGTTCATTATCACGGTACTTTTGCAAACGGTGAAGTATTCGATAGCTCAGTTGACCGTGGTCAACCGGCTGAGTTCCCAGTAGGCGGCGTTATTGCTGGTTGGACTGAAGCTTTACAGTTAATGACTGAAGGAAGTAAGTGGAAATTAACTATCCCTTATAACTTAGCTTACGGTGAGCAAGGCTCACAAGGTGCTATTCCTCCTTATGCAACGTTAGTATTTGATGTTGAGTTACTAAGCATCGCTAGCTAATGATATTATTTTTAAAAGCCCTCAATTGAGGGCTTTTTTTTAACAGTTAATTACTGAGTGACAGTGTGACAATTAAAGTAACCGCAATAGAAAACTTATTTAATAATTACCTTGATGCTTTTAAAAGCTACAATGTGGATGGCGTGGTTAATTGCTATCACTTACCTTGTACCTTAAATACTCCTGATAAAGTTGTATTAATTAAAACTCAAGAAGATTGCCAGCAAGAGTTCACTGATATTTTCACTCAACTTAAACAGGCGAATACCGGTAATATTATTGCTAGCAAAGCCAGTTACCTTGCCATTAACGAAAATCTGTTGCTAGCATGTGTTAACTGGGACTTTATCGATGAACAGGAGCAAGTGTTTGCTGACTTTTGTGCTTATTATCATATACAAAAGTTTGATGACCCCAAGCAGTCTTTGAAAATAATTAACGTAAGCTCTCATGAGTTAACGAATTCGCAGACATTGACAACTCCTTTCTTAATTGGCAATAGATAAAAGCTTAAGTAATAGATAAAAGAGATAAATAAATGAAAGTTAAAGTAGCTATTTTAGGCTGTAGTGGCCGAATGGGACGTAACCTTATTCAAGCAGCTCATGAGCACGAAAGTATCGAGCTTGTTGGTGGCAGTGTTCGAGCCAATTCTTCATTTTCTGGTTTTGATTTAGGTGAGCTTGCCGGAATTGGTGCCATTGGTTTAAGTACATCAACTGAACTTGAACAATTATCAACAGCCGATGTATATATTGATTTTACCTCAATTGAAACCACATTAGAAAATATAAGCTGGTGTCAAAAAAATAATAAAGCCTTGGTCATTGGTACAACAGGCTTTAGTGATGATCAAGTTCAAGTCATAGAAAAAGCAGGTGAATCAATGCCTGTCGTTTTAGCACCTAATACCTCAGTAGGGGTTAATTTATTATTTAAGTTACTTGAAGTAACGGCAAAAGCAATTGGCGACTATACTGATATAGAAATTTTTGAAGCGCACCACAGATTTAAAAAAGATGCGCCTTCAGGTACCGCCGTTAAGATGGGGCAAGTTATTGCTGATACGCTAGGACGCGATCTTAATAAGGTAGCCGTATATGGACGTGAAGGTATTACCGATGAACGTAGCCGAGAAACCATAGGGTTTGCAACTGTCAGAGCCGGCGATATTGTCGGTGAGCACACAGCATTTTTTGCTGATATAGGTGAGCGTATTGAGCTGACACATAAAGCTAGCTCTCGAATGACTTTTGCATTGGGGGCAATGCGAGCAGCATTTTGGTTAAGTAATGCCGATAATGGCTTTTACGATATGCAAGATGTATTAGGTCTTAAAGACTAACCAAAATTCAGCTTGTCGCTGTATAACATCAATTTTGGTGTCAAAAGCACTTACTGGCTAACGCTAAACCGTGCTTATTAAAGATGAAAATATGAATAAAATATTCATATATGTTATTTGTTTTTATTTTGGATAACTGCTGTTTTTGAGGGTTTGATAGTTAAAACTAATTAAATCACATAAAAGAACAGGTTTTTACAATTTTTACTAGACGAAAGAAGCCTACAAGCGTAAAATAAGTGGATTTTGTCAAAAATTTCGCGAAAAGCAGGTTTTTGGCATTTTTTATGTGCAATTTTTGTGGCGATTTTACGAAAAAAAATTTGCGTTTCTTTCTTCTCTTTGGAGGTTACATTGGCTATATCTGCTATTTTGGTACTACAAGACGGTACCGTATTTAAAGGCACCGCAATCGGTGCACAGGGAACGGCTGTTGGTGAGGTAGTATTTAATACTTCAATGACAGGTTATCAAGAAATTCTTACCGATCCTTCTTATGCAGAGCAAATCATCACCCTGACTTACCCGCATATTGGTAACACAGGAACTAACTGTGAAGATAAGGAGTCAGATTCAATTTTTGCTAAAGGTTTAGTGATTCGTGACTTACCGTTACTAGCTAGTAATTTCAGAAGTGAACAAAGTTTAGGCGACTACCTAAAAGCAAATAATATTTTAGGTATTGCCGACATTGATACACGTAAATTAACACGTGTTTTACGTGAGAAAGGCGCACAAAATGGCTGTATATTCACACTTGATGATGACAGCTCTGAAAGCTTACAAGCAGCACAAGATAAAGCTTTAGCACAAGCTAAAGACTTCCCTGGTCTAAAAGGAATGGACTTAGCTAAGGTTGTTTCTACTAAAGAGCAATATCAGTGGACTTCAGGTAGTTGGGCATTAGGAAGTGCGATGGGTGAAGGATTTTCACAACCAGAAAACTTTGACTTTCACGTGGTTGCCTATGATTTTGGTGCCAAAAGTAATATTTTACGCATGTTGGTTGACCGCGGCTGTAAACTTACCGTAGTACCAGCACAAACATCAGCAAGTGAAGTGCTTGCTATGCAACCAGATGGTATCTTCTTATCAAATGGCCCTGGAGACCCTGAGCCGTGTGATTATGCCATTGCAGCAATTAAAGAATTTTTAACAACAGATATCCCAGTGTTTGGTATTTGTTTAGGTCACCAATTACTTGGTTTAGCTAGTGGTGCGAAAACCATCAAAATGAAATTTGGTCATCATGGTGCTAACCACCCAGTGAAAGATATTGACCGTGATGTTGTGATGATAACTTCACAAAACCATGGTTTTGCTGTAGATGAAAGTAACCTACCAGAAAACCTTCGCGCAACGCATAAATCATTGTTTGATGGTTCTTTACAAGGAATCCATCGTACAGATAAGCCAGCGTTTAGTTTTCAAGGCCATCCTGAAGCAAGCCCAGGTCCGCATGATGCTGCCCCGTTATTCGATCATTTCATCGATTTAATTAACGAATATAAAGCAACTCAAGCTTAACGCTAACGACAAGATAAGAGAGAAGAGAACATGGCAAAGAGAACAGATTTAAAAAGTATCTTGATCTTAGGTGCAGGTCCAATAGTTATTGGCCAAGCGTGTGAATTTGATTATTCAGGTGCACAAGCCTGTAAAGCATTACGTGAAGAAGGTTATCGAGTTATTTTAGTAAACTCTAACCCAGCCACTATCATGACTGACCCTGACATGGCAGATGCAACATACATCGAGCCTATTCATTGGGAAGTTGTACGTAAAATAATTGAGAAAGAGCGTCCTTGTGCTGTATTACCTACTATGGGTGGCCAAACAGCGCTTAACTGTGCATTAGAGTTAGAAGCTAAAGGCGTATTAGAAGAGTTTAATGTTGAAATGATTGGTGCAACTGCTGATGCGATTGATAAAGCAGAAGACAGAAGTCGTTTTGATAAAGCAATGAAAGCCATTGGTTTAGAAACACCACGTGCTGAAATTGTTCATACCCTTGAAGAAGCTCATGAAGCCAGTAAGCGTTTAGGCTTTCCGTGTATTATTCGTCCATCATTCACCATGGGTGGAACAGGTGGCGGTATTGCTTATAATATCGAAGAGTACACAGAGATTTGTACACGTGGTTTAGACTTATCACCAACGTCAGAATTATTGATTGATGAATCATTAATTGGTTGGAAAGAGTATGAAATGGAAGTGGTTCGCGACAAAAATGATAACTGTATCATTATTTGTTCTATCGAAAACTTCGACCCTATGGGTATTCATACTGGTGACTCTATTACTGTAGCGCCAGCACAAACTCTAACAGATAAAGAATACCAAATAATGCGTAATGCCTCATTGGCAGTATTACGTGAAATTGGTGTAGAAACTGGTGGTTCAAACGTTCAGTTTGGCATTTGTCCTGATACTGGCCGTATGGTGATTATTGAGATGAACCCACGTGTTTCTCGTTCATCAGCACTAGCTTCTAAAGCAACGGGTTTCCCTATTGCTAAAATTGCCGCTAAGTTAGCGGTAGGTTACACACTTGATGAATTAACTAATGATATTACTGGTGGTAAAACTCCAGCATCATTTGAACCAACCATTGATTACGTTGTTACTAAGATACCGCGTTTTAACTTTGAAAAATTCGCTGGTTGTGAAGATAGATTAACGACGCAAATGAAGTCTGTTGGTGAAGTGATGGCGATAGGCCGTAACCAACAAGAATCTATGCAAAAAGCTTTACGTGGCTTAGAAGTTGGCGTGAATGGTTTTGACCCTATGGTTGATGTTACTCAGCCGGGCGCTAAAACAAGAATCATGCATGAATTACAAGAAGCTGGTGCTGATCGTATTTGGTATGTTGCTGATGCTTTCCGTTTAGGATTAAGTGTTGATGATATATTCCGCTTAACTAAAATAGATCGCTGGTTCTTAGTTCAAATCGAAGACATCATATTAGAAGAGAAAAATGTTTCTGAAGGTGGCTTAAAAGTACTAAACGCGGATTATCTTCGTAAGTTAAAGCGTAAGGGTTTCGCCGATGCACGTCTTGCTGATGTGATTGGTGTTTCAGAAGCTGAAATTCGTAAAAAACGTCATAACGCCGATATCTACCCAGTTTATAAACGCGTAGATACCTGTGCTGCTGAATTTAGCTCAGATACTGCTTACATGTACTCAACGTATGATGAAGAGTGTGAAGCGGCGCCAACGAACAAAGACTCCATCATGATTTTAGGTGGTGGCCCTAACCGTATTGGTCAAGGTATTGAATTTGACTACTGTTGTGTTCATGCGGCATTAGCGCTTCGTGAAGACGGTTATGAAACTATCATGGTTAACTGTAACCCTGAAACGGTTTCTACCGATTATGATACCTCTGACAGATTATATTTCGAATCGATTACTTTTGAAGATGTATTAGAAATTGTTCGTATTGAAAAGCCAAAAGGCGTTATTGTTCAATACGGTGGTCAAACACCTCTGAAACTAGCACGCGCACTTGAAGCGGCTGGTGTTCCAATTATCGGTACTTCTCCAGATGCTATCGATAGAGCCGAAGACAGAGAGCGCTTCCAACAAGCGGTTGACCGTTTAGGTTTATTACAACCTGAAAATGCTACGGTAACTTCACTTGATGAAGCGATGGCAAAAGCTGAAACAATCGGCTTCCCACTTGTAGTTCGTCCATCTTATGTTCTAGGTGGTCGTGCGATGGAAATCGTTTATGATTTAGATGATTTACGCCGCTACATGACAGAAGCTGTAAGTGTATCAAACGATTCTCCGGTATTACTTGACCATTTCCTTGATGACGCTATTGAAGTTGATATCGATGTGATTTGTGACGGCGAGAAAGTGGTTGTCGGTGGTATAATGCAACACATCGAACAAGCGGGTGTTCACTCTGGTGACAGCGCCTGTTCACTTCCTGCCTATAGCTTAAGTCAAGAAATTCAAGATGTAATGCGTAAGCAGGTAACTGATTTAGCCTTTGAGTTAGGTGTTATTGGTTTAATGAATACTCAAATGGCTGTTAAAGATGGCAAGGTTTATCTTATTGAAGTTAACCCACGTGCCGCACGTACAGTACCATTTGTTTCTAAAGCCACATCAGTGCCACTAGCAAAAATTGGTGCACGTGTTATGGCAGGTCGTTCATTAGCAGACCAAGGCATCACTAAAGAAATGATCCCACCATTCTTCTCAGTAAAAGAAGTGGTTATTCCTTTTAACAAGTTCCACGGAAGTGATCCATTAGTTGGCCCAGAAATGCGCTCAACTGGTGAAGTGATGGGTGTTGGCGAAACGTTTGAAGAAGCTTATGCTAAAGCTAACTTAGGTGCTGGAGAGTCAGTACCTAAAGATGGTAGAGCATTAATTTCTGTACGTAATTCAGATAAAGTACGTGTGGTTGAATTAGCTAAGAAAATGGTTGAATTAGGCTATGACTTAGATGCGACACATGGCACAGCGATTATTTTAGGTGAAGCGAATATTCCAGTACGTTTAGTGAATAAAGTACACGAAGGTCGCCCACATATTCTTGATAGAATTAAAAACAGCGAGTATAGCTACATAATCAATACTACCGAAGGTCGTAAGGCTATTGAAGATTCAAAAGTATTGCGTGGTGGTGCATTGCGTTATAAAGTTGCCTATACTACAACGCTTAATGCTGCGTTTGCTGCTTGTCAGGCACATGCTGCGGATGATAGAAACACGGTAACTTCTATCCAAGAATTGCATAATAAATGTAAATAAGGCAACTAACTTGCTATTTTTAGCACTAGCTTTGTTGGAAGTACTCATTGACGTTCGTCAACTCCGTGCTTCCGCCTAGCTAGTACATAAACTAGCTTCGCTATTTACACTTATTTTGTAAAAATATAGATTATAAACAGAAAGAAAATTATTATGAGTCAATACCCAATGACAGTTCATGGCGCCGATGTGTTGCGTGAAGAGCTAAATCATTTAAAAACCGTTAAACGCCCTGAGATTGTTGCTTCAATTGCTGAAGCCAGAGAACATGGTGATTTGAAGGAAAATGCTGAGTACCATGCTGCACGTGAACAGCAGGGTTTCTGTGAAGGTCGAATTCAAGACATTGAAGGTAAGTTGGGCAATGCGCAAATTATTGATGTTTCAAAAATTCCTAATACAGGCAAAGTTATTTTTGGTGTTACTGTTACGCTGTTAAATATTGATACAGAAGTAGAAGTGAAATATCAAATAGTAGGCGATGATGAAGCCGATATTAAGCAAAACCGTATCTCTATTAATTCACCAATTGCACGTGGATTAATAGGTAAAGAGGTAGATAGTGAAATTGAAATCTCTACGCCAGGCGGTTTAGTAGAATATGAAATTATGGCTGTTGATCATATTTAAGGCATTAATTGCCGAGCATTACTAATCCTTATTTATAAAAACCTCAAAGTTCATTGGCTTTGAGGTTTTTTTATGCCCTAGATTTGACATGTAACATTAATAATGTATATTTAAATGATATCAATTTGATGTCACATGTTGTTTTAGGGAGTTATTATGCAAGAGAAAAATGGTTTTTCATTTAACGGCTATGGAATGTTCATCGCTGTGTTGTTATTAATCGCGTTTGTTGTTAGTCAAATAATCAATCAAGATGTTAGTGCATTATTTTTTTCAGCTATAGCGTTAATTATTTGTATATTGCCTGGTTTTTTTATGGTGCAGCCAAATCAGGCTAAGGTGATGACATTTTTCGGTAGCTATGTGGGAACAGTAAAAGATAATGGTTTACGTTGGACAATTCCCCTTTTTGTATTAAGAACTATTTCATTAAGAATTCGAAACTTTGAATCAAGCCAGATGAAGGTTAATGATCATCATGGTAACCCGATAGAAATAGCAACGGTTGTTGTGTGGTCTGTTGATGACACAGCAGAGGCCGTATTTGAGGTTGATGACTATGTTAGCTACGTTCATATTCAAAGTGAATCAGCGCTTCGTAATATGGCTACCAGCTATCCGTATGAGCAACACGAAGGAGATGGTGTTGCACTAAGAAGTCATCCTCAAGAAGTTTCAGAAGCTTTGAAAATTGAAATTCAAGAAAGACTCGCTAAAGCAGGTGTTAAAGTACATGAAGCACGCATAAGTCATTTAGCTTACTCACCAGAAATAGCCAATGCCATGTTACAAAGACAACAAGCATCCGCTATTATTGCCGCCCGAAGTAAGATTGTTGATGGTGCAGTAGGTATGGTTGAAATGGCATTAAGTCAGTTATCAGAAAAAAGTATTGTTGATCTTGATGAAGAGCGTAAAGCGGCTATGGTGAGTAACTTATTGGTCGTATTATGTGGTGATCAAAATACTCAGCCGGTGGTGAATGCTGGCAGTCTTTATTAATAATGTACCTTAGGAACTATCATGGCAGCTAAAAAAAGCTTTCCACTGCGTATTAGTCCTGATGTATTGGCTGCAATGCAGCGTTGGTCAGATGATGAATTGCGTAGCGTCAATGCGCAAATTGAATATGTACTTAGGCAAGCATTGGTTGAATCGGGTCGTGTTAAGTTAACGCAAAAAACGATTACGCTAGTGGAAGATAACGATTAAAACGGTTAAGTACTTAGTGTAATAGCATAACGAATAAAATGACAAACAGATCATTGTTTGTCATTTTTGAAACTAAAGCTTATGGAATATACACACCAATGAAACTGAACTATCGGCAGCTCATTGACACGAGTGTGCATTAGCGCACACTTTATTTAGGAGCGAAGTGACAAGTAAAGTGTCTTAACATTGGTGGCTGCCAGCTAATTGAAACTCCGCGTAGTCGATGCTTATTTTCATTAACCTCAGCTAAACATTCAATACAATAATCAATATGAGATTGCGTATAAACGCGTCTTGGTATTGCCATACGCACTAAGTCCATCGCAGCAAGATTTTCACTACCATCAGGTTGTTGTCCGAACATGACAGTACCTATTTCACAGCCCCTAATACCGCCTACACGATACATTTCAATGGCAAGTGCTTGGCCAGGGTAATTTCTAGGATCAATATGTGGCAGCATAGCTCTGGCATCAATATAGACAGCATGACCACCAACCGGTTTAACAATAGGGATACCGAGTTTATCTAAAGCATTGCCAAAATATGCAGTTGAGCTAATACGGTAGTTTAAATAGTCTTCTTCCACTATTTCTTCAAGACCAACAGCCATGGCTTCTAGATCACGGCCAGATAAGCCACCGTATGTAGGGAATCCTTCAGTTAAAATCAATACATTACGTGCCTTCATTGCTAAGTCATCGTTATTAAGAGCTAACCAGCCACCCATATTTACTAAAGCGTCTTTTTTTGCACTCATGGTCATGCCATCAGCGTAACTAAAAATTTCCTGTACTATTTCTTTAGGTGTTTTGTCTTGGTATCCATGCTCTCTTTGTTTAATAAAGTAGGCATTCTCAGCAAATCGACAGGCATCAAGAAACAAAGGCTTGTTAAACTCATCACATAAAGCTTTTGTTTGTCTGATATTCGCCATTGAAACAGGTTGTCCACCTCCCGAGTTATTGGTGATAGTTAACATAACAATTGGGACTTGCTCTGCTTGAGTTTCGAGTAAATCGCGTAAACGCTTTAAATCCATATCACCTTTAAAAGGTAAATCTGCTTGAGGATCGAGACCTTGTTGTTTGACAAGGTCTAAAGCATGGCTACCAGTTGCTTCTATATTTGCTCTGGTGGTATCAAAGTGGGTATTGTTGGGAATAATTAATGATTCATCAGCTTCTAAAGAAGCGTTATTCGCTAAAATCGAGAAAAGGATCTTTTCTGCGGCTCGTCCTTGATGAGTAGGAATAATATGCTTAAAAGGGGCTAATTCTTTTAATGCTTTTTCAAACCGATAAAATGATGGTGAGCCTGCGTAGCTTTCATCTCCCATTTGAATGCCTGCCCATTGTCTGGTACTCATGGCTGAAGTTCCAGAATCAGTGAGCAAGTCAATCAGTACGTCGTCAGACTTCAATGAAAATAGATTATAGTTCGCATGTTGTAATAACTGCTCTCTTTCACTGACGCTAGTCATTCTCAAAGGCTCTACGGATTTAATTCGAAACGGTTCTATTATAGTTTTCATGGCGTTCTCTTCATTTATATTGGGGCATACGATTGCTCCATATAACATTAAGTTAAGAATAGAGCAGGGAGATAATCAATATAGAGGAGGGGTTAGTAACAAAAACGCGCAAAGGCCAGACGAAAGTCTTGGTTATACCATTTACTAAAATGCAAAGTGCTGCTTGAAATATTTATCTTCATCAATTGATTATGCAAACAAATTTTTAACTTTGTCAATGCCCTAAATATACCTCGCAGAGACATAGATTGATTATATTTAGGACTCAATGTAGAACTATTGAACGAAAAGGTGTTTATTTTAAAAAAGCGCTTGCTTTATGGCGGTGCTATCCTTACTATACGCATCGTTTTCAGGGATAACCTTTTCTGAAGATATTAATACAACAATTTATACTCTGTTGTAGCTTAACTTCAATAGAAGTTCATTCGGCGCGGGATGGAACAGCTTAAAGTTCAACCTCGTCGGGCTGCTCTAATAAACGAATAGCCGAAGGTCGTTGTTTTTGTTTTCAAATCCAATTACCGCATCAATTCTTTAATAACAAGA
Source organism: Colwellia sp. KS18-150 (assembly GCF_057551365.1). Taxonomy (NCBI): domain Bacteria; kingdom Pseudomonadati; phylum Pseudomonadota; class Gammaproteobacteria; order Alteromonadales; family Colwelliaceae; genus Colwellia; species Colwellia sp. KS18-150. The sequence goes on along the minus strand of NZ_BAAJMC010000014.1, from coordinate 73,313 downwards.
ATTAAAACAGTTATTAGCTTCCTTGTTATTTTAAAGGAACATTCGGACGCGGGATGGAGCAGCTTGGTAGCTCGTCGGGCTCATAACCCGAAGGTCGTTGGTTCAAATCCAGCTCCCGCAACCAATTCGAATATTGTAAAGGTCGTTGTTTTTGTTTTCAAATCCAGCTGCCGCACCAATTCTTTAATAACAAGAATTAAAACAGTTATTAGCTTCCTTGATATTTTAAGGGAACATTCGGACGCGGGATGGAGCAGCTTGGTAGCTCGTCGGGCTCATAACCCGAAGGTCGTAGGTTCAAATCCTGCTCCCGCAACCAATTCGAATATTGTAAAGGTCGTAGGTTCACTTTTCATAAGTCAGTGCTCCCATAACCAATTCTTAAATTTAGAATTTAAACTAATTTAGCTTTCTCTTTAATTTCTTAAAGAGTTCATTCGGACGCGGGATGGAGCAGCTTGGTAGCTCGTCGGGCTCATAACCCGAAGGTCGTAGGTTCAAATCCTGCTCCCGCAACCAATTAAAATATAAAAAAGTCGTAGGTTCACTCTTCATAAGTCAGTGCACCCGAAAACAATTCAAATATAATAAATCGTAGGTTCACTCTTCATAAGTCAGTGCTCTCGCAATCAACCCAAATATAGTAAAAGTCGTAGATTCAGTCTTCATAAGTCAGTGCACCCGAAAACAATTCCAATATAAAAATTACTACTAATCAAGTATATACGATTGTTTAATGTTTATATTTTTAATGATCAACCAAACATGCCTTTGCCAAATTGTTTTGCTCTAGTGCGGTTAAGTTATTGATGGTAACGGTGGCAATTGCATTGAGTGCTTCTTTAGTGAAGAATGCTTGATGACCGGTAACCACTACGTTGGGAAACGTTAATAAACGGGCAAATATATCATCTTGTAATATACTGCTTGAGAAATCTTCAAAAAACAACTCTGTTTCCTCTTCATAAACATCTAAACCTAAATGGCCAACTTGTCCTGATTTTAGACCTTCAATCACTTGTGCGGTGTCAATTAATGCTCCTCTACTGGTATTAATGATCATCACCCCTTGTTTCATTTTTGCTAGGGTGTCTTGATTAATAAGATGGTGGGTGTCTTTCGTTAATGGACAATGTAGTGAAATGATATCAGCAACAGCAAATAACTCATCGAGGCTTTTATAGTCTACACCTAAGGCTTTCACTTCTTCACTTTCATAGGTGTCATAAGCAACTACTTTGCAGCCAAAGCCTAGTAAAATGTTAATTAAGCAGACGCCAATTTTACCTGTACCTATTATGCCAACGGTTTTACCGTGCATATCAAAACCCATTAAACCATCGAGTAAATAATAATTCTCTCTCACTCGAGCATAGGCACGGTGGATATTTCTGTTTAAATCCATTATTAAAGCGACAGCATGCTCAGCAACAGCATAAGGCGAGTATTCAGGCACGCGGACAATTTTTATATCATATTTTTTACAACTGGCTAAATGGACATTGTTATAGCCAGCACAGCGCATGGCAATAAATTTTACTCCTTGCTTTGCAAGTAACTCGATGCACTCAGCATCCAACTGGTCGTTGACGAAACAGCAAACTGCGTTATAGCCAACAGCTAACGAGGCTGTTTGTGGTGATAATCTAGCGCTAATAAAATCCAGTTGATGTTGGTTGTTGTTAAATTTTTCTAAATGAGATTGATCGTAGGGCTTACTACTAAATACAGCGACCTTCATGTTAATTTCCCTATTGGTTAATAAATATCGATAAAATATAACTTTACGATTTTATCTGGCTTATCAAAGACTAATTACGATAAAAGATAATGATATCGCTAACAGTTTTTGCTAAAGTAATGCTAATTAAATTTGTTAAAGATAGGTTATATGGCAACAGCAAAAAGAGCAAGGATACAGGATGTAGCAGAGAAAGCAGGTGTGTCAAATATGACAGTATCTCGCGTGCTTAATCAAGACGGTAAAGTTAGTGATGCTAAGCGAGAATTAGTGATGAAGGCGGTGAAAGCCTTAAACTATCGCCCAAACGTTGCAGCGCGCCGATTAGCCAGTAATAAGTCTTTTTTTATCGGTTTACTTTATGTGGACTTAGATACTTCCTATGTCAGCAAGTTCTTATTGCGTGGTTTAAAAAGTTGTCGCTCTACAGGTCATCATTTAGTGGTGGATGAAATAGATGATGATATTGATAAGTCTATTGCTTCGGTTAAGGATCTTATTGATGTCACTCGTGTTGATGGTGTTATTTTATTACCGCCAATTTGTAATGAGCCTAAATTATTAGCAACCCTACAAGAAGCTAATGTTACCTTCGTTCGTATTGCTCCTGATACACAGTTGAGCTTGTCACCTTATATTTGTATGGATGATTATCAAGCGAGCTTTGAAATTACCGAGCGCTTAATTGCTCAAGGTCACACTAAAATTGGCCATATTATTGGTAACCCGAATCAAGGGGTAAGTCGATTACGCTATCAAGGTTACCTTGATGCCTTACGCTCAAACCAGATAAATGTTCCGCCTGAATATATAGAACAAGGCTTATTTACCTATGATTCAGGCTTAAAGGCAGCGCAAAAAATATTATCTTTAGACGATAGGCCGACTGCTATTGTTGCAGCTAATGACGAGATGGCCGCAGCGGTAATTTCAGCAGCGCATATCAATCGAATTTTAGTACCAGAAGAGTTGTCAGTCACTGGCTTTGATGATGGTCATCTAGCGGTATCGGTTTCACCCAACTTAACTACCGTAAGGCAACCAATTCAAGAAATGGCTGATCTGGCTATAGATATCATTGCTTCAGGTAAGTTCTCAGATTTATCAAAAGCGAACAGTAGAGAGTTTAGAAACGTACTTGATTTTGAAATAATTGAGAGGAACTCTACTAAAAAGTTTCAAGATTAATTAACCATTTACCCAATAATTTGATCTTTTTTGACCATACGCCATCTCCCAGGACTGACACCATAAAATAATTTAAACCGGTGAGCAAAACTAATACTGTCTGCATAGCCAATACAGGTGGCTATTTGCGTTAAGTTATAGTTAGTGTGTCTTAATAAGTTACATGCGTATTCTAATCGATATTTAGTGATGAGCTTTAACGGCGATAAACCGGTTTCTTTTTTACATAATCTAAAAAACTGTGGCTCAGATAAATACATTTTTTCTGCTAGCATAGTGACTGTCCATGGCACTTGTAGCTGCTTTTTAACCGATTGAATTAATCCCCTGAATTTATATTGCTGAACACTAAGGTTAGGGGACTTATTTGTCGCTTGTTCTATTTGGTAAATTAATACGTCAATTAAGCCACTAATTATTTCAGTTTGGTTTTGACCACTGACATGGTTTAGCTCCCGTAATAGTGACATAGTGCTATAAAGTGGCTCTGCTTTATCGGATTGAAAGACTGTCGCGGCTAATTCATGTAGGTATTGAAACTGTGGGCAGTCGTGTAAAAGTAACCAACACATACTCCAGTGCTCTTCAACTAATTCATAAATAAAAGGCGTACCAACGGGTAGCACTACTATGCTTGACGGTGGAATTAAGTACTCTTTTCCTTCTAATTGAAGTTTGCCACCACCTGAATGAGTGGCTAATACATAATGCACTTGTGTTCTATCATTACTATTTTGCTCAAGTATTTCGCCTACACCTGTTTTGCCAATCTGATATTCAGTTCTTAGCGTTGAGATACCTGCACAGGCAATAACCGAATTTGCACCACCTGGCATTTGCTCAAAGTTGAGGAAATATTCCTCACAATCTAGGTGGATGTTAATGATATCTTGCCACATAAAATACTCGTAGTGATAGTTTTAGACATAATGAATGATATTCGCAATTATCGTCATAGTCACGACTATTAGCTAAAATACAGCTTTTATTGTAGAACACCTTTGTAAGCTTTAACGATGTTTAATCTTGAATTTATTAAAAAAACCTGCCAATTAGCTTGGCCTATCTCTCTACAAAGTGTCTTGGTTACTTTACTTGGCATGATAGATATTATTATGGTCTCTCACTTAGGTGATAGTGCTGTTGCCTCTGTAGGTATTAGTAATAGAGTATTTTTTGTTGTGTTGATCATCGTAACGGGTGTTGCCTCGGGTGTTGGTGTCTTGTCAGCTCAATACTACGGCGCGGGTAAGGTTAAAAAAATTCAAAATATTGTCATGATGGCGATTATTTTTTCCTTTGCTGTTTTATTGCCTATCGTCATCCTTAATATTTTCTATGCTGGCAATGTATTAGAGCTTGCTAGCCAAGATAGTTTAGTGATTGCTACCGGTGAAACCTATTTATGGATAACCGTACCAAGTTTATTTTTTATTGCTGTTATTATTATATTTGAAAATGCATTGCGAGCGACAGGGCAAGTAAAGTTACCAATGTTATTTAGTATTTTAGCGATAGTCGTTAATGTTATTTTAAACTACTGGTTAATTAATGGTGGTTTAGGTGTTGATGCTATGGGCGTGGTGGGCGCTGCATGGGCAACAACAATTTCCCGATTATTTCACCTTGTTATTATGTTGATGAGCTTACGTAAATCATCACAAGCCATTTTTCCAACCCGCGATAGTTTTAGTGAGCTAACTGATAAAATTAAATGGCTAAAGTTTACTAACTTAATTTGGCCTATGATGGTGAGTTTTGGTGTCTGGTCATTAGGAACATTTGTATATCAATTAATTTTTGGCCGTATGGGTACGCAAGAGTTAGCGGTAATGAGTATGTTAACGCCAATCGAAGGAGTGCTTATCGCGTCTTTCTTTGGCTTTTCTTCTGCTTGCTCTATTTTAGTGGGCCAACAGCTAGGTAAAAGTGATTACACGGGGGCGTGGAATACAGGAAAGTTCTTTAGTTTTAGTGCACCTGTTGTTACTTTTGTATTAGCGATAATATTACTTATTTTTGAAGACGCTATATTTTTACCGTTTCAGTCCTTAGCAGATAACACACTAGAATTAGCATCAGAAGTCTTTGTACTTATTATTTTTGGAACCTGTATTAAGGTATTAAACATGACGATCTCTATGGGAGTTCTTCGTGCAGGCGGCGATAATAAATATTGCTTGGTAATCGACTCTGTTGGTATGTGGTTTATTAGTATTCCGTTAACGTTTACCGCCGCTTTTTATTTTCAGTGGCCGCTATTTTGGGTGGTGGTAACTGCTTTTTCAGAGGAAATATGTAAAGTATTAATGTTTGTTTTAAGAATGAGAAAAAAAGTGTGGTTAAGAAACTTAACCACATAAAAAAAGAGGTTATGTTAACCATAACCTCTTTAGTACTTAAGATTACTAATTGATTTATTAACTCGACTTACTGTCTTGAAAGAAACTCATTAAGCCTTTAGTAGAGCTATCATGAGAGTCACTTATAGTATTGGCAGCTAATTCAGCTTGAATATTGTTAGCTAAACCTTTGCCTAACTCTACGCCCCATTGATCGAATGAGCATATCTGTAACAAGATCCCTTGAGTAAATATTTTATGCTCATAAAGCGCTATTAAACTACCAATTGAGCGAGGTGATATACGCTCCATTAAAATAGTGTTGGTAGGGCGGTTACCTTTATGAACTTTATGAGGTGCTACTTTATCAATATATTCAGCCGTTCTGCCTTTCATTTTTAAGTCTTCACGTACTTGCTGCTCATTAACCCCTTGCATAAGTGCTTGAGTTTGAGCAAAGAAGTTAGCCATTAAGGTTTCATGATGGCCTTTAACAGGTGTTACACTCTCAACTGAGCCAATAAAATCTGCAGGAACAACATTATTACTTTGATGTAAGTACTGATAGAAAGCATGTTGACCATTAATACCTAACTCACCCCAAATAGAAGGGACAGTAGGGTAATCAATTGATTCTCCTTCCCAGTTCACAGATTTACCATTACTTTCCATTTCAGCTTGCTGTAAGTACGCAGAAAGCATATGCAATGATTGATCATAAGGTAAAATAGCTTGTGACTGTGAGCCTAAGAAAGTGCAGTTCCACAAACTAAGTAAAGCGAGAATAACAGGAGCATTTTTTTCTAATGGTGCTTCGCAAAAGTGCTTGTCTATTTCATGGGCACCTTCTAGTAATTCAATAAATCGCTCAAAGCCTAAATCAAGAGCAATGGGTAATCCTATCGCTGACCATAATGAAAATCGGCCGCCAACCCAGTCCCACATGTCAAAAATATTCTCTTCTTTAATACCAAACTCAGTGGCATTTTTTTTGTTTGAAGAAACAGCAACAAAATGTTTAGCAATAGCAGAATCATCAAACGAAGCAGAGACTAACCAACGCATAGCAGTTTGGGCGTTAGTCATGGTTTCTGTAGTGGTAAAGGTTTTACTCGAAACAATAAATAATGTTTTTTCAGGGTTTAATGGCCTTAAAACATTAGCTATTTGCGTGCCATCCACATTAGAAACATAGTGCACATTAACACTGCTATCACTGTATTGTTTTAATGCTTCAGTCACCATTTGAGGGCCAAGGTTTGAGCCGCCAACACCAATATTTACTACATCGGTGATGCGTTTACCAGAATAACCTTTCCAGTGTCCTTGACGTACTTTGTCGGAGAAGTCTTTCATCTGATTTAATGCACGTTGAACATCTTCATTAATGTCTTTGCCATCGATACTGATTGGAGATTGTGAGCGGTTACGTAAGGCAACATGTAATACTGCTCTATCTTCAGTAGAGTTAATGCGCTCACCTGAAAACATTTTTTCACGCCAAGCTTCTACATCACACTCTTTCGCTAGTGAAAGGAGTTTTTCCATGGTGTCGTTAGCAATTAAGTTTTTAGAGTAATCGAGCAAAAATGGCGTTAGCTTGATAGAAAATTGTTCAAAACGTTGCGGGTTATTTTTAAATAACTCACTCATGTGCAGTTGCTTCATCTCGCTTGCGTGATTAACTAATGCCTGCCAACTGGCTAATGATGTTCTAGATTGCATTTTTAATATTCCAACTTTACTCGATTAATGATGGTACGCTTATTAAGCGTTATTTTTCTCTATTACTTTTAAGGTTGTCGTGATTACGTTATCGGTGGTAAATCCAAAGTGAGTTAATAAATCAGCACCGGGTGCTGACTCACCAAAAGTTGTCATGCCGATAACAGTACCGGTTTTCCCCACATATTTATGCCAAAAATCAACATGCGCTGTTTCAATAGCAATGATGGATTTTACCTCATTAGATAATACGCTTTCTTGGTAATCATTTGCTTGTTGATCAAAAATATTGGTGCATGGCATTGAGACAACACGAATATTTTTTCCTTGTGCATTTAAAGCTTTTGCCGCTTCAATAGCAATAGCTACTTCAGACCCTGTGGCAATCAAAATTGCATCAGGTGTTCCAGAACAGTCTAATAAAGTATAGCCACCTTTTTCAATGCAGCTTACTTGTGCTGATCTCCGCTCTTGATGAGGCAAGTTTTGACGACTGAATATTAGGGCACTCGGACCATTTTGTTTTTGTACCGCTGCTTTCCATGCAACTGCCGACTCAACGGCATCACAAGGTCGCCATGTAGTTAAATTAGGCGTCATACGTAAATTGGCTATTTGCTCAATAGGTTGATGAGTAGGACCATCTTCCCCTTGGCCGATAGAGTCGTGAGTATATACAAAAATGTTTTGAATGCCCATCAATGCTGACATTCGCACAGCATTGCGCGCGTACTCCATAAACATTAAAAAAGTAGCGCCGTAATTAATAAAACCGCCATGAAGGGAGATACCATTCATAATACCACTCATACCAAATTCACGAACTCCGTAGAATAAATAGTTTCCATCAGCGTCTTCGGCCGAAATACCTTTAGAGCCAGACCATAGTGTTAAATTTGAACCGGCTAAATCAGCTGAACCACCTAATAATTCAGGTAAAGCCGCACCGAACACTTCAATAGTATTTTGTGACGCTTTACGTGAGGCAATATTACTACCAGCGCTTTGACATGATTGAATATAGTCATCAGCGATTTGCTCGAAATTCTCCGGTAAGTCATTGTTAATTACACGTCTTATATATTCAGCAGCAAGCTCAGGATGTTGCTGTTGGTATTGTGAAAACAGCTCATTCCAGTTTGATTCATTGTTAGTGCCTTTTTCTTTAGCATCCCACCCTTGATATACCTCGCTAGGAATATCAAAAGGAGCGTGTGACCAATTTAAGAATTCACGCGCCGCAGCAATTTCTTCATCGCCTAAAGGAGCGCCATGGCAATCATGAGAGCCAGATTTATTAGGCGAGCCAAAACCAATAGTGGTTTTACAACAAATCATAGTGGGTTTGTCGGTAATGCTTTTAGCGAGTGTTATTGCGTTGTTAAGTGCAATAGGATCATGGCCATCAACATCTGAAATTACATGCCAGCCATAAGCTTTAAAACGGGCAGGGGTGTTATCGGTAAACCAGCCTTCAACTTCTCCGTCAATGGAAATACCATTGTCATCCCAAAATGCAATCAACTTGCCTAAACCCAGTGTGCCAGCTAAAGAGCAAACTTCATGAGAAATACCTTCCATTAAACAACCATCACCTAAAAAGCAATAAGTGAAGTGATCAACAATATCTAAATTAGGACGATTAAAATGTGCTGCTAACGTTTTTTCTGCGATAGCCATACCAACAGCATTTGATATACCAGCACCTAAAGGCCCTGTCGTAGTTTCTACCCCGACGGTGTAACCATACTCAGGGTGGCCAGGGGTTTTTGAATGCAACTGTCTAAAACGTTTTAATTCACCAATTGGTAAGTCATAACCACTTAAATGTAATAATGAATAAACTAACATTGAACCATGACCATTACTTAATACAAAGCGATCTCTATCGGTCCAATTAGGGTTAGTAGGATTGTGTTTCAAGTGATCATTCCATAACACCTCTGCAATATCAGCCATGCCCATTGGTGCGCCCGGATGACCTGATTTTGCTTGTTGCACGGCATCCATTGTTAATACACGGATAGCATTCGCTAACTGCTGTCTTGAAGACGTCATGATGTTTTCCTTTAAATTGGTATTTATTGAATTGTTTTATAAATTAAGTGGCATTAACACCTAACGCACGTTAATAAATATCGCTCGGTACGTCAGATGAACTAGGTTTTTAAATTTTGAGTCTATAAAAGTGCAGACACCATGTTATCCAGGGTGTTTTGGTCTTTAGCAAAGTTTCTAATGCCTTCAGATAGTTTCTCTGATGCCATGGCGTCTTCATTATGTTGCCATGCAAAACTATTTTCTGTTAATGGCGTTATTGCTTCTCTCGATTTAACGTCAATAGATTTTGCACTAAGCTTGGTAGCTAAAACGCCTTCAGTTGCTTGCAGTTCATTGAGCAAAACCGGAGAAATAGTTAACAAATCACAGCCAGCTAACTCTACTATTTCGCTCGTGTTTCTAAAGCTTGCGCCCATTACAACCGTGTTGTAATCGTAAGTTTTATAATACTGATAAATACGCGTCACAGATTGCACACCTGGATCGTCGCTGCCAACAAAGTCTTTTCCTTCTTTTGCTTTGTACCAATCTAAGATACGGCCAACAAAAGGAGAGATCAGCGTTACATTAGCTTCTGCACAGGCAACAGCTTGTGCCATGCTAAACAGTAAAGTTAAGTTACACGCTATACCTTCTTTTTCTAGCTGTTCAGCGGCTTTAATACCTTGCCATGTTGAAGCTAATTTAATTAATACACGTTCTTTTTTAATGCCTGATTTTTCATAAAGGCTAATAAGTTTACGACCTTTTTCAATGCTTGCTTGAGTATCGAAAGAAAGGCGGGCATCAACTTCAGAAGAAATTCGCCCAGGTACGTGTTTTAAAATTTCACAGCCAAAGTTTACAATTAGCTGATCACAGACATCATCGATATCTGCATTACCATTCACTTTACTTTTTTCGATGGCATCATCAATAAGGTGTTTATATTGTGGCAATTTAGCTGCTTGTAAAATAAGTGAAGGGTTGGTGGTGGCATCGACGGGGTTTAACGCTTTAATTGAATCCACATCACCGCTATCGGCAACCACTTTTGTTACTAGTTTTAGTTGTTCTAATAGGTTCATCTTTTAATAGCCAACGCTAACAGTGAATGTAAACGTTGGCTTTCCTCGAGTTTAGAGAGTTAATTAAACGTAACGGTTAACAATATTTTCAAGTAGCTCTTGACGACCAGACTCTTGCTTAGGGTTAATATTATTGTCTAATACTAATTTAGATAAGCTTTCTAAGCTGTGATCACCAGACATAATGCTTTGACCTAATTGACCTTTCCAACCAGCGTAACGCTCTTCAACGAAATCAGATAAAGGTGCATCTTTAATTAATTTAGCTGCGTTTAATAACGCTTTAGCCATAGTGTCCATACCACCGATGTGACCGATGAATAAATCTTCACGTTCACATGATTGACGACGTAATTTAGTATCGAAGTTAAAACCACCTGTGTCTAAGCCACCATTTTTTAAGATTTCATACATGACTAAAGTACATTCAGCTACATCGTTAGGGAATTGATCCGTATCCCAACCGTTTTGCATATCACCACGGTTAGCATCGATACTACCCATAACACCTTCAGCACATGCTACAGCCACCTCATGATGGAAACTATGGCCAGCAAGTGTTGCATGGTTAGCTTCTATGTTTACGTGTACTTCACCAGCAATACCGTGCTTGTGTAGGAAACCAGCAACAGTTGCTGTATCGTAATCATATTGATGCTTAGTAGGCTCTTGGGGCTTAGGCTCAATTAATAACTTACCTTTGAAACCAATTTTGTGTTTATGTTCAATAACCATTTTAAGGAAGCGTGCATATTGTTCGCCTTCTTGCTCAAGGTTAGTATTTAATAAAGTATCGTAACCTTCACGACCACCCCAAAGAACGTAGTTTTCACCACCTAAACGGTGGGTAACATCCATTGCATGCTTAACTTGTGCCGCTGCGTAAGCATATAAATCAGGGTTAGGGTTAGTAGAGCCACCAGCACAAAAGCGTGCATTTGAGAAAAGGTTAGCAGTACCCCATAAAAGTTTAATACCAGTACGCTTCATTTCTTTTTCAAATATACCAACAATGTGATCTACATTGTCGTGAAACTCTTGTAATGTTTCACCTTCAGGTGCTATATCTGCATCATGGAAACAGAAGTAAGGCGCACCTAATTTTTCGAAAAATTCAAAAGCAACTTTTGCTTTTTGTTCAGCAAGTTCAAGTTGATTACCTGTTGCTTGCATCCAAGGACGTTCAAACGTGCCTGCACCGAAGATGTCTGAGCCAGCCCAACAAAAATTGTGCCAGTAACAAGCAGCAAAACGTAAGTGTTCTTTCATGGTTTTACCCAATACTACTTGGTTTTCGTCATAGTAACGAAACGCTAATGGGTTAGTACTTTCAGGACCTTCATATTGAATTTTATCTACATTTTCAAAAAATTGGCTCATGTTATTCTCCTAGTTAATACGGTTTAAATTGAATGTTGTTTTGAAAGCTTAAAAATGTGCCTTTAAGCTTTGATAAAGTTGTTGATATTTAAGGTGTTGTGCAGGGTAATAGTTAACCATGTCTTGCTGAGGTTCGATGACATGATCAACCTCACTGGCAATACAAACATCACTTGCATTAAGATTGTTGACGCCGATCTTAGCTAAACGTGCTGCACCTAATGCTGGGCCTACTTCACCACCTTTGCGGTAAGTTAGTGGTTTATTAAGTACACTGGCGAGTATTCTGCCCCACAGTGCGCTACGAGAACCACCACCAATTACAGAGACTTGATCTATGATTGTACCGGCAGCAACTAGTGCTTGCTGGCCGTCTGCAAAGGCAAATGCAATACCCTCTAATACCGCACGCCCTAATTCTGCAGCATCAGTGTTATGACCTAAGCCAAAGAAAACACCTTGAGCGTTAGGGTTATTATGCGGGGTTCTTTCACCAGATAAATACGGTAAGAAAATAAGTGAAGAAGGTGTTGAAAAATCGAGTTTATCTACTTCGTCTAATAAACTTTTCTCGTCTTTAAAACCTGTTAGTTTAGTAACCCAAGTCAAACAACTTGCTGCGCTTAGCACAACAGCCATTTGATGCCAGGTGTTAGGTACACAATGACAAAAAGTATGAACAGCACTGTCTGGATTTGGGTTGTAAGTTTCATTAGCAACAAAATAAACGCCTGAAGTGCCTAGCGACAGAAACGCTTCGTTGGGTTTAATAACACCAATACCTGCTGCGCCAGCTGCATTGTCACCGGCACCAGCAATCACTGGCACATTATTCATGCCCCATTGCTTGGCTATATCATCACTAAGGTAGCCGGTAATCTCAGTACCTTCATAAAGCGTAGGCATCTGTTCAAGTGTTAAGTTAGTTGCGGTTAACATCTCAATCGACCATTGTCTTTTTTCAACATCTAGCCATAAAGTGCCAGCACTGTCGGACATATCGGAAGCAAAATCACCCGTCATTAAAAAGCGTAAGTAATCTTTCGGTAATAAGACTTTGGCTACTTTTTCGAAATTGTCAGGCTCATTTTCTTTTAACCACACAAGTTTCGGTGCCGTAAAACCAGGCATAGCGATATTACCCGTGATAGCACGAGTTTTTTTTTCGCTTGTTTCGATGGTTTTACATTGTGCTTCGCTGCGTCCATCGTTCCACAAAATAGCGGGGCGGATCACTTGGTTAGCGTTATCAAGTAAAGTAGCGCCGTGCATTTGACCTGACAAACCAATAGCTGAAACAGATGAAAGCGCTTTCTTATTGTTTTCTTTTAATTCCTTAATCGCCTCATTAGTTGCTTGCCACCAATGCGATGGATCTTGCTCAGACCAAAGAGGGGCAGGACGACTTACCTCAAGAGAACAAGAGGCTTGAGCGATGAGTTGATCTTTCTCATCTAGTATTATTACTTTTACACCTGAGGTGCCTAAATCAATGCCTAAATACATAATTATGCTTACTTGATAAATTGTTAGCGCTAACATTATCATCGTAATTTTATTTTGGCAATAGTTTTGAGACTTTTTATTTTTATCTCTGGTATAAAAGGGGTAATTCTATTAAGGGATAGTAATTAATTAGGTAAAGTAATTAATGGTGTTTGATCTGCTTTTATCGGTTGTTATTTATTTTATTTTCACTTTAAGTGTTTGTTAATATTTGTTTTTATTTGTTTCTGGTTGGCTGCTTGGTTAACTTTTTGGGTAATGAAAATTGATTGGGTTTTAATTAGTTACTTGATAGACTCTGATCTAAATTATTGTTAATTAACGATACAAGTTACCAATGTGTTTTATTTATATAAATCGCTTAAATTACTTGTGTTAGCGTTACCAATGTGTTTTATTGGTGTCATTATAAAAATAGAGTGTAAGAGTTGTAATATGTCAGGAAGTTTTGCAAATAGTGTCTTTATCGCTGTAGTGGTCGCCTTAGGCGGCTTCATATTTGGTTTTGATGCCTCGGTGATCTCAGGAGTTGTCGGTTTTGTAACAACAGAGTTTCAATTAAATGAATGGCAACAAGGTTTTGTTGTCAGCTCGCCGACACTAGGTGCGGTTATAGGCTCGTTAATTGCTGGGCCGGCTGCGGATCAATTTGGTCGCAAAAAAATTCTTATCACTATTGCTGCGTTGTATGTAGTTTCGGCAATACTTTCTGCGCTCGCTGTTAATTACTATATGCTTGTTGCGGCTCGGATTATTGGTGGCCTAGCGTTTGCCTCTCTCGTATTAGCGCCTATGTACATAGCTGAAATTTCGCCGGCAAAATATCGCGGTAAAATGATCTCAATTAATCAATTAAATATAGTCGTTGGCCTCTCTGCGGCTTATTTTGCAAATTATTATTTATTACAGTTAAGTGGTGGAACAAGTGAGCTGGCATTAAGTCTAGGTATTAACGAGAATGTCTGGCGATGGATGTTAGGTTTAGAAATTATCCCTGCTCTAGCGTATTTATGTTTATTGTTTATTATTCCGGAAAGTCCGCGCTGGTTAGTATGTAATGGCCATATTGAAAAAGCCAAGACTGTGTTGAAAAAGCTATTCCCACACCAAAATGCTGATGATTTAGTCTCAGACATTCAGCAACAGCAGCAAGATAAATTACCACCAATAAAGCAACGTTTATCCTTGTTGTTTTCTGGGAAAATGCGTTTGGTGCTTGCGGTTGGCCTAACCGTTGGTATTTGTCAGCAAATTACCGGTGTTAATGCTATTTATTTTTATGCTCCAAGTATTTTTGAACAAAGTGGTGTAGGTCAAGACGCTGCTTTTTCGCAAGCTATTTGGGTAGGTATTATTAATATCATCTTTACCATTATTGCCATGTTGCTAATAGATAAACTGGGCCGTAAACCTCTTATGCTAATAGGTTTAGCGGGTGTATTTATTAGTATGACTATCGCAGCATATGGTTTTCACCAAGCAACTTATTCATTAACACAGGAGTCAGTAGCTAAGATCAGTTCGGCTGAGGTTAAAGCGCAAGTTGCACCATTGATAGGTAAGACTTTTGACAGTGATATTGCTTTTAAAGCAGCCTTAATAGAGCTACTTGGTGAGCAACAAGCACGTGAAAACCAGGCAGAGTTAATTCAAGCTGCGGCTAAAATGAATGCCTTGTTAATTATGATGGGGATTCTGGGCTTTGTTGCCTCATTTGCAGTTTCATTAGGACCCGTTATGTGGGTGCTACTAGCAGAAATTTTCCCTAATCATCTTCGCGGAGTTGGTATTGCGTTTACGGGATTAATTAATAGTATTGTTAGTTTTTCTGTGCAGCTAGTATTCCCATGGGAGCTGGCTACTATAGGTACCGCCGCAACCTTTATGATTTATGGAGTATTTGCCTTACTTGGTTTGGCATTGGTATATAAATTACTGCCTGAAACTAAAGGAAAGTCATTAGAAGAGCTTGAGCAGGTTTTTGACAGTGCAAAGCAAGATAATAATGAAAAAGCACAACTAGCTTAGAGGAAGAGTCATGACTAATAAAAAAATACGTTGGGGTATTGTTAGTACAGGGCGAATTGCCGAACAGTTTTGTCAAGACATGGCTCTATCACAGTATGGTGAGCTTGTTGGCGTAGCGGCTAGAAATGTAAATAATGCTCAGGAGTTTGCTAATAAATATGGTATTGAAAAAGCATACCAAGGTTACCAAGCACTATTTGATGACCGTGATATTGATGTTGTTTATGTAGCAACGCCACATACTTTTCATTACCAGCATGTGCATGACGCGCTAATGGCGGGTAAATCAGTACTGTGTGAAAAGCCTATAACTGTCAGTAGTGAAGAAAGTAAAAAATTAGCTGCATTAGCAAAAGAGAAAAGCTTATTCCTGATGGAAGCCATGTGGACTTATTTTTTACCAGCCATTCTTAAAGCAAAACAATGGGTTGACGAAGGTAGAATTGGTAAAATAAAGCACATAAAAGCCGATTTCGGTTATCCATTACCCTATGATGAAGACCGACGTGAATATAATGCAGAGCTAGCCGGTGGCTGTTTACTCGAGATGGGCATATACCCTTTAGCGATTGCGTTATATTTTGTTGCTACTCCCATGAGTAATATCTTTATTAAATCTCATTTGGCTCCTAATGGAGTTGAGGATGATGTGGTTATACTTGCCGATGCAGGTGGGAGTAAATTATCATTATCAACATCTTATCAATGTAAATTACAAAATTGGGCATATATTATTGGTGATGAAGGCTATATTGCCATTCCCAACTTTTGGCGGGCTGATCAATGTAGTTTATTCAAGCTTGATGAGAGAGTTGATCATTTTGAAGATGGCAGAAAGAGCTTAGGCTTTAATTATGAAGCAGACGCTGTTGCTATGTCTATTTTTGACAAGCAATTAGAGCACGAGTTGATGCCACATGATTTAAGTCATTTACTTCAAGAGCAAATGGAATTCATAAAACGTCTATTTTAGTTTTACTAGTCTATTACTCTTTTGAATGTTCTCCAGATCCAAACCGCTTCAGAAGTGGCAAAACATTAATGAAATATCTGAAAGTGCAGATAAAAGTAATGGTACTGTGGGGAAGTTGACCGATTTAAGTGAACAGCTTAAGTACTTAGCATCTAGTCAGAAAACAGTAGTGGAGCAATTTGTTATTTAATAAGAAAATTCATTTCAAACATATTAATAGTAACAGCTAGGTGTTTTGATTAAAAAAAATATGCTATTTTGATTAAACAAAAAATAAAAATAAAAATAAAAATAAAAGAACTTTAAAGGGCTGTAGATATTTTGAAAGAAGTTTTGTTTAACACTCATGATCTTGCATTGATTATTACTATTTACCAATGTGTCCTTTTTTCATTGTTTGTCATCACCTTAAAAAAAGGTAAGCGTTCTAGTAACATTCTTCTAAGCCTTTTTTTATTAACTCAAGCGGCTATCCCCCTCGATAATTTGATTATATTTGGTGAAGCTTTTAGGTTTCAAGCACTTGAGTTCTCTCCAAATCTGTTTTATAGCTTCGGCTTGAGCTATTGGCTTGAAGCCCCCTTATTATTGTTTTATATACGCTCATTAATTTATAAAAACTTCCATTTTAGAAAGTTAGATTTACTGTATTTAGTGCCGTTTTTGGTTTATTTCTGCTATTTCTATGTGAGTTGGTTATCGGTTGATAATGACATCAAAATTTTAACTCTCCAAGGGGAAATTGTTGCTGATGCATCTTCGGTAGATAGGGGGTTCCATATCTTTAGGGAGCTCTTTAGGTTTGCTTGTGGTGTGTTATGTTTGATTGAACTCAGACGCTATAAAAGGCTATTAATCAATGAAGTCGCAGAGTTAGAAAGTGTCAATTTAAATTGGTTGAATATTTTAACTATTGGTTTCTTATTTATTCGCTTAATTGCTATCTTGGTTGCCGTTGCTATTTTTTCATCGTACGAATTGCAGTTTGTGCTCGATCATGAAAGCTTAGGGCTAATGTCAAATTATGCCAAAATGCTATTGATTAGTGTCTTGATATTTTTTAGTGCCGGCCATTCAACCATATTTAAAGGTGTTGATAATACTTTAGTTGATAAAAAAAATAAAAGTAAAGAGCTGGTGGAACCGCAAGTGCTTAATAAAATTGAGCAATATATGCTATTGCATAAACCTTATCTAAATCATTTACTAACTCAGGAAAACTTGGCAAACCAACTTGAATTAGCGCCAAGAACATTGTCTATTATTATCAATCATCACTATAAAAAGAACTTCTTTGAATTTATTAACCATTACAGAATAGATGAAAGTAAATCATTATTAGTAAAAGAAAATCATCGTAAAACAACCATGTTAGATATTATGGATATGGCTGGTTTTAACAGTAAAGCAACCTTTAATACCTTCTTTAAAAAACTAACCGGTGTTACACCAACACAATACCGAAAAGACTATTGGGATAAAGAAAATCCAGACCTTACGTAACGTATGAAAGGGTACGACTTTTATTAATACCGAATGGTTGAACGTTCAAATCTCATAAAATAACTTTAATCAGACGTATTTATAAAATTCGGCTGATATGTTAGCGCTAACTTTATCAATTGGATGAGATTACTTTGAATATTACAAAATCAAAACTGTTAGCAGGCTTAATTATTAAGCCCATAATTTTATGTTCTTTGCTCGTTGGCTGTCATTCAGCAAACGATGGGTTACCATCAGCTCAAGAAAGCTTAACTAAGTTAGAAAATAATAAATACCCATTTAATAATGTTGAATTGCCGTTAGACGTTAGAGTAAAAGATTTAGTCTCAAGACTTACGCTTGAAGAAAAAATAGCGCAAATGTTTGATAAATCACCTGCCATTGAGCGATTGGGTATTGCACAATACCGATGGTGGAATGAAGCTTTACATGGCGTAGCGCGAGCAGGAAGTGCCACAGTTTTTCCACAAGCTATAGGTTTAGCTGCCACCTTCAATGAAGCGCTTATTTATGATGTTGCTACGGCAATTTCTGATGAAGGAAGGGCAAAACATCATGCGTTTCTAGGTGAAGGGAATACAGCCATGTATACAGGGCTAACTTATTGGTCACCTAATATTAATATATTTAGAGATCCTCGATGGGGGCGTGGTCAAGAAACTTACGGAGAAGATCCTTTTTTAACTAGCCGAATTGCTACTAATTTCGTTAATGGTTTACAAGGCTCTGATGATAAGCACCTTAAATCTGTTGCCACGATAAAGCATTTTGCTGTGCATAGTGGCCCTGAATATTCGCGCCATAGCGACGACTATCACGTATCAGCTAAGGACATGAGAGAAACGTATTTACCTGCTTTCTCTGATACGATTAAAAATACGCAAGTTTCGTCAGTCATGTGTGCTTATAATCGTGTTAATGGTCAGCCGGCATGCGGTAGTGATGAATTATTAAAACACCATTTACGAGATGAATTTAATTTTAAAGGTTATGTGGTGTCAGATTGTGGCGCGGTAGCTGATATTTATGATAAAAAATCACACCATGTGGTCGATACACCAGCGCAAGCAGCTGCTGAAGCCGTTTTAGCAGGCACTGACTTAAATTGTGGTGATCATCATGGAAATACGTACGATGCTTTGAACCAAGCGGTAACAGAGGGCTTAATTGATGAAACAGCCATTACACAAGCGGTTACCCGCTTATTTACTGCGCGCTTTAAATTGGGGATGTTCGACCCTAGTGAACTGGTGTCTTATGCAAAAAACGGATTAGACGTTGTTGGCTCTGCTAAGCATTTAGCGTTAACACAAACCGCTGCAGAGCAATCTTTAGTGTTACTGAAAAACAAAGGTGTTTTACCACTTAAAAAGAGCACTAACATTGCGTTAATTGGCCCAAATGCCGACAATAAAACCGTTTTACTAGCCAACTATCATGGTAAACCAATCAACGCCGTTACACCTAAGACA
The DNA here is from genome assembly GCF_057551365.1 of Colwellia sp. KS18-150. Taxonomy (NCBI): domain Bacteria; kingdom Pseudomonadati; phylum Pseudomonadota; class Gammaproteobacteria; order Alteromonadales; family Colwelliaceae; genus Colwellia; species Colwellia sp. KS18-150. The sequence continues at coordinate 54,324 of NZ_BAAJMC010000014.1, read as the reverse complement.
GCTATTGCAGACATGATTGGTAATAACCAAGTGAATTATGCTGTTGGCTCTAGTTTAACAGGGGAGGTCTATAGTCATCACCAAGCCGTGAGTAGCCAATCTTTTTATCATTTAAATTATACCGGGGAGTTGAAACCCGGTTTAAAAGCTGAATATTATGCTAAAGCACATTTTAATGTACAACCGACTATTCAACGCATTGATGAAAATATAGATTTTAGTTTTAAACATTCGCCATTGGGGGGCAATAATGACCAAGAGTTTTCCGTTAAATGGCGAGGAATATTAAAGCCTCAACACAGTGGGGATTATGAGTTTAAAGGCACTAATGTTACTTACACTATCGATGGAAAAAATATAACAGGCAGCATTAAGTTAGTCGCGGATAAGCACTATACTTTTGAAGCACAATCAATTATTCAACATTATTGGCATTCAAATGTTATTGAACCTGAAATTAAGTTGAGTTGGTTAAATAAAGACGAAGATTTAACGCAAGCCGCTATGTCGGCTGCTAAAAGTGCAGAGGTTATTGTGTTTGTCGGCGGTATTACCGCTAACCTTGAGGGTGAAGAAATGCCGTTAGAAATTGATGGCTTTTCTCATGGCGATCGTACCCATATTAATTTGCCTGCGAGTCAGTTAATGCTACTTAAACAATTAGCAGAAACAGGTAAGCCTATTGTTTATGTTAATTTAAGTGGTAGTGCTATTGCCTTAAATTGGGTTGATCAACATGCCTCTGCAGTAATACAAGGTTTTTATCCAGGAGAGTCTACTGGTACAGCTCTTGCTCGTCTACTTTTTGGTGAATTTAGCCCTTCTGGTAAGTTGCCGGTGACTTTTTACCGAAGTATTGATGACTTACCTGATTTTAAAGACTATGCCATGGATAATCGTACCTATAAATATTATCAAGGTGATGTGCTTTACCCTTTTGGCTTTGGTTTGAGTTATGCAGACATTAGTTATCAGAATGTGTCTTTATCAAAGCAAGAACAACTACATGTATCTGCCACGGTCACTAATGCTTCAGACTTTGACGCGAATGAAGTTGTGCAAGTGTACTTTTCTATGCCTGATGCACCCGTTAAAACTCCAATACGTCAATTGGTAAGCTTTAAGCATGTCAAGCTAGCAGCAAATAGCGCACAACAAGTATCCTTTGTGATTGAACAAGAGAAACTCACTTACGTGGATAACGAAGGAAAAATAAAACCTTATACGGGCGTTCTCCATGTGTCTATTGGCTCCGGACAAGGTATAAAACTGGGTACAGAAAAAGTATTAAAAGCTAACGTATCAGTATTATAAATCTATCAAAAAATAATGAGGGTTTATTGATCTTTGCTGATATTTTGATAGCGATTTGTTTTTATCAAAAATAGAGGTTAACAAGGGAAGTGATACGACTTGAATAATCGATAACGCAGGAGAGGTAGAGGATAAACGCAGCCATTAGGCTTTGTTTAAATGCTACCTCGCTTTGCTGTTAAAAATTGATCTAAAACGACAGTGTAACATTCTATGCACATCGCGCAAAAATAACGTGAACAATATACAAATATGAAAGGTCAACAGACTCTAGGAGAATATAAATGCAAGAACAGGTTATTTCAGCCACGGAACATAGTTCAACAGCGACTGAAAAGGTTGAGCAACAAAACATGTTATTAATTATTTTAATTAGTTGTGTAGCCACAATCGGAGGCTTTTTATTTGGTTTTGACAGTGGTGTAATAAACGGTACCGTTGATGGTTTAAAACTTGCGTTTAATTCTGATAGCGTTGGAACTGGTTTTAATGTTGCTAGTATGTTGCTAGGTTGTGCTGTTGGTGCATTTGCCGCTGCTCGGCTTGCTGATAAATTTGGTCGAAAGTCCATATTAATTGTTACCGCTATATTATTTATTATTAGTGCTTGGGGCTCTGGTATAGCGGTTTCGTCAATTGAATTTATTGTCTATCGTATTATTGGTGGCTTAGCTGTTGGTGCTGCTTCGGTATTAGCTCCTGCCTATATTAGTGAAATAGCGCCGGCGAAATATCGTGGTATGTTAGCGTCTATTCAGCAAGTGGCTATCATCGGTGGATTATTTAGCGCATTTGTTAGTAATTACTATTTAGTTGCTATCGCAGGCTCTTCGACCACAATACTGTGGTTAGATTTTGAAGCATGGCGTTGGATGTTCTGGATAGAATTGATTCCAGCGGTACTTTTTTTAATCGCCTTGATGTTTATTCCTGAAAGTCCACGATATTTAGTAATGAAGCAAAAAGACAGTTTAGCTAAAGCCGTGTTAAGTAAACTTTTTGGCCCAGAAGCAGCCGAGCAAAAGTTTATTACGATTCAAACGTCTTTAGCGAGTGATCATCATCAACCTAAGTTAACTGATTTACTTGATAAAAAGACTAGAAAAGTAAGAACCATTGTATGGATAGGTATAGGTTTAGCAACCTTTCAACAGTTGGTGGGTATCAATGTAGTTTTCTATTATGGTGCGGTACTGTGGCAAGCGGTTGGCTTTTCAGAGTCTGACGCATTACTGATTAATATTATTAGTGGCGCAGTAAGTATTGCGGCATGTGTTATCACTATGATGACGATTGATAAAGTTGGCCGCAAACCTTTCTTAACTATTGGCTCAATTGGTATGGCAGTATCACTCGCTGTATTGGTGTTCTCGTTTGCTCAAGCTGCTACCGATAGCGATGGTAACTTATTGTTAGGTACTATGGGAACTACAGCATTGATCGCAGCCAATACCTATGTATTTTTCTTTAATCTTTCTTGGGGACCGGTAATGTGGGTAATGCTCGGCGAAATGTTCCCTAATCAGATCAGAGGCTCTGGTTTAGCGGTTAGTGGTTTTGCACAATGGATTGCCAATTTTGCTATTACCATGACATTCCCTATCATGCTCGGTAGTATTGGGCTTGCTGCAGCTTATGGTTTCTATACAGTGTGTGCGTTTATTTCAATTGGCTTTGTGATTAAGTTTGTCAATGAAACTAAAGGTAAAGAGCTAGAAGCCATGCAAGGGTAGTAATTACTCAATGGCAGCAAGGTAAATTATAAGTCCGAGTGTAAGAATTAAAAAAGAGCTGTTTTCAGCTCTTTTTTGTTCATTTAAATTAATTTTTATTCAAATCAGTTGATTATTGTCCATCTTGTATCGCCGCTAGTACATATACTAAAGGGGCGTTCCAGTTAATCGCTATTTCATTTGACGCGTAACTGCACCAGTCATCAACATAAGATTTTGCAGGTTCTATTGCAGGATAAGAACAACCATCTTGTTTACCATTGTTTGGCCCGCCCACAACCATACCAGGTATTGGCGCTGTGATATTGTCACTGGCTGATATTCTATGATGAGGCGCCATGGGTGACTTACTGCCAAAACCGGTTACAAATGAATAATCAATAGGGTTACGACCAAGTATATAGTGCACTAACCCTAAACTAGCTTGTTGATACTGGCTATTGTTTGTTAGCTGATATGCTTGGCTAAGGACTAAGGCTTTGTTTAATGCAACAGAGTTACTGCCCCAAACAAAATCATTCTCTGTCATAGCGACCATATATTCACTTGTTTGATGCTCTGCCACAATAGTGTCGGCTAACGTTAATTGTGTTTGTGTTAACTGCTGATATAACTCTGCAGACAGCAAATTTTCACCGTTCATTACTAATGAGCTAATGGCTAAGTAAGCAACGTTTTGCCAAGAAGGAACGGTAAAACCGTTGTTGAACGTAAAAAAATGGTCAAGGTATTTATCGTCTTGTGTTGCAATGAATAATTCTGCAGCAGCCCATGCAAACTCATCGGCTAAAGCATTATCGCCGTATTCACCACTGTGTACATCATTAGGCTGTTGATAGAACTGCTCTGGATTGTCGATGGCCCAGCTCCAAGCCGATTCTGCCGCAGTAAGCCAAGCTTGTCTTTTTGAAGCAATAGATGCATCAAAGGGTTGGTAAACTCTACTTGCGGCCGCTAATACTGCCGCAAAGTTAAGTGTCGCGGCGGTAGATTTTCCTATTACAAATCGCTCACGGGTGTCTTCATCGGGCATTTCATGACCTGGCCAGTCGAGTGTTGTTAACTTATGATAAACACCACCATCACCGTCTTGCATGGTTTCTAGCCAATCAAGGTTCCAAAATATTTCATTTAATAAATCGGGTAATTCATCATTTGACTCTGGAATATTAAGTACTCTATTTTGATAAAAACGCGGGAAATTTTCATAAGCTGCGAGTAATGTGTAAGTAGTAATACCTGAATTTACCGTATATTTTCCATAATCACCGGCATCATACCAGCCTTTAGCTGATGCTATGGTGCTATCGGCCGCTCGAAAGTTACTTTCTGCTGAGCTATGTACTTTGACGTTAAGGTCTAAGTGTCCGGCATTACGTTGCCAATCTGCAGCATAAGGAGAGGTAATGGCAATACTGGCGCGGTTAAAGTAATAAGATTTTATCGCAGCATCATGTAATTCACTGTAAACACTATTATTAATCGTAAAAGAGTGAGAGTCTTTAATCCCCTCTACCCGAATAAAATATTGGCCGGGCGTCGTAAATGCGCTGAAGTCAGCTTGCTTAAATTGTTCATCGCCTGCTGGACCCCATTGTAAGCTTGCAGATAAATTACTGCTAAAGACTGATTCACCTGAATCTTGACTGATTAATGCAAAAGACTCGCTTGTGATCATTGGTATGATAGCCATCTTGTGAGCATTAGGTAAATAGCCTAATTGGTTAATTTTTATTGCTTCCTCTGTTTGCGAAGATATAACAGGTGGTGGAGCAGGACTTAGCTCTATAGTAATATTTTGATCAGAATTTGTGCTTGATCCTGAGCTGCCACAAGCAGTAAGAAAAATTAGCACAATAAATAGGTAAGATTTGGGATTAAACATGGAGTTATTCCTAAGGTTATTTATAGCGGCTAAGTCATGCTCAATTGTATAAGGCAGTGAGGGCATAGTGCTTTATCACTTATTTATACTAATGAGTTTTAAACTTCCGCTTATTATTTAGATTCTTTTATTCATTTACCCGATTTGTGTCAATTAATACTTATCTATCTCTTTTACAGGCTTATATGACCTGATGAACACGGGCAATTAATAACTTGACTTAAAATGTGATAAAAGTCGTTCAACTATGCTACTTAGTCGTACTTGTTTAGGTCTTTAAATAAATTTGAACGGAAATTTGCATTAAATACTACTGACAGTGAATGTTCAATTGATGACAAATAGAAAACACTCATCGTTAATTAGTTTTAATTCACAACAACCACTAAGCTTAACTTTTAATGGCTTACTACTTTTATTTTGTTATTTAACTGACTGTGACCTGAGGATATTTACCAATATATTTGAATATTTTAATTAATTCCCCTCATTTATTATTAATTTTTACTAAATTTCACTTTTATTCAGTATTTATTGATGTTTATTTTTATTCTTTACTTTTCAATATTTTATTATGTTTTGGTAGCGTTCAAATACAAGAGTTCATAAAGTTGAACGTTCAATCTCTAGCTATTTCCCAACTAAAGGCGCTCTATCACTTTGATGTTGATAACGTGAATTTAGAAAACCTGTGAACTACTTAAAAAAAATAACGAAACATAATTAAATAAAAGTTAGGTGGAAAAATGAAGGGGATATCTTTATGAAAAATAAATCACACCATCAAAAGCAAAACTTTAAATACTCGCTAATTGCATCTGCGGTACTTGGGCTGACTTCTGCTACAGCGTTCGCTCAAGACTCAAAAGCGGAAACAGCTCAAGCAGAAGAGTCGATTGAAGTAATAGAGGTGCAAGGTCAGCGTGGTAATTTAATTTCAGCACAAAACATGAAAATGAATGCTGATACGGTAATGGATGGTTTATCTTCCGCGGATTTAGGCTCTATGCCTGATCGCAGTGTACTAGAGGCCATCTCTAGAATGCCAGGTGTTGCTATTGAGCGCTTTGCGGCGGCTGATGACCCCGACCATTTTGGTGTTGAAGGGGGAGGCGTTGTTGTACGTGGCTTAACACAAGTGCGAAGTGAATTTAATGGCCGTGATAGTTTTTCAGCCGATTCGGGGCGAGGTTTGAGTTTTGAAGATGTCTCGCCAGAGCTTATGGGCTCTGTTGAACTATTTAAAAACCAAACGGCTGACATGATTGAAGGTGGCATTGCCGGTACGGTTAATTTAGTGACCCGTAAGCCATTTGATTCCGATGGACGTGTTGTCGCTTTTAGTGCCGATCTCACCTATACCGATTTGCGAGAAGAAACAGCGCCAACATTCTCTGGTTTATACAGTGATGTTTGGGATACCAATTCGGGTCGTTGGGGCTTCTTAGCTAACTATTCAAATTCAGAAATTAAAGTTGAATCTCATGGCACACAGGTAGGCCTATATATACCACAAGTTTATAGTGGCCCTAATGGCGAAGAACTCTATGTTCCGGAAACAACACGTTTAAGTAAAAAAGTAGATGACAGAGAACGTGAAGGTTTTGCTACTTCATTACAGTGGGAAAGCCCAGATAAAACGATATTGCTAACGGGTGAGTATTTACGCTCAGAAGCAACATTAGCTTGGTCTGAAAATGTTATTGAAATGGATGATGATGACTCTAGAGTGAATATGCTGCCTGTTGATGGTACAGAGTTCGAATTTGACGATAATGGTTATTTTGAAAAAGGCGTTATTACTTCTGAAGCAGGCTGGCGTGGTGATGGTAATCCGCAGCGTTATGGCGCACAGCACAATATGCAAACTCGTGCTCGTGATGAAAACTCAGTAACGAGTGATTATAGTTTTAACGCTAAATATACTCCAAATGATACTTGGGCATTTCAATTTGATGTGCAATATGTAGATTCTACTGGCACAATTGAAGATGTTTCTGTAATGGGAGCAACCCGCGCTGTTGTTGGTATGGACTTAACCGGTAGCGGTGTGGCAAATGTTTCATTACATCATCCTGGTTATGATAACCAAAGCGACTATACGCCGTCTAATCCATTTACTGACCCTAGTGCACATTTCTTCCGTAGCGCCATGGATCATGTTTCAGATAATGAAGGTGAAGAGCTTTCAACTCGATTCGATGTGGAATATACCCTCGATTCAGGGATTATGAAAGCCATTCAGTTTGGTGTTCGCTATTCAGATCGTGAACAAACTACTCGCCAATCTACTTATAATTGGGCCGTTATTTCAGAAGCTTGGGCTGGTGGTAATCAGTGGTACTCGGATCATGAAGATGTGCCTACCGAAGTGATTGATTTTGGTAATTTTGCTCGTGGCGGTGTGCTAAGCGCTGAAGGGGGCAATAGCTTCTTATTCCCAGCCTTATCAATGGTCAGTGACTATGCAAACCTTGAGTCTGCATTGGCTCCTGCTATGGGGGTTGATTGGGGCTGGTCGGCACTAGCAAGTCGTGGAGACGCAACAGGCCATTTTATTCCAAATGAGATTAATGTCACTAAAGAAGTTAGCAGTGCGGCTTATATCAAGTTTGATTTTGAAGGCGATATTGGCGGTATGGACTACAGTGCTAACATTGGTTTTAGGTATGTGAAGCTAGAAAATGATACTGACGGCTTCAATGTTTTTCCTGATGACTTACCAGAAGATCCTAATGATCCAACCGACATAGGTAACGTGTTAGTTGCCGACCAAGCAGCATTTGGTAATGGTGCATCAGTACCACTGACGGCATCAAGTGAATATACTAATGTCTTACCAAGCGTTAACTTTAAGTTAAACCTTACTGATGAATTATTGTTACGAGCCGCTTTTTCTGAAGCCATTTCGCTACCTTCTTTAGGTAATTTACGTAATTACGTGGAAATTACCGGTCAAGATATGCAAGTGGTATTTGATCCTGATGTACCACCGGGTGAAGAGCCGGTGCCGGTATCAGCAGCTTATGCTTACTATGATGGTACATCAGGCAATCCTTATTTGAAACCAATGGAATCATATAACTATGATCTGTCACTAGAGTGGTATTTTGCGGAGGCTGGCTCTTTAACAGCGTCATTATTTTACAAAGATTTAAGCAATTACTTTATCAATGGTGTGACTTTCCGTGATTATACCAATAATGGCTCTACTCAAACGGTAGCTGTTGCAGGGGCAACTAATGGTGATGAAGGTAGCATTAAAGGTTTTGAAGTAGCATATCAGCAATTTTTTGATACTTTACCCGGCGCTTGGTCAGGCTTAGGTACACAGCTTAATTATACTTATATCTCAGAAGATGGTTCACCCAATAGTGGTTTGAATGACTCGACTAATGATAATAGTGATGCAGGTGATTTTGCTTTTGATGATCTACCTTTAGAAGGTCTTTCAGAGCAAAATGCCAATGCAGCTTTGCTTTATGAAAAGTTTGGTATCTCAGCTCGTGTTGCCTATAACTGGCGCTCAGAGTATTTGTTAACCACACGTGATGTCATCACCTTTTTACCTATTTATAATGGTGCAGGTGGACAAGTTGATGCGTCAGTATTTTGGGATGTTAATGACACTTGGAAGGTAGGTATTCAAGGAACTAACTTGAATAACAATATTACTGAAACCAAGATGCAAATTAATCAAGCGGGTGATAAGAAAACCCGTGCATGGTTTACTAATGACCGTCGTTATAGTTTGGTTGTTAGAGCAATGTTCTAACGGTGATTCTGTAAAGCAAAACGAGAAAACCTTTAGTTTATTGTTTTCTCAATGTTTTGGGATATGATAAGACCACCCTTTTCTATCCCATCGCCGTTCCTATTAACAATAGGAGCGGCAACTTATTTCATTGGAGTATTATGAATAAAGCAGTAACAACACAGAAAAAGAGCATTGTTATTTTAGGTGGTGGTACCGCCGGTTGGATGACAGCCGCAGCATTTTCCAAATTGTTACCTAGTAATAAATACTCAATTAGCTTAATTGAATCAGAGCAAATCGCTCGTGTTGGAGTAGGCGAAGCAACTTTACCTCATTTACGTTTTTTCAATGAACGTCTAGGAATTAACGAAGCTGAATTTATGAAAACCACGCAGGCAACGTTCAAAGTTGGCATTGAGTTTTCAAATTGGAAGAACAAAGGGGAAAGTTACTTACATCCCTTTGGCGAATATGGACAAAAAATCAATCAAGTGGACTTTCATCATGCTTGGTTAAAACAGCATCTCCACGGTAATACCACAAGTTTTAGTGAGTACTCATTACCTGTTATGGCAAGTCTTGCCGGTAAATTTGATTTCCCCAGTACCGAGCAAAATTCGGTATTATCTACTTTTGGTTATTCCTATCACATTGATGCCGGTTGTTACGCTCAATTTCTGCAATCTTTTTCTAAACAACACGGTGTTACACATATTGAAGGAAAAGTAAAAAAGGTAATTCAACATGCTGATGAACAGATAAAGTCACTGGTACTAGAGACTGGTGAGCATATCGAAGGAGACTTCTTTATTGATTGCTCAGGCTTTAACGGTAAATTAATATCACAAACCCTAAACGTTGAGTTTGACGATTGGAGCAATTGGCTACCCTGTAATAGTGCGGTTGCTTTACCTACTCAATATACTCAAGATCCCTTACCTTATACTAAAGCCATTGCGCAAGATGCCGGTTGGCTTTGGCGTATTCCATTACAACACAGGTTGGGTAATGGCCATGTCTTTTGTGATGGATTTACTAATTTGGCCACAGCGACCGATAATTTAATGACCAGCTTATTAGGTGAGCCATTACAGCAGCCGGTTAGTTTTAATTTTAGCGCCGGTAAGCCGAAAAAAGCATGGCTAAAAAATTGTGTGGCTATTGGCTTAGCGTCAGGCTTTTTAGAGCCATTAGAATCAACAACCTTATATTTAATTCAAAGCTCGATTATGAAGTTGCTGGAAGTCTTCCCTGATCATGAAAGTAATGATGTTGATGAGCTAGAAATAAAAGCCTATGAATTTAATCGCTCCCTCGATAATGAAATGATCCGTATCCGTGATTTTTTGATCTTGCATTACCACGCGACAGAGCGTGAAGACACTGAGTTTTGGCGCTATTGCAAACATATGTCTGTGCCTGACTCATTAGAAGAAAAAATCGAGTTGTTTAAAGAGCAGGGCTTAATTGAAAACTATCAACATGGTTTGTTTCTAGAGCCAAGTTGGTTGGCGGTATTCATGGGGCAAGGCATCATTCCACAAAGTTATGATGAACGCATAGACTTGATCAGTGATGAGTCGTTGTTAAAACAACTGTCGGGCTATAAACAGCAAGTAGAAAAAGCTGCAGCTGGTATGCCAAAACATCATGATATTATTAAAAAATATTTAAATAACCCTGCTAACTATCCTAATAAAGCAAAACCAAGTATGAATTTGTATGGGCGTAAACATGGTTAATCTTGATGACAAATTTAAACATGCAGCACAAAACAATCAAGCCTTAACACGTATTGTTGTCGTTAGTAGTAATGACACTAAAGACCAAGAGAGTTATCTAGCGGGTTGGCAGGCAAGTTTAGTATTAGCACAGCAATTATCGACGCTGGATATAGAGATTGTACACCTATGTTTGGAGCAAGAATCTTCCGAGCAAGACACTGACTTTAAGTCGGCTACTCATGTTACTGCCTTAAATGAAAGTCAAGTGGACTTTCATCAGAAACTCAATATTGATGAAGCAAGCCTAATGAAGAATAGCCAAGCTAGCTTTGTTTTAGCCACTCAATATAAAGGCTGGTACAGTGCAGAAAATGATTTTTTTCATACCGCTACGCCAGTAGGACTTAGTTTTGATGGTATAGAATTTCAACATTATTTAACGCGATTACATTTACAATCGCCAAAAAAATCAATGACACATAATGCCATTGAAGCATTCTCTTTTAGTGCATTATGTGCCAAACAGGGAAAATTTACTCACCCTGTTAGCGATGCCGCCTCAATTAAGTCATCGCTCAGTTATGGGCTTAATGTATCGACTGTGGATTACGCTAATCAGCTTAGAAGAAAAGCATTATCGTTAGGGGTTACTCAGCACCTTGGCCAAATAAAGTCAGTTAACTGTGTCGAAGATAACACTGACAGTAAGCGCCAAGGCTTTATTGACAGTATCACGTTAGCACAAGGAGAGGTGCTTGCAGCTGATTTCTTTATCGATTGTACCGCTGAGCAAGGCACCTTAATTGAACAAATACTTAACGTGCCCTTTACTTCATGGCAAGAAAAATATCCTGCTAACAGCCAAATCGCATTTACTATTGAAAATGAGACTATTGAACGAGCTGCGAATTGTGTTACTACGGCGGAATTTGGTTGGTTTAGTTGTCAATCAATACAAGAGCACCAATATGTCAGTTGCTACTATGACAGTAATGAATTTACTGCGCAGCAAGTGGTGGCCTGTTTTGAACAACAAATGGGCATAACCGTCAACTCAAGTATTCGTCATAAGTCATTAAATACGGGGATTAGAGCCAAACAATGGCAAAAAAACTGTTTAGCATTAGGCAAAGCCGCACTTACATTTGAGCCGCTAGCAGAAACGGAGTTTAACTACATTCGAAGCGATTTATTACGTTGGTTAAAGCGCTTACCTAATAAGCAATGTTCCACCAGTTTAGTCAATAGTTATAACCGACAAAGTAAGAAGTTTTATCAAGATGTAGCTGATTTTAATCAAACTTTTTTAATGATGAGTGCATGGCGAAAAGGCGGTTACTGGCAACAAACTCAATCGTTATCAATCTCTGAACAGCTAGAACATAGTTTGCGTTTATTTAAACACACGGGTGTTTTTCCCCTCTATGAGGACCAAACAATAGAAAAGAGTCGATGGATTTCATTATTGCTTGGACTTGAGTGTTGGCCTAAAAAGTATGACCCTTTATTGGATAATTTCGCATTAGCTAAAGTCGAGCAAAAGCTGGTTAAATTCGCAAATTTTATTCAACAAGCAAGTGATCAACAAATATCGCACCATAAATATATACAGTCTTATTGTAAGGCCAGTAAAACAGAGACAATTTCAGCAAAAATTGCCGAGAAGGGGAATGAAATGCCAGTACAAAATAAGCGTATAAAAAAAGTCGTTATTGTTGGTGGTGGTACAGCTGGCTGGATGACCGCGGCCTCGATGGCAAAATTATTGGGTAGAGATTACTGTGATATTAGGTTAATAGAGTCTGATCAAATAGGTACAGTGTCGGTAGGTGAGGCGACCATTCCGCAAATATCTTTGTTTAATAAAATGTTAGGCATTGATGAAAATGATTTTGTTAAGAAAACTCAAGGAACTTTTAAATTAGGTATTGAGTTTATTGACTGGACTAAAAAAGGTGGCGGTTATATGCATCCCTTTGGTGATCATGGTACCAACATGGACGCCATCCAGTTTCATCATTATTGGCTTAAGATGAACCAACAAGGTAAAACTCCTGATCTTGAAGAGTATTCCTTAGCGGCAGTTGCTGCTAGGCAGGGCAGGTTTATGCGTTCACAAAATATGGGTAATTCACCGCTATCTCAAATTAATTATGCTTTTCATTTTGATGCGACCTTATATGCAAAATATTTACGTGACTTTGCCATAGAACGTGGTGTGAATCGCACTGAAGGCAAGGTGGTGGATGTATCTTTAAGAAACAGCGATGGTTTTATTGATAGTGTATTACTCGAAAGTGGTGAACGCATAGAAGGTGATTTATTTATCGATTGTTCAGGCTTTAAAGCCTTGTTAATTGAAGGCGCTTTGAAAACCGGTTTTAATGATTGGAGTGATACTTTACCTTGCGATACCGCTGTTGCTATCCCATGTATGCCGAAAGAAACTGAGGTATTACATCCGTTTACCCAGTCAAAAGCGCAAAAGGCAGGTTGGATATGGCGTATACCTTTACAGCACCGCATTGGTAATGGCTATGTGTACCCAAGTAAATATGTTAGTGACGATGAAGCGGTGAAAATATTAACCGACCAATTAGAAGGTGAGCCGATTGGTAAACCAAACTTTTTACGTTGGACCACTGGCGTACGTAAACAAGCGTGGAATAAAAACTGTGTTGCTATTGGTCTTTCTGCGGGCTTTGTTGAGCCGTTAGAGTCTACCGGCTTACATTTAATACAATCAGCCATTGCCAAGTTAATGGCATTATTTCCTCATCAAGGTTTTGAGCAAATTGACATTGATACCTTTAACGCGCAGACAAATACTGAACTTGAATATATTCGTGATTTTATTGTTTTACATTATAAAGTTACCGATAGAGACGACAGCGAGTTTTGGCGTAACTGTCAAAGTATGAAAGTATCTGATCGTTTACAAGCAAAAATGGATCTTTATCAAGCCAATGGTCGAATATACCGCCAAGATGGAGAATTATTTAATGAAACTTCTTGGCTAGCGGTGATGAATGGCCAAGGGCTAACACCAAGAGGATACCACCCGCTAGTGGATATTTTCCCTGAAGCTGAAATTGAACGAAGACTTAAACATATTAAAGCGGTTATTGATAAATCAGTAGATACCATGCCAATGCAAAGAGACTTTATCGCGAAATATTGTCAAGCTATGTGATGTGAATATAATCAGTTAGCTACAGTTAATAGTTTGCCAATTCTCTGTTTCTGGCCTGATAATACCGATACGTTGATAGGTACTCTCGATGGTATTATTTTTTCTTAATTCATCTAGCCCTTTATTAAGAGCAGTGTAAATTTCTTGAGATAATGGGTGCTTTTTGCTAATAAAAAAATGCAGTGAATTATCAAATTGTATTTTATAGCCTTTGATTGGGACAAGAGTTTCGTCTTCTTTAATTAAATGCATTTGTGAGTGAGGAGTGAATGCGTGGGGCACAACATCTATTCTATCAACAGCAAGCATTTTAAACATTGATTCGTAGCGATCGGCATGGAATACCTCAAAATTGGCGCATAAAAGAGATTGATAATCAGTAAGCCAGTTCGTATTTATTACCGCTCTAACACCTGCAAAGTTAGCTGTTTTTTCGGCATGTAAAACTTTTGAATTGTTTTTTCTATAATAAAGCCCTTTGTTGAATTTTCCTGACTCAATTAAGGGGTGAGAGATATAAACTTTTTCTTTATCGGCTTCATCTAGCCACATTCCCATCCCAGAAATTGCAATCTCGCCATTATACAGGTGTTGATAAATTCTTTTATGTATAGGAAAAGGTATCAGGCGTAAATCAAATTGATCACTACTAAATTTCAAAGCCTGACAAAGCAATAAAAATTCGGCTATCATTTGATTTGGTGGTGAATGGGTAACTGCATCATCTGTACAGTTATAACTTTCATAAATATCAGCTATTAACTTATGATGCTCTTGAAAGACGGCAATGTCTATTACCGTTTTTGATATTGCCCAACTCGTATTAGCAAACAATAGAATGAGTAAAAATATTGATGTAATTTTAATGATTGTCTTAGCCAAATTTGAGTTCGTATTTAACTAACTATAGCCTATGACGACATCAATTAAACAGTTAATGTTATTAGGCACAATTAATGGCCTGCCAGTTTTTTGTCTCAGATCTGATGATACCTAGTTGTTGATACACTTTTTGAATGGTGCCATTAGCTCGTAATATCTCAATGCCTTCGTTTAAATAGTTGGCGATTACTGCAGAGTGTTGGTGCTCTTTACTAATGAAATAATGTAGAGAGTCATCAAATTCTATTTTATAACCTGGTATAGGAAGTAAGGTTTGCACGCCTTTTTCAAGCGCCATATCAGCTAGATGCGTAAAGGCATGTGGTACAATATCTATTCTTCCTTTTTCAATCATTTTAAACATGGCTTTGTATCTATTGGCGTGTGTGACATTAAACTCTGCACAGGTTAAAGCGTTATGATCAATTAACCAATTTTTATTAGTGACAGCATCGAATGACTTAAAGTCAGCTAGCGAAATATCCTTAGTAATAGCTGTATTATCAGGGTTGTAATATAAACCTTTAGAAAACTCTTTTGGCTTAATTAGTGCAGTTGAGGCGACAATTCGACTTGTATCTGCATCAGTTAACCACATCCCCATACCTGAAATTGCAATGCTACCTTGATATAGTTGCTGAAAGATACGTTTATGAAGTGGGAAGGGCACAGGAGATAAAGTAAAGTTATTTCCTGTGACCTCAAATGCTTTACAGAGAATAATGTATTCTGCCAACATCTGATTAGTTTCATCGTAAATTAATGCGTTAATATTACAGCCAAATTCAGCTAGCGCGTTAGTAATTACTTGATAGTGTTCTTCAAAAACACCAATACTGATTTCTTGTTGAAAAGAATTAGCATTAGATACCTTCAATGGTAGTAGCGTGATAACATTAGCCATGATGAATAAGCGAAAAAGCGTGCTAACTCTAATCATAATTATACCTCAAATGATGGTTTAAATAATCTCTCGTCGCCTACTTCCTTGTTATATTGTAGCTCCAATATGGTTTTTATTTATACATGTTTGTTAATAGCATTTGCTGCAATTCTAGCATTGAAAATACAGTTTGATAGAAAAGTTCCTTCTAACGAACGTTTACCACAAATACCACCACCGCCGAAGCCGGACGCTTCTCCGATAGCATATAAACCGGGTATTGGTTGGTTCGTTTTGCTTAATACTCTGCTGTGTAAATCCGTTTCAATACCCCCCATACTTTTTCGACTTAAAAATCGTAAACGAATAGCGATAAGTGGTAGGGATTTATTATCTAAAATCGGCTTGAAACTTGCGGTTCTGACATAATCACCAATCCAGCGTTTCGCTTGTCCTATCCGCCTTAATTGATCATCAGCATGGTATCGTTTTCCTTTACGGATCAAGTCATCGTATTGGTTGATATCACTAGCCATACCTTGAATATCAACAAGAGGCTGTTCGGTAACACTGTTCATTTTAGTGGCTAATTGCTCAAGTGAATTAGCAGAGACTACATCAGGGCATTCATCAATCATCCATTGCACTTGTTTTCCTGAGCCTTGAACAACACCTAATAAAACTTTAATGAAGTTCTTATCTCTGAAGTTAACATTCATATCAGAGCCTGAAATGGCCATTTCACGAATAGCAACGCGCCAGTTTAGGACTAACCAACCGTATTGGTGATCCAAATGCCCCATACGCTGACAAAGTCGATGAGTGTCGAATGCGCCCATCATAGGATCAGGACCGACACGGCGACCGTAACAGTCTAACCAAAGCCCAGAGCGAGGAGGGATAAGTGCTAAGCCTTCATTTTCAATACTTGCATTGGGTTTTTCTATACCCGCAGCATAGTTCCACATCCACTTTAAGTTAGTGACTTTACCGCCAATATGGCTAACTTCATCGTGCAATTTACCATCACAAATAGGGTCGCTGCCGTTTAACATATTCATGGGAGGTTTACCGTATACAGGATCCCATTCTTTTCTAACCCGCTCTAAATTACCGTTAATGCCGCCACAAGCGACTATTATGTGTTCGGCGTTAAAATAAAAATCTCCATCAAAGTTCTTACCTGAACAACCTGTGATTTTATCAGCTGTTTTTTCAAGTTCAGTTACTCGGTGATCAAAGTGCAAACTTAGTTTGTCAGCATTAACATGACTGAAAAGTTTATCGAGTAAAGTACTAACAATTCCTTGCCCACAACCCCAAGCCACATGATAACGTGGTACTGAGTTACCTGGTTTAAAGTCACCACGTTCGACCCAATGAACTATCGGAAAGAAGCTGATGCCCAGTGTTTTCAGCCAAGCATAGACTTCTTCATTACTTCTTTCTACGTAAGCTTGAGCCCACTTTTTTTGCCAAACATGAGACTCATCAAATTCCGCTGCTCTTAACCAATCGGCGAGCATCAATTCTGGCGAGTCTTTTACGAATAATCTTTTTTGCTCAGTGGTTTGATTAAGCAACATACCGCCAAAAGCGTTTAAGGCAAGTCCGCCTAATTTTTCTTTGGGGTTTGCATCAATGATGGTCACGGATTTATTAGCATTTAATAACTCTAATGCAGCGCAAATACCGGCTAAACCAGCACCTATGATGATTACATCTGATTTCATACGGGACTCTATATACTAGATATGATGGAGATTGTTGAAAAAAAAGGTCTATGCGAGCGCCAAACTCTACAGGCATTCGTAAGGGAGAAACAGCCATCTCGCCCGCATAGACAAACCAGAGTAATCAATCAATATTAGGAATATTAGATTGTTCACCTAAACCTTCACCGCCAAGACCTAGATAGCCACCATCAACAGGCAAATCAGTACCGGTAATAAAACTCGCTTCATCACTAAGTAAAAAGGTAATAGCATTGGCAACTTCTTCAGGAAGGCCGCAGCGGCGCATCATATGATATTTTCCCCAAATAGGATCATATTTATCACGGTCATAGTCAGCTGCTTGCTCTACTGCGTTAGTCCAAATCCAACCTGGACTAACACTGTTAACCCGGATGTTATCTGGCGCTAAGTCTAATGCCGCACATTTAGTCAGTTGATCAACAGCGCCTTTAGCGGCGTTATAAGTCCAGCGATTAGGTTGTGCGATATGAGCGGAAATACTACTTAGATTGACAACACTGCCGCCATTACCTTTCATATATTTATAACACTCTTGAATCATAGCGGCATAGCCAATAGGCCCAACGATAAGCGACCTAAGCCATTGCTCGCGGGTAGCATTAATGCCTTCAGCAATAAATGAGAATGCATTGTTAACTAATAGATCGATAGCGCCCATTTTGTTAGCAGCATATTGACATAGCTCAAGACAAAATGATTCTTGTGACATATCTCCTTTTAGGAAATAAACCTCATGACCTTGTGCAGATAACTCTTCATGGCAACGTAGGCCAATATCATCCATATCACAAAAGGTAACGGCACAGCCTTGCTCAAGCAATGATTCAACAATGGCGCGGCCTATACCTTGGCCGCCGCCAGTGACAATTGCTTTTTTATTTGCTAAACCTTTCATCAACGACTCCTAATTTTGATCAAATTCTTGATAGTCAAAGTAGCTAAAGTCTGCTGGTAGTCTCTGTCCTGATAAATCTTGACTGGCAAGACCATAAAAAGCACCAGTAAAGCACGGGTGGAAGTGACGCTCTGCATGTTCTACATAGTCATCGGATAAAATACTGCCATCAAGCACAGGGCCAATTTTTTGCCAAACCGGTTGGTCATCAATACAATCCACAGCATAGTAAAACTGTAGCGCTGCACCGTTAAAGTCAGCTTTTAGATAGACTTTATCATTGCCAGTAATTTCGATAGGTTTGCCAATAGGGCAGGTGGTTTTATGATCATCACAGGTGAGAATATTAATGAACTTCTTACCAGAGTATGCGCCGAAGTCATCACCGGTAATATGAAGATAATGATAATGAACGGTATTGTAATAACAAACTAAACCGGCCATTTGCTGGAAATTCTCCGGTGAAAATTCAATGCAAGTTTGAGCCATGGTATGGTGAGCTTGTACTCGTCTAGCAATCATACTTTGTTCAAAGCACGAGCTTAATGACTCTTTACCGTATAAGCGTAAGTAGCCTTGACGATCTTCTAAATTGACCCAGTCTTTCGCCATAGGTACACGTAACGCTTGGAAGTTAATATCAAGCTCTTGTGTGTCAAAGTTAATACGTGACTCAAGTTGAGGAAATTTATGCTCAGGTAAGTCTGGTGCTTCAACTTCTTTGCGGGCTGCTTGGCCACCACAGGCAAGGTAAAGCCAACCGTCATCACGCCACTCTACTTTTTCAATGGCAGTTTCACGACCGGTAATACAACGACCCAACTTACTCAATGGGCGCCCGGTAAGGAATACGGCATACCATTCACCATTTTGTGTTTCAACAATATCGCCATGGCCGGTTTTTTGTAAATAGTTATCTTCATCGTATTTTGATGTAATTAACGGGTTTTCTGGATGTACTTCATACGGGCCCAAGACAGATTTTGAGCGGGCAAGTGTCATACAGTGTTCATAACTGGTGCCACCTTCAGCCGTCATCAAGTAATAATAGCCATTGCGCTTATAAATGTGAGGACCTTCGGTTCTTCCGTGTTCAGTGCCTTCAAAAATATAGTGGATTTTACCAACCAGTTTTTTCGATTCTTTGTCGAATTCTTGTAAAACTACCCCACCGAAGAAACGTCCGTCACGGTGATCCATCAGCATGTTAATAAAATATGATTTACCGTCATCATCGTGGAAAAGCGATGAGTCAAAACCACTAGCATTGATAAATGTCGGCTCAGACCACGGGCCATTTATGTCAGTAGCCGTAACTAGATAGTTAGGGGTGTCTTTCCAGTCGCCATCAAAACTTTTTACATTGGTATAAAGTAAGTAAAAAACACCTTCGTGATGAGTAATACAGGGAGCCCAAACACCACAAGAGTCGGGAACACCTTTCATATCTAATTGCGAGACTCTATCAAGCGGTCTATTGATTAGTTGCCAATTCACTAAGTCTTTAGAATGATGAATTTGATAACCCGGAAACCACTCAAACGTCGATGTGACTATATAATAATCATCTTCAACTCGTAATATGCTTGGATCAGGATTAAAACCTTTTAGTATTGGGTTTGTTATTTTATTCATAAGTTACTCTGCTACTTCTTAATTTATTACTTGGTTTACAAAACGATTTAATAATTAAAATTCACTTGTTTGAATCCAACGTTCGCTGTTATTCACTTGCTCTAGCCACTTTTCTTTAATATATGCATTGGCTTGTACTCGGCTATCGCCCCAGTTCCCACCATCACAACCTGGTTGACCGGCGGGTATTCCCGGTTGACATTGCCACATACCTTGGCTTTCCCAGTGAGTGTTTATATAGGCCACAGCTCTAATTATGTCCTTATTTGCATCGATATAATCAAAATAAGGCTGATACCATGCTTGCCAAATTTCTTCAGCAGTGCGTGGGGTTTGCTCGTTCAGCTGTATATAACTGTGGGTGAGAGCGCCAGTGCGATAGCCTTGTGGTGCAGACTCAGAAATCATCACAGGTTTATTATGCGCTCTAGCAAAGGCAATTACTTTATCTTGTGCAATAGCAGGCGTGGTAGGTGGTGTATAGTTCCACTGTGATAAGTCACGATAAAATACTGACATAGATACCCAGTCAACCACATCATCACCGGGGTACCAGTTATCTAAATGGTTTTCGGTATTAAAATCATAAATTGGGTTACCATAACCATCTGGCCAAGTCGCGCTTTGCCATACCGTGGTTATATTACTAGCTTCTTGCTTTTTAATTTCATTAGCAATTCTTCTAAAAGCTGATTTGTAATCTTCGGGCGTATAGCAGTTCCAAGGGCCGTCAAATTCATAGCCAATACGCAAATATACTTTTTTGGGTGCCATAGATTTAAAGTGGTTAATTGCAAAAGTGATTGTTTCGTCGTAAAGGCCGTTACTAATGTTTTTCTCATGATTTTCTTGATTGCAGTTATCAATCGCTAAGCCAACAGCTAAAGCAGCACTGGGTGACTCAGCAAGAGATTTAGTAAAACTCATTTCACCAGATTGCCAATCGGCTGGTGATAATACGGCTAAAAATGTTTCACTAGGGTTAGCACTCTTTATTTGTGTGTATAGAGTTATGCCTTCTATATTATCTTCAGGAATTTCATTTACATAATCGGTAATAGTGTCGGAGTCTTGACCAATGAAAAGTAGAGTTTTGTCACCTGGGGGAACAAAGTTTACTTCGGTTACCGTTGGGGTATCAGTTTGTACTGCGACAGCTTTTGTAGCGTCTTGTGTTGTTTGTTGATCGCAAGCACTTAGCAAGATACAAGCTGATACACAGGCAGTAAGTAGTGAAGTTCTCATATACCATCCTTTTATTGGTCATAAAGATAATTTATTTGTTAGCGTTAACATTGTGGTGTTGAAATGATTGATTGTCAATGCCTGTTGCCATCTTAATGAGATTTATCGATATTTTCCTATGTAGCTTTTGAATTCAAATTACACGAGATCTGACTAACTGGTTGATTAATAATGGAAAAGAAAGTTTTTATGTGGCGTGGTTAATTTCTGTAAATTGACGTTGTTTATGTGGTTTTTGTTGGTGATACAAAATAAATATTTTTAACTTATTGTAATTTAAGTGATAATTGTTTTATGGATGTACTTTTCACTAAAGCACAGCAATAAAATTTTATATTAAGGGTTGTTTTTATAAAATTTGAATGGTAGCGTTAACATCGTGTTGTTGATTAGATCAATTTCACCACCAAAAAACATGTGTGAAAATATAAAATTATAATCATCCTTAGGGGGATATATGAATAACAATAAGCGACTAAGTCCAAATCTATTGTCTTTGGCCATCGCAGCTGCATTAGGAGCTAGCTCATATTCAGCTGTTGCTGCTGAGCAAGCAAGTGCGGAAGAACAAATCGAAAAGAAGCAAACTGAAACTGAAGTTATCGAAGTACGTGGTATTCGTTCTTCTGTTATTCGTGCTATGGACTTAAAGCGTTCATCAAGCGGTGTTATGGATGCAATATCAGCTGAAGATATTGGTAAAATGCCAGATACTAACTTAGCAGAATCTTTACAACGTATACCTGGTGTATCAATTGATCGTGCTAATAACGAAGGTAATCAAATTACTGTTCGTGGTTTTGGTCCAAGCTTTAATATGGTGACGTTAAATGGTCGTGTTATGCCATACGCCGCATCACCAAAACAAGATACTGTTGGTAGCGGAACTCAATCTCGAGCATTTAATTTTGCTGAAATTTCTTCTGAATCTGTCAATGGTGTAGAAATATATAAAACAGGTAATGCACAACAAGCATCAGGTGGTATTGGTGCAACAGTAAATATAACCTCTGCTAGACCTTTTGATTATGATGGCTTTAAGGCGGTATATTCAGCAAAAGGTGTGATGGATACTTCTAATGAAGTAGGTGATGATGTAACACCTGAGCTTTCAGGTATGTTATCAACTAAGTTTTTAGATGATAAATTTGGTGTTTTAGTTGCTTATTCTCATGCACAACGTGACTCTAGAGAATCTCAAGCAACTTCTGATGGTTGGTTACGTCAAGGTCCTGCTTGTGAACAAGGTTACACAACTTCTCAGTGTCCTGATTTAGGTGCTCCGATTGACGATAGTGCTATCGATACATCTAAGAACCCTGATTCATATTTATGGCGGGCGCAAAACTATAATATGGATATTTCTGATCACAGCCGTACACGTCAAAATGGTCAAGTAGTTCTCCAGTTTGCACCAACAGAAGACTTAGTCTTTACTGCTGATTATGTTATGTCTCGTTTTGAAGATAATGTTACTCGTCATCAAGTTGCTCACTGGTTTGGTAACTGGGTTGGTGGTACAACTGACTCAAATGGTACTGTAGTTCAAACAACAAGTACTGCTGGTGGTACAGATTTTATCGGTTATGAAGATAGAATTGAAACTAACACAGACTCTATTGGTTTTAATGCTGATTGGCAAATTACTGATACTTTCAAAGCAAGCTTTGATTATCATCACTCAACAGCTCACGCACAACCTGACGGTTTATTAAGTGATAAAGCGGTATTATTAACTAACTCTGACTTTACTTGTCAAGGTACAGGTACAGCGTGTTACTTTGGTGGTTACGATATTGATTATAGTCAAGGTACTGACCTTCCTGTATTAGGTGCTCCGGTTCCTATCGTTGACTCATCTGGTTTCTACCCAGGTGCGAATATTGATTTAAATGGCCGTGACCATGCTAATGCTGATCCGTACGATCCTCAAATGGTTACTGGTAACTTAGCAATCGGTCGTGGTAATGAAGCAGAAAATACCATTGATCAATGGCAATTCGATTTCGTATGGGTTAACTCTGAAGATAATGCTCTAGCGAGTATCAGCTTTGGTTTAGGTCAACAGCAATATGAATATGATACAACTTGGCGCTTTCATCAAACAACCATTAACCAATTACAACTTGGTGACGCGGTAAGTCAAGTAAGCACAAATGGCTTATTGTCAAGCTTTAGTGGCGCAGAGTCATTATTCCCTTATTACATGGATTTTGATGTTGAAGCCGTATATCAACAAATTGATAACGATATTGGCATTGTATATAACCCTGATACGTATAACAGCATTGAAGAAGATACTATTCATGCCTATTTCCAAATGGAATTTGATGCAAGCTTTGCAGGCTTCCCAGTAGGAGTAGTAGCTGGTTTTAGATACGAAAATACTGATACTACAGGTTCAACAAATCAAGATACCGTTACTCATTTAAGATATATGAGCTTAACTGAATTACGTCCACAGTATACTGGTAATAATTATGCGGTAACTGAATTCGATGGCAGTTATGACGTATTTTTACCTAACTTAAATGTTAACGTTGAACTTTCTGATGATGTTATTGTTCGTGCCGCTTATGGCCGTAGCATTACTCGTAGTGACTTAGTTGCTCTTCGTCCGGCTGCAGTAATTGCCAACTCTCGTCCAGGTGGTCCATACCTTTCTTATCAAGGTAATGCCGAATTACTTCCATATGAATCAGATAATATTGATTTATCATTAGAATGGTATTACGAAGAAGGTAGTTATGTATCTGCTGCTTACTATAAAAAGTGGGTAGGAAATTACATTTCGAATAAAACAACAACTGGTGCTTTCTATAATGACTTAGGTGAAGCATTAACAGAGCCAAGTGTTGATCCAACTGCATATGGTTGTCCAGCTAATGGTGATGCAACTAACCCTGCTTGTTTAAGTCAACAAGCAGGTCAACCTGAAATTACATGGCAAATTACCACACCTGAAAACTCTGAAAATGCAGAAGTATCAGGTATTGAATTAGCCGTTCAACACTTATTTGGTGAAAGTGGTTTTGGTATTCAAGCTAACGCGACATTTGTTGATGGTGATGTTGAATATGATGTATATGATGTATCAGAGCAACTAGCTTTGTTAGGCCTTAGTGATTCAGCTAACTTTGTTGCTTTCTACGACCGAAATGGCTTACAAGCACGTATCGCCTATAACTGGCGTGATGAGTTCTTATTAGCTACAGATCAACTTCGTGCACCAGATGAGCCAGTATTCACAGAAGAGTACGGTCAATGGGATGCGAATATTAGCTATGAATTCATGCCTGCGTTAAGTGTGTTTGTTGAAGCAATTAACGTAACCGGTGAAGATTCACGCTCACATGGTCGTTTCTCTAATCAACTTGTTGGCGCTCAAGAATATGAAGCCCGTTACAATGTTGGTATTCGTGGTAGCTTCTAGTTAACCATAGGTAAACAATTTAAGTCGCCGTCAGTAATCTCTACTGACGGCACTTTTGTATAAAAGTTATTATTGTTATAAACACAGTTAACAATATTTATAACAATAATAATTTCAATTTTTCCTATCTATTTTAATGGAATATTTATGAGTAAAGCTGCAAGAGCACGAATTCAAGACGTTGCTGAAAAGTCTGGCGTGTCTATGATGACTGTTTCTCGAGTGTTGAATGACGACAGTAAAGTCAGCGAAAAAACACGCGCTAAAGTAATGAACGTGGTAACTCAACTTAAATACCGGCCAAATGTTTCTGCTAGACGTTTAGCCAGTAATAAATCTTTTTTTCTTGGCTTACTGTATGACAACCCTAGTGCTTCTTATGTTAGCCAGTTTTTATTAAATGCGTTAAAGCGTTGTCGTCAAAAAGGCTATCACTTGGTTATTGATGAAGCCAATGCTGATATCAATAAGACCTTAAGCTCAGTGGAAGAGCTTATTAACGTTACTCGTGTTGATGGCATTATCCTATTACCTCCGGTGTGTGATGATAGTGATGTTTTATCCTTATTAAAAAAGTCTAATGTGCCATTTGTAAGAATTGCACCAGATACCCAACTCAATTTAGCTCCGTATATTTGTATTGATGATTATCAGGCGGCTTTTGAGGTTACGGAAGGTTTAATTAAACAAGGACATCATAAAATAGCCCATATTATTGGGGATCAAAAACAAGGTGCTAGTCGGCTACGATATCAAGGTTATTTAGATGCCTTACGCTCAAACAAAATCAATGTACCTCCTGAATATATAGAGCAAGGCTCTTTTACTTATAAATCAGGATTAACGGCGGCAAAAAAATTGCTGAGTTTGTCTGATAAACCAAGCGCTATTTTTGCCGCTAATGATGATATGGCAGCGGCTACCATCTCTGCGGCTCATATGAATGGCATTGATGTCCCTAATAAATTATCTATTGTTGGTTTTGATGATACCCAGCTGGCAACCACAGTCTGGCCAAATATCTCAACAGTAAGACAACCGATAAATGAAATGGCGGATTTAGCTATTGAACTATTATCATCAGGTAAATTAGACGATTTATCTGAAGTTAAACCTTATGACTTAAGAAGTGTTCTCGACTTCGAATTAATAAACCGTGAGTCGAGTGAGGGTACAAACCATGAATAGCACACCACAATATTTATCTTTGCAGAATAACTCCCCGTTATTAAAAAGTAACTTTACCTTTGGCACGGCAACATCTTCTTTTCAAATTGAAGGTAGCCCCAATAGTGACGGAAAAGTTGATTCTATTTGGGATACTTTTTGCCAAAAAGAAAATGTTATCGTTAATGGCGACACTGGAGAGTTCGCCTGTGAGCACTATCAAAAGTGGCGTGAAGATATTGATTTGATGAAATCATTGAACATCGAAAGTTATCGATTTTCTATATCATGGCCAAGAATTATTAATTCACTCGACCGTTCAATTAACGCTCGCGGCTTACGTTTTTATCAAACCTTAATTGATTATTTAATTTCCCAAGGCATTAAGCCTTATTTAACGCTTTATCATTGGGACTTACCACAATACCTACAAGATATAGGTGGTTGGGAGAACCGACAAACAGCAGAAGAATTTGCATTTTATGCTGATGTGGTGAGCAAACAATTTGGTAATGACGTGGTTGCTTACTCTACGTTTAATGAGCCTTGGGTTACCAGTTTTCTTGGCCATTTACATGGTATTCATGCGCCAGGAATAAAATCGAGAAAGGCGGCTTATCATAGTGCTCATTACCAACTTTTAGCTCATGGCTTAGCTTTACCGATATTGCGTAAAAATGCCCCTGAAAGTAAACACGGTATTGTTATAAATGGTGGTCCATCCCATCCTGTTTCACAGCAAACTCAAGATAGAAAAGCGGCCTCGTTAGCCTATCAAGAACAGCTGGATTTATTTGTTTCTCCGCTACTAAAAGGTGAGTATCCTCAAAACTTACTTGAGCATTATCATGATTCACTACCAAGCAATTACCAAGACGATTTAGCTTTGATAAACCAGCCAATTGATTATTTAGGTGTCAACTATTACACCAGAGCAACGGTAAAGGCGAGTGAGCCAAATGAAGCAAACTGTTATGCCTTGTTTGAAGGCGTTGACACTTATGATTACGATAAAACCGCGATGAATTGGGATATTTACCCGCAAGGATTATCCGAGTTAATTAATAAGTTAAACGAAACATATCAATTACCACCAATCATGATCATGGAAAACGGTGCCGCCTTTGTTGATCATATAAAAAATGGTGAACTTTTCGATGATTACCGAGTGAAGTATATTCAGCAACACCTTAATGAACTTGAGCAGCTTATGCTTTCAGGTATTCAAATTGACGGGTATTTTGTATGGAGCTTTTTAGATAATTTTGAATGGGCAGAAGGCTATGCCAAAACATTTGGTATTGTTCATGTTGATTTTACGAGTCAAAAAAGAACGCCAAAAGCTAGTGCCTACGCCTATTCAGGCTTATTAAAGCAAAAAGCAGATTTATTATTGCAAAGTGAGGTGATGGCATGAAAAACCTATCCTTGCTATGTGATAGCCAATGCGAGTTAGGTGAAGGCCCTTTATGGATTGCAGCTGAGCAATGTATTTATTGGGTTGATATTATTGGTAAAAGTTTACATAAAATTCACCTTGACGGTAGCGACCATCAAACATGGCATTTTGATAGCGAAATTAGCAGTATTAATCAACGTGTCAATGGTGGATTTATCGTGACGTTTAGAGAAGGCTTTGCTTTTATTGAGCTAGCTTCTGGTCAAGTAACTCCGATTGAAAGTCCCGAGCAGTGTTTAGATACCAATCGCTATAATGATGCCAAAACTGATATTCATGGCAACTTGTGGGCGGGTACAATGGATGATGGCGAGCACTTTAAATCGGCTGCTTTGTATAAGCTTTCTCCCAATTTAAGCTGGCAAACAATGGATGAGGATTACTGTATCACCAATGGCCCTGCTTTCTCTTTATGTGGTTGCTACCTATATCATACAGACACAGCTAGAAAGGTTATTTATCGTCTTGCATTTATTGACAATGATTTAGTCACTAAAGAAGACTTTATTACGCTAGCAGAGGACGATGGCTATCCTGATGGGATGACTGTTGATACTGATGGAAATTTGTGGCTTTGTCATTTTGCTGGCGCGAAAGTATCAAAATATACACCACAAGGTGAGTGCATTGCTCAATATGAAATGCCCGTTTCAAACATCACAAGCTGTACTTTCGTGGGTAAACATTTAGATCAAATAGTGTTCACCACGGCAAGGAAAGGTCTTAGTGATGAGCAGTTAATAAAAGAGCCACACGCTGGTGGCTTGTTTATCGCCACACCAAATTCTACAGGCATTACAGTTCAACCTTTCTCTGGTTAAAATTAATAGGTTATTTATGACAACTCTTTCTCCCTTATTACAAAATTTTTTACCCCAAGACGGTTTTAGCGGTTTATTGTTAGCGCGAATTTGGCATACCGATAAAAGCTCAGTTCCGGGCCCATCACCGGTATTAATTAAAGAGTCAGGTGTTTATAGCTTGTCTGCTTTTTCAGCCACGATGGCAGAGTTGATGAATAATAGTGACTTGATCTCTATTTGCGCTCGTGATGATCTAGAAAAAATAGCCGATGTAGAAGAAGTACTTGCTAATACGGTCAGTCAAGAGCGTAACCTTGATGCGCCATATTTCTTACCGCCAGTTGATATTCAAGCGGTGAAAGCCTGTGGCGTGACATTTGTGTGCAGCATGCTTGAACGAGTAATTGAAGAGCAAGCTGCTGGTGATGCTAGTAAAGCCGCGGAGGTTAGAGAGAAAATTAATCGCACTTTAGATATAGATTTAAGTGAGGTTATTCCCGGATCGCCAGAAGCAGAAAAGCTAAAATTAGCTTTAATCAAAGAAGGGATGTGGTCACAATATTTAGAAGTAGGTATTGGCCCCTATGCCGAAGTTTTTAGTAAATCTCAGCCGCTGTCCTCAGTAGGGCTAGGTGATGAGGTTGGTATTAATCGTATCTCAACATGGAACAATCCTGAGCCAGAAGTCGTACTTATTGTTGATAATAAAGGGGATATTAAAGGGGCTACGCTAGGTAATGATGTCAACTTACGTGATATTGAAGGCCGTAGTGCTTTATTGCTAGGTAAAGCAAAAGATAATAATGCCTCATGCAGTATTGGCCCTTTTATTCGTTTATTCGATGAGACTTTTACCATAGACGATGTACGCACTATGCAAGTTGATTTAGCGATAAACGGTACAGATGGTTTTACTATTCAAGATCACAGCGATATGGGCAAAATAAGCCGAGATGTGACAGATTTAGTTAATCAGACGATTAATGATAGCCATCAATACCCAGATGGTATTGCGCTTTTTACTGGTACCTTGTTTGCTCCTACGCATGACAGAGGAGAAAAGGGCGCAGGCTTTACTCACAAAATTGGTGATGAAGTGATTATTAGCTCAAGTAAGTTAGGGCGATTACAAAATACCGTAAACTATAGCGATGCTATTACCCCATGGACATTTGGTTTTTCATCGTTAATGAGAAATTTACAGGCTAGATCGTTGTTGAGTTAAGGTTTTGTTTTTATTAGGAGTTTTTATGTTGGTTATTAAGGCTCCTAGTAGAATAAAGGCTAAAGCGATTATTATATTAACAGAAAAGGAGTTTAGCCCCGCGATGGCTAAAATCACCGATGAAATTAACGGTGTGCAAAAGCTTAGCGAAGCAAGTAACTTTTTATTACCAGACTTTAATCCTATATCCCATAAATAAAAAGCGCCACCCACAGGGCCAAGCCCTAATAACAGTACACCAAAGAACAAGGTGAAATCGAAATGCCAATAACTGTTTTCAAGATAAAGGTGAGCAAATAATGAAAGCAGGGCTACCACGAAAGATAACCAGCCGATATCATCAACATGGTTATCTGACTTAGATAAGAACCATGAGTAGCTCGACCACAATAACGCACAACATGCAGCCAGAAAGTATCCTTGAATATACTGTTGGTCAAACGAAAATCCTTTGTCGCCAATGATAATAAAGCTTACGCCAATAAAGCCAATTAACCCTCCCAGCAAGGCTTTAAATTGATTGGCTTTATTAGAAACAAGTATTGCTAACAACATAGGCCACAAGTAACTGATCAGACTAACTTCTATCGCGGGAGCTTTTTTAAGTGCCATAAAATAGCAAAAATGAAAACCAAATAGTGCCAGTACGCCAACAAGCCACTGCGTTAATGTTAAGTTAGGTTTACTAAGTACGGGTTGTTTTAAAGTAATGCGCTTTATTATCATTAATAAACCTGACACGATAAAGCATAAAAACAATAATTGAAAGGCAGGTATCTCTGCTGTTATGGTACCTAACAGCGCTAAACTTCCCCACATAAATATAGCAACGACACCATAAAAACTCGCCATAATAAAACACCAAAATAATTACATTGGTTGTTATTATCTAGCAATTAATTCTTAGTAGTGTGCACAAAGGACGCTTTTTTTCGTTGAAAGGGCTATTTTTAAACGTGAGTTACTTATTGAATAAAGTCCTTAGGGGAAGCACCAAAATAAGCTTTAAATTTACGGCTAAACGCGGAAGGGCTTTGGTAACCTACATATTCGGCTACTAGGTTTATCGGCGTGTCGGTATGACTAAGTAGTGCTTTGGCTTTTTCCATTCTTAATTGACTAATATAAGTTTGAGTCGTTACTCCCATGCTATTTTTAAACACTTTTTTAAACTGAGTAATACTTAAACATGCATGTTGAGCAAGAGTTTCATTGGTGTATGTTTGGCTGAGATCCTCAGTGATAATGCTAATCACTGCTGCGATCCTTTTATCAATTTTAAGAGCAAAATTTTGCTGACTCAGTAATTGATAAAACAAGGTAAACATAGAGTTTTCAAGAGAATGATTCACTTTATGTTGTAATTGTTTTTCGACAAACTGAATAAAGGCAAGTAAAGGAGTATCTATTGTTATCTTTTCATCATGCCATGTCATGATGTTTTCGGGTAATGTCTTAAGATCAACAACAATAAAACTTGCTTCTTCAGGGGCACGAAAATCATGTCGTTGACCAGACTTAATAATGACGCAATCCCCTAAACTTACCAGCCCTTGAAATTCTCCTACTTTAATATCAATTGAGCCGTGTAATGGCAGAACTAACTGATGATAGTGGTGAAAGTGACTGCGAATTTGTTTAGAGTATGAGCGTATTGAAAAGCAGTTCATTGTTATCAGTTTTATTTTTTATGAATGGATAAATAAGCGTCACCGTTGGGCAACGCTTAATTTGTGTGAATAGTTAAAACTAATACCCCTCAACAACTTTAGGAACTGCTGTGAAGGGTTTGATACCAAACTCGGGGTAAACCTCACTAGGGAAATAAATTAAACCATCTTTTGCAACCATAGACACAGTTTTAATAGCACGAAGATCTGCTATTGGGTCGCCCGGTACTAAGAAAAAGTCAGCCAGTTTTCCTACTTCTATACTGCCCAATTGCTCGCCATAACCTAAATAGTTTGCCATACCATAAGAGCCTCTACGCAGTGCTTCTGCATTAGACATACCAATTTTTGTAAATAGTTCTAGCTCTCTATGTAGTGCAAAAGCACCGCCTAGATCAGTGCCAGGTACCAGGAAAATACCTTTGGTGTGCATTAAGGCGAGTGTTTCAATAATTTTTTCAAAGGCTAATTGGTAAGCTTTATCTTCTTCTGGGTCTGCAACATTTAATAAGGCGACTTTTGCGCTGCGTTGAACGCCAACGGGCATGTGTTCAATATAATCTTTAGTGCCAATACGAGTGGTACCATTTCTCGCCGTTAAACCAAACTCATGAATAACAATGGTGGGATCTACAGCAATATTTTTGTCAGCCATAGTGTTTAAAGTGTTTTGTACTTTTTCGCTATTAAGATCTAAATCGACAAAGCGTTTCATGCCCGTAATACGATATAGGGTACGTGTATCTTCATCTCGATTGAGAACCCAACTGAGCATGCCTTGATTTATATGGGTAATTTCGTCGTACCCTGCAGCAATCATTTCATCAACCGTAGAGAATGCCGGTATATGACCAGTGACGCGCATACCATGTTTTTTAGCGGCTGCCGCCATAGCGGGAACCCACTCACCATTAACTGAGCTGTATATTTTAATTTGAAAGTAACCGCCTTTTTCACCATACATGTTCACAAGATCGACAGCTTCTTGTTCGGTAGATGCTATTTCCCCCGTTGCATTTGAAAACTCGCTTTTACCTTCAATAAAACCACTTTTTGTAATACGTGGGCCAATAATGCTTTTACTTTCAATCTTTTCAATTAATGGATCGAGTATTTCTATTTCATTACCCATATCCCTTACAGACGTTACGCCGGCCATCACATTAAGCAAGGCGTCGTTATCGCTCATATGACCATGCATTTCATATAAACCTGGAATTAATGTACCGCCATTACCCTCAATCAGGATTTCTCCCGCTTTAGCCATATCGACTGATGCCTCAATAGTCGAGATTTGATCTTTCTCAATCAAGACAGACTTGGGGGGTGTCAGCTGCATGCTAATTGGATCAAATATTCTGACATTATTAATGCGTACAGGTTTCTTATAATGATGAGTCGCCTTCTTAGCTATTTTTTCAAATCGACTGGCATTTAAACTCGCCGCTAAATCACTTAATAGCTTACTTTGGTTTTCAAAACCTTCGCGAATAACGACAGCGCGCGGTGATAAATATCCCAGCATATTTTGCTTGTCATCGAGGGCAATATAGCTAGGATCAAGCTCAATGCCGTTAATTGCATAAATCGTTGCGTTGATCTTAGCGTTATTGATATTGTTGAGCGTAATCTTATCAACTTGGGTGATAGTAAGCTCGCCAGAAGGTAGTGCAGATAATGAATGATTGGTATTTTTTAACAGGGCGCTAGCGTATATGTAAAGTGCATAAGGACTGGCATTTTGCGCAATGTATATCGAATTATTATCAAATTCAGCACTGCCATTTTCAGCAGAGCTCTGCCAATTTGCCATATTGTCTTGTAAGCTAAATTGCTCATCGACTTCATTGCCAAAAACAGTTTTTCCGGTAATACGCCAATCAATGGGTAACCCTGTAGCAGATAGCTGTAAAACTTCTTTGCTACTAGCTCCACGACCATTATTACTATATGAATAGTCAATCATGATGTTGTTAGCGTTGCGATTTACTATCAAGCCCCCGACATCGGTTCCCCCAAAAATTAATCGGAATTTTTCTTGGTTGGCTAGTGGTGCTTTTTCTGTCTCTATAGGCGAATTTTGCTGAGAGCAGCCTAAAGTGGTTAACAATGTGATGGAAAAGATAAATGATAAAATAGTTTTCATCGATATTTTAATGTCCATGGCGATGCCTTTTATTATAAATTTTAGATTACAAAGGATAGTCACTATGATTGATCTATTCAACTAAACGGGGAAAGAGAAAACGCAAATTGAAAATTCAAATAAATACAGGGAGTAGATTTTTAGGGGAATTACTTTTGATTAACAGTTAAGCTGTAGTAGCTCAGACCTGCTCTTACAGTTACCCAGTTTTTCGAATGTCTTGTCAGCTTAGATTTGAGCTAAATTCTTTTCAGCCCATATCGATTTTCCATCAAGTAACGTTTCTAATGGTGTTCGTCCACAGCACTTTTTTACTTTGATGAGTTCGTTCATTGTTATAGTAATCCATCCATTCGTCTAGATCTTTTTGCAATTCCTCCATTGTTGAGTAGATTTTTTTCTAAATGTTATCTGATAAAACTCGTCCAATATGGTTTTGTGAAATCGTTCACAGATCTCATTCGTTTGTGGTGACATCGCTTTTGTTTTCGTATGGTCAATATCATTAATCGCCAGATATAGCTGATAATCATGGTGCTTAACGCGGCCACAATACTCAGTGCCTCTGTCGGTTAATATGCGTAACATTGGAAGATCGTGAGCCTCGAAATATGGCAGAACTTTATCATTGAGCATATCAGCAGCAGTGATTGGTGTTTTGGTTACATAGAGCTATGCAAAAGCTATTTTGCTGTAGGTATCATCGAAAGTTTGTTGGTAGGTACGCCCAACACATTTTAGATTAACAACGTAGAAAGTATCTTGCGAGCCAAGGTACCTGGATGGACTGTTTCAATTTCACCACAAGCTTCATCATCATGCTTTTTCTTCTCAAGCGCAGCAACTTGTGCGTTAGTAAGAATAAGCCCTTCATTAGCAAATTTATTTTCTAATGCCTTGAGGCGCTTCTTGAAGTTTTCCAAGTTATTACGCAACCAAGTAGAGCGCATACCACTACCAGATACGAAGCTCAATGATTGTTCTTTGCTGGCCGTGCTCAGTCAGCTCAATAGCATAAGCCAAAACAGCTTTTTCGGTTTCTTCATCAACGCGATTTTTGATATTTGGTGTTCGTCGATTCTTGTTTATCAATGCATCAATATCACTTTATTCGACTAATTCTTGATAACGATAGAATGTGTTTCGTGAGACGCCCATAACCTTAAAGGCTCTTGAGACATTGTTTAATTCTTCAGCTAAGTTTAATAATCCAGCTTTGTGTTTAATGATTGGGTTTTTAGTATGCAACATGAAAGTATATTTTTTATTTAAATTAAAAATTCGACAGCTTTAATAAAAACGGGTAACTCTCAACTTTTCAAGGTGAGATGTAAGATCTAGTCGGAACTAATACAATTAACCCTTATATGGTTTTGTCTTATGATAATTTTCGTATAAATCAGGAAGAAAAGTAGCTAGATGACTCATTTCTTGAGCACAATGCACTAGAAGATCATGTGCAAGGTTGGCGGGTCTTGATAGTAATGAAACAAATTTACGCTTAATCAACCAATTTAATGGGGTATGCTTTAAGAATCCTCTTAATTGCATATCTCCTAACCAGAACCGACTTCTCATTTCATACCCTGAATCTGTTTTACGAATAAAATGAATTAAGCGACCAAAATTAATAGGTAAATGAGCAAAACCAATGTTTGCACAAATAGCAGTTTCCGTTCCTGAAATTTCAAATTCATTTTCATGCAATCCAAAAGTTTCAGGATCACAAAATTGGATAGCTAACTTATCTTTTTGAGAACCTACATATTCATCTACATAAGAAATGTTGTTTATATACCGTTCTCTATCGCTAAGCCCTTCAACACCTTCATATGACGTTTCCATTCTTGTGCTTATATGTGCTTTAGGATGCCAAAGTTTATACCTTGCATTTTCTTCACCGTGCCAACCAAACCACCAATCGAGCATTTTACCAGACACTTGCTTCATATCGGTTCTAACTGCAACATATACTTGACTATTTCCTAGAGTTGTATAGCCATTTTCAATAGCTAAATAGCCTGGCTTTAATAACTCTGAAGTTTGTTCAAATGTTAACCCTAACTCACTTGAAACACCGCCTACAGCAACTGCTTCTTTAACCTCTTCAGAAAGCCCTCCCATATTTGGATTCCAATACTTTGAGAAGTCACGCTTTAACTCTTGTGAATTCAGGCCTAGTTTTAATATTTGTTTCATTAGTTCACCTTATTCTTTACTGATGAAAGTTAATTGTTGGCAAATAATTTTTCATTTTCGTGCCAAGTAATGTTTTTAAAATTCTTACAAACCCAAGAATAAATTTTCCTAAAAAGCCTTCTAAAGTTCTCCCATCTTTATTAAAAGAAGATCTTTTTGAAAGTTTCAGATAATAGGAATATAAATTTTGGTGTTGTTGAAGCGGATATCCTAATAATGACAACCTTTGTAGATCGCAATACCAAGCGATATCGACAATTGAGATATTACTTCCAACTAGCCATACCTTATCGGTTAGCTTTTCGTTTAATAAAGTAAATACTTGTCTGTATTGTGTGCAGGCATCAATAACATCTTTTTCTGTTAACCCATTTACTAATTTTTCGCGATACCAAGAAATTTCAGTGTCTCTATTTGCATTGTCTTCACCATTTTTTTCAAGGTTATCTATAGTTTTTTTATCTTTTAATTTTAAAGGTCCAAACTTAATAGTTAGTATTCTTAAGCTTTTGTGTAAACTACTTTCCAACTTTAGTAATTCTTCAGCTTCTTCAACTAAATCAGTATTTGTATCTGGAAAAAATGAAACTCGGGATGATGTGTATTTTTTATTCAGATAACTAAGAATATCATTGCTTTCGGTATGAACTACACCATTATCAATAAGAACAGGAACGACACCCGCAGGGTTTATACCTAAAAACCATGGAGATATATTTTGTTTTTTTATTAAATTTATAGGATGAGAAGTCCAAACCAAATTTAATTCATTTAAGAAAATCCTAATTTTTTGTGAGCAAGAGGATGTTTGAAAGTGTAGTAAATGCAAACCTCGCCAAGTTTTAACTTCATGTGTAGTTATTTCTTCATGTTTAATTATCATCTTAACCATCAGTCCAGTTTAATTTACAAACAGATATTACATAGTTGCGCAGGATTGCACAACTGTGTAATGTAAATAATAAAATTTAACTATAAAAAATGTTTTCGTGTTACAATATTCTAAATTTATTATTCCTCTAAACACAAACTCACAAAAATGTCTTCTATCCAAACATCAACAACAGGGCAAAAAACAAGCCGAACTATTCGCCGCCGTCAAAAAACCAAGCAATTATTATTAGATGCAGCTATAGAGCAGATGATGAATAATGAATTAGATGATATAACACCTGAAAATATCACTGAATCAGCAGATGTCGGTAGAAGAACTTTTTATAATCATTTTGATAACAAAATAGAATGTATTTTAGCTGCTACAAAACAGCGGTTTAAAAGCTATGCCAGTAATGTGATCATCTCAGAAGAGAAATCTGTGGACCCTGTTATGTCTTTAACGCATTCTGCTGTTGAAGTATTTAATTGTATCGCAAATGACCCTATTACTCGGCGATTAATAAGGTTTCCAAGGTTATTAGCTGAAGCTGTAGAGCAAAGTCAACAAGAATTTTTATACCGTGATTTAGCTGCTGGCTTTATGTTAGGTCGCTTCAAACCAGAATCTCCTTTGACGGTTTTAAAACCTATTATACATTGGGGATTTGTTGGTCTTATTATCGATACA
This sequence comes from Colwellia sp. KS18-150, assembly GCF_057551365.1. Classification (NCBI taxonomy): domain Bacteria; kingdom Pseudomonadati; phylum Pseudomonadota; class Gammaproteobacteria; order Alteromonadales; family Colwelliaceae; genus Colwellia; species Colwellia sp. KS18-150. The sequence continues at coordinate 17,755 of NZ_BAAJMC010000014.1, read as the reverse complement.
GTTTCTAATCCTAATGCAGAAAATACAGGAGAAGATTGGGCTAAAGTTATCTTACTTAACCTAGGCATAAGTAATGATGAAATTGAAAAAATAATTTCACATTTATAGTATTTTTTTTCCTGTCTATTAAACTTTAATCTATATTTAAAACCCCTTACTCTCTCTGTATACAAGTTCCCCCTTAACTTTTTATTTTTTTAAAAGCTCATTAGATATAAACCCCAAGACTACAAACTCAAAAAAAATACACGCAAGTGCACTATTGCACACCTGAGTATTTACATGTTATGGTTTTTTTGAAGTTAAAAAATAATCAATAAAAATTAACCTATAAAAAGTATTATTAATTTTGGGGAGAGCACAAATGTTTAAGCAGAAGCTTGTAGCACTAGCAGTATCTATTGCATGTATGGGGACTTATGTTCCAAATATAAATGCCGCAGAGAATGAAGTAGAAAAAAAGAAGGAATCAAATGAAATCGAAACCATTGTGGTTACTTCACAGAAACGTGTGCAGCGTTTACTTGATGTACCAGTATCTGTACAGGCAATTTCAGATGAAGATCTTGAAAATTTTGGTGTTTTAGATTTTTCAGATTTAGTTAATATTTCTCCTTCATTATCTATTCAAGATAATTTGTCACCATGGCAAAGAAGTGTGTACATAAGAGGTGTAGGTACAACTATTAACTCACCTACAGTTGAATCTAGTGTATCAACCGTGCTTGATGGCGTTGTTTTAGCGCGTCAAGGTCAGTTTTTTTCTGAACTCGCAGATATTGAAAGAATTGAAGTTTTACGCGGTCCACAAAGTACTTTATTCGGTAAAAATGCCTCTGCAGGTGTTGTTAGTGTTGTCACCAAAAAACCTAATTTAGATGAGGCAGAAGGTAAAATTGGCCTTGATTTAGATGAATACGGTGCTCAAAGAATTAAAGGTTTTTTTGGTGCTCCAATCAGTGATAATGTAGCTTATCGTATTAGTGCTAATTATAGTGATACTGGTGAAAGTCACTTAGAAAATGTAAATATCAATGGCGGTACATTCGACAATGTTAAGTCACACTTAATTCGAGCTAAACTCTTATGGCAAGCCTCTGACAATGTTGAAGTATTATTCATTGCAGACTCCTCTTCTAGCAAAGGCCCTGGTGGCGCACGTATAGGTAGAGCTGCTAGTGAAGGTGCCATTGAAGCTTCCCTCGTTGATGCTACTAAACTCTATACTGTTGGTCCCGATAATAGAACAACAAACATTAATGCTGATAATGAGGGTGAAACTGACGAATATGGTTTCAGCACAGAAGTTAATTGGGATTTAGGCGATATGTCTTTTGTCTCGATAACTGCTTTTAGAGACTGGGGAATGAAAGATAATTTAGACATAGATTCAAAGGGTTACACTATTCCTTTAATCTCATTTCCTGGTGTAGGGACTCCCTTTTTTGAAGGACAAGTAAATGGAGATAAGGCCAGTAGCCAAATTTCTCAGGAATTTAGATTGCAATCATCAAATAATAGTGATTTACAATATGTAATTGGCGCTTATTTATGGGGAACAAATTACGAATCAACTGGAGATGAAACCAGAAATGTTTGTTTTGGAGGATTAGTTTACCCTGTAGGTACACCTTGTGAGGGTTTAACCCCTGTTGTCATTCCTACGCCAGACGGTGGTATGTGGATGGAACCACTATTATTAACTCAGTCAGGAAAAGAAACATCAACAATTGATACTGAGTATTATGCCTTATTTGGGCAATTTGATTATTCATTGAATGAGAATACCATAATCACAGCAGGGTTACGTGCTCAAAAAGATAAATTTAGTTGGGATAAAACCCAATTAGGTACAGTAGATCCTTCACACCTTCCCAAAGGGGGGTATGAAGGAGAAGGCTCTGTGTCTAATACTGAAATAACAGGGAAACTAGGTGTACAATATAGCTTTAATCGAGATACTAATGTTTATATTAATTACTCTCGCGGGTATAAAGGCCCAGGTGCACAATTAAGCTCAGAATTTAAAGAACCTCTTGCCCCCGAAACTGTTGATGCTTTTGAAGTTGGGTATAAGCAATTCTTACTTGATAATAGTTTAAGCTTGAATTTAGCTATATTCAGACAAGAGTTTCAGGATACTCAAGTTTCTTTTTTTGATGTTGATGAAAGTGCTTTTTTGGCAACCAACGCAGGTGAAACTCGTCAACAAGGTGTTGAACTCGATACGATATTTGTAGCAACTGATAATTTAACACTTACTGCTAATATGACTTATTTAGATGCTAAATTCTTAGATTATCAAACTCTTTGTTATATGGGGGACACAAACCCCGATTGCGCAGAAGATGGCACTAAAGATGTATCTGGAGAAGTTACATCATTCGCTCCTAAGTTTAAAGGTATCTTTGGCGCAAGATATGTTCAAGACTTATCTTTTGGTAATTTAGAAGGCTTTGCGCAATTAAACTACCGTTGGCAATCTGAAACACAATACGATGCAAATCAAAACCCATTAACATTACAGGATTCTTTTGGAGTCGCTGATTTTAGTTTTGGTGTAGCGGATATGTATGGTCAGTATAAAATAACTTTCTACGTTAAAAACCTTGCCGACCAAACCTATGCCTCTAATTTAGCTGCATTTGAAGATGCTGTAGGTGATGTTGAAAGTGTCATTCAATTCATACCCAAAGCAGCTGATAGATATTATGGTATAAACTTTGATTATAACTTTTAAATAGTTATTTTAATCAAGCGGGAATTTATCCCGCTTTTAATTTGTTCAAATTTTGAGTATGTATCAATGAAACTGAAAACATTAAGGACTAGTTTACACTGGCCTTTTCTCACCCATATACTCTGAACTTGTTTGGCTTTAACCTATTAGCTATGATGTTTGCGCCTTAACCATGCCTTTTTAACTTCCCACTATCGGTGACTATTATTAAAACGCTCTTAGCAACTTTTACTGGCTTGTTACTTTCATCAAGCTGCATTGCAAATACTCTTTTTGAAACGTTCCCAAATAACATTAATGCCAATGAGCAATATGTGTTTTATTCTCATGGCTATATCGTAGAAGGAGATAACCCCAGGCCTGTTAACCCTAGATGGGGGACCTATGAATTTCCTAATATTAAAAAGGCACTTGCCGATGAAAGTTATAATGTTATTGCTTATCACCGACCTAAAGATACAAATCCAAGAGAGTTCGCGAAAAAATTAACTGAAGATGCGAAGAAATTGATGGCGCAGGGAGTGAAAGCTCAAAATATTACTTTTATTGGTTTTTCTCGCGGCGGGGCTATCACGGTTTTAACATCAAATTATTTAGCCAACGATAAAGTTAACTTTGTGATATTGGCAGGGTGCTCTAAGTTTGTGAAAGCTAACCCTCAATTAACAGTATTTGGCCAAGTACTTTCAATATATGAAACCTCTGATGGTGTTGGCTCTTGCCAATTTTTAATTGATCGTAGTAAGCAGGTAAAATCGTTTAAGGAAATCTCAATCAGTACAGGGAAAGAACATGGTGCTTTTTATCGCCCCATGCCTCAATGGTTAGTACCAGTAAAAGAATGGCTTAAAAAGAATAAACACGAGTAATCATAATTTAAGACTATTACTCGGCTTTTAAATCGCTATGGTATTTTTCAATTAGCTGCTGACGTTTTGACTCAAGCATATTGATTTTACTTAGCTCACCACCTGTTACGGCCAATAATCTTTTATCCATAACTTTAAACCAAAGCCAGGGTAGGTAGGCAAGACCATACATGCCAAAGTAGCCACTGGGTAGGGTTGGTAGTTCATCAAAATGTCGAAGAGATTGGTAGCTACGTGTGGCGTTTGCATGGTGGTCTGAATGTCGCTGCAGGTGGAACAGTGCCCAATTTGAGAAAATATGATTACTATTCCAACTATGATGCGGTTGTGGGCGCTCATAACGACCGCTGGCGAGCTTTTCCCTTAGAAGACCATAATGCTCAATATAATTAGCTGAGGTCAATTGCCACATAGACCAAAAAGCGCAAATGATTAAATAAGGGATCACTGAGAATCCTAACCAAAGCACTAAACCAATAAATAGTCCTATTGTCATTAACATTGCTTGTAAAAACTCATTCTCGATTGACCAAGGGGATTTACCTGCTTTGTGAAGACGTAGTATTTCTATTTTATGAGCTCGTATAATTGCACCTGGTAATTCCCTCAATGCGAACCGATAGATACTTTCCCCCATTTTAGACGAGGCAGGATCTTCAGGTGTCGCGACATGTTTATGATGGCCTCGGTTGTGCTCTATAAAAAAATGTCCGTAGGCTGCTGGCGCTAAAACTATTTTAGCCAGCCATATATCTATTTTCTTACGCTTGTGACCTAACTCATGCCCGATATTCAAACCATGACCACCGATACTACCGGCTAACAAAGCAACGGCTAAATAGCCTGAGTAACTGAGATTATAATTAGCGACAAACCAAGCACAATAAATAAATGCAGCTATTACAACGGGAACATTTAAACGTATCACTCTTGAATAAAAAGGATCCGCTTCAAGTGCTTTAATTACCGATTCTGGTGGGTTACTCGTATCTTCTCCCATCAAATAATCAATTAATGGGAACAAGCTGTAGACCACAATAAAAAACAACCAAAGAAAAAATTCTTGCTGGTAAGTTTGGTATAAAAACGGGCCCGCTACGGCTATAACGGGTAGCAGTAACGAAAACCACCAATAATAGCGCTTTTTATCAGTATAACTTGTGCCGTCATTGGCAATAAAAGTACCTGCTTTGTCCATTAAACTCTCCAAGTGAGCATGGTTATTCTTTTAACAAATCCCCAAATAGGTTATTGCTTTTCCTTACTTTTAAAAGTGTACATTAAGAATCTAAATTGCCCCATCAAAATTTATTCATAACCTTTTCAAAATTTTTATTAAATAGCTGGAATCAATGCCATGAAATTGATAACTTATTTATCACAGCGTTGAAGATTTTTCTTAAGTTTCAAGTGTTAACCATTAATTACTTTAATCGTCTTTATTGCTAAAGCTGTATATTTTGTCGATAAACTATTCAAAAGCTAACCATATATAACAGGATCTTTATGAGAAAAATAAGCTTATTTTGCGCAATAACATTAGCCATGATGTTATTGATTAATAGCTCAGCGGTTACCGCTAAACAATTTCGTGCGTTATTGTTTACCAAAACATCTGGTTGGCATCATGAGAGTGTATTAGAAGGAGTGACCGCAATACGAGATCTTGCTAAAACGCATTTTTTTGATGTTGACTGGCACGAAGATGCCAAGCATTTCAATAAGGAAAATTTAGCCAAATATGATGTAGTGATATTTTTATTAACCACAGGAGATATTTTAAATGAAGAGCAACAGCAAGCATTTAAAGCGTTTATCAAACAGGGTAAAGGCTTTGTTGGTATACATTCTGCATCCGATACTGAATATGATTGGCCATGGTACAAGGGATTAGTCGGCAGAACTTTTGTCATTCACCCCACCATACAAACCGCTAAAATTACCGTTGAAAATGCTAACTTCCCCGGCACAGAGCTTATGCCTAAACAGTTTTTATGGACAGATGAATACTATCAATTTAGTGATGAGCACAGCGATAAACTGCAATATATTTTATCGGTAGATGAAAACACTTATTCACCTGAGGCAGATTGGGGAACGGTAAAAGGTCAAGGAATGGGAGATTTCCATCCTATTGCTTGGTATCAAGAATATGACGGAGGTCGTTCTTTTTATACTGCTTTAGGGCATATGGGCAGTAACTATCAACAGCCGGTGTTTTTATCACACCTTTATGGTGGCATTTATTGGGCGGCAACAGGGAAGGGGATTAGTAAAGCTCAATAAAATAATTCTTCAAATGATAAAATGTATAGTGAGCCTTCTAACAAGTTGATATTTAAAGTTAAAATGTTTAGTTGAATACCTGGCTCACTTTTGTTTTATCGCCAATCAGGCAACTTTAGCCCATTTAATTCACAAAAATGTCAAACTACAGCTTGACCCTTACCTTAGGTCATAGTTGAACATCAATAATGTAGAAAGACGTTACCGACATCATCACTTCACAAGGTAGAAAAATATGGCTGATGCCAAAATATATAGTGTTAGCCAGTTAAGTAAGTTAGCAGGCGTTAGTGTAAAGACATTACATTATTATGATCATAAGGGCTTGTTAGTACCCATGCGCCAAGCGGAAAATGGCTACCGAACTTATAATCAAAAGCACTTAATTACTTTGCAACAAATATTAATCTATCGTGCGTTGGATTTTAGCATTGAGGCTATTAAGGATTTACTCAGTGCTGAAAATCAAGATTTACATCAAGCATTAGCAGAGCAAAAGGTGATGTTAGAAGAGCGTCAACAATCCATATCATTAATGATTAACAGTATTGAGGCGACTATGAGCAATTTACAAGCGAAGAAAAATGTAGATATCTTCTTCCAAGATATCCCTAAAGATAAAGTAGAGCGCTGGGATCAGATGACTCGCTCGCGATTAGGGGAAGATAAACTTCAAGAAAGTGTGCAAGTTTTTGCAAAATTATCAGAAGAGGAAACCCAAGAGCTGCATGAGGAAGGTCTTAAGATCACCAAAGCGTTTGCACAAACCATAGGGCAACCGGTAGAAAGCCAATTAGTGCAAGAGTTAACTCATCAACATTATAAAACTACTAGTCATACTTTAAGTTTATTAAAAGACGACTTTACCCGTCTTGATTACGATAACTATGTAAATATGGCTAACAGTGTTGATATGACCGAAATGAAAGAGCTGTGTGAACATTATGGCGAAGGTTATGCCGAGCATGCTAGAGCTGCGATGATATATTATGCAGAGCAAAACTTAAAAGGAGTTAAGTAAATGGAATATATAGATCAAATCATGATGAGTGAGAACTATGCGTTTATAGCTCTTGTGTTAGTGGCAGTTTTTATAATTTGGTTTCTTCCCGCCTTGTTGGCGTTACTATTTAATCGCAAACACTTTAAGTTAATTTTATTGGCCTGTATTCCAGCCGGTTTATCGCTTATAGCGTGGTCAGGGGTTATGGTATGGGCAATTAGTGGTAAAGCTGTTGCTAAGTACGGGAATAATTCTGAGGCAGAGAATAGTAAGATTTCTTAATTTAAGCTGAACAACAAGTGTCACTACTAAACTAATGACACTTGTTATTATCTTAATCATGTGACTTAAGCTCTTAAAATGTCAGCTAAGTCTTAAAAGTCTGGTTATAAAACCTGACTTATTGACTGTGCCTTTTTGTTAAATAAACTCGCGTGACATTCACTGAGTATTGATAAAGCAATACTTTCTGGAAGCGTACCACCAATATCTAAGCCTGAGGGGCCGGCAAATTTAAAGGGTAAATCACTTGCTTGAATGCCAGCTTCATTGATAACTTGCTCTCGCCTATGTTGCGGACCCAATAAGGCAAGATAGTGAATAGGAGTGTTTGATAGTGCATGTAAGGCTTTAGCGTCAATAATAATATTATGACTCATTAATACCGCGGCATTGACATCTTCTTCAATGGCAAAGTCGGTTATGACATTAGCCTCTCCTAAAATAATATTATCGACAGCAGAGAAATACTCTTTTCGGCCATTGGCAGGACGAGGGTCCCACAGAGATACTCGCCAACCTAGTTGTTTAGCCATATTCACTAAAGGACGTGCGTCAAGACCGCCACCCACTACCAGTAGATGAGGCTCTGGTATAATTGGGGTTGCGAGTATTTGCTTTTGTGGAAGCGTTTCTGAGCTGTTTTCTGAATTATTAGTAGAGCGATAAGAAATTGATGCGACTTTAGCAATATCATCAATACTTTCAGCTTGAAAGTAAGCTTGTTTTTCAGCAGGAGAGTCATCAGATTTATCAGTAACTACCGTTTGATAGTAGTATCCAGATTTACGTTGCTTTAAGGCATCAAAGACTTCCGTGAGTGATAAGTAGTCATTTTCAGCATTGACGAGTTGCAGCATAATGTAAACAGTACCGCCACAGCCTATGCCTAAATGAAAAGATAAATCATCTTCATCTGAGCCGTCATAGCAAAGTGAAACTGATTTGCCTGTTTGCATGACTTTACGTGCATTTGTGCCAATATCAGACTCTAAACACCCGCCACTTAACATGCCCAGTTGTTCGCCTAAACTACTAAAAAGCATCATAGCCCCAGATTTTCGATAGCAGGGGCCTTGGGTATTATAAATCGTGGCTAATACCCAGTCACACTTATCTTTATTGGGATACCACTTAGTTAATAAGTGTGACAGGTGATTACTCATACTCATATAATTATTTAAGTAAATAATGGTTTAAAAGGTAAATCTCGATATCGCTTACCAGAGGCAGCAAACACGGCATTACTTAACGCAGGAGCGAAAGGTGCAACGCCGGGCTCACCTAAGCCGGTTGGGCTTATATCAGAGTCTGTAATGTGTACTCGAACATTTGGCATATCCGTGATACGCATCACAGGATAATCATGAAAGTTAGAGTTTACCACCGCGCCATTTTTAAAGGAGATCTCGGTACTTAAAGCCAATGACATCCCCATAACCACAGCACCTTCCATTTGCGCTGTTGCGCCGTCAATATTAAGTACTTGGCCACAATCTATCGCACTGTCGACATTCAGTACCTTAATATCATCACCATTAACTTCCACATGTACAGCCATAGCAACAAAACTTTGGAAACTATAATGCACGGCTAAACCAATACCTTGATTTTTAGGTAAGCTAGCTCGATCATGCCAACCAGACTTTTGCGCCGCTAACGCTAAAACGTCTTTAGCTCGCTTAATTTCTGTTTGTTGCTCTTTATTACTATTATTGTCAAAAAGTTGATTAACAAAGCTTAAGTGATCTTTCCCTGCTTTATCTGCTAACTCATCAGCAAAAGAGCTAAAAGCAAACCCATAAAAAATGGCATAAACGGCTCGGTACCAACCTATACGGGTATGAGCGATAGCATCACCTGACTCAACGCGCATATTATCAACGCCGAATAAATGATTGGTAACATCATCTAAGTTATTCGCAGGGGTTCTAACAAGTGATGGGTTAAATAAGGTGCCAATTGATGGAAACGCCGCTCTGTGCAGCCAGCCTGTAACATTACCTTGCTCATCCATGGATGCTTCCAAATGCTGAGCGTTAATTGAGTGGTAATAACCTGTTCGCATATCTTCTTCACGTGACCAAATTAGCTGGATAGGTGTTCCCGTTTGTTGCGAGATAACCGCAGCTTCATGAACATAATCACATTTGAATTTACGACCAAACGCACCACCGGCCATAGCCACATGAACCACTATATCTGTCGGCTCTCGTTTTAAATATTGTCCTAAAACTTTTTGGATATCAGCAGGGCTTTGGGTGGACGCCCATACTTCACAAGAGTCTTTCTGTACCCAAACCACACTGGCATTAGGCTCCATTGGTGCATGTGAAAGATGACCACCGGTATAGGTGGCTTTGATTTTATGAGTAGCTTCTTTAAATGCAGTCTCTATATCGCCTCGCTCGGAGGCTAATGTCGCTGGCTTTTCAACATTTTCAACCAGCTGCTGCTTATACTCTTTGGTGTTATAAGTTGCGTTCTTTCCTAAATCCCACTCAACTTTTAATTTTTTTACTGCCTGTTGTGCAGTCCAACTGTTATCAGCGACAACAGCAACGCCACCTATAGAGCCAAATGGTACATTGAAGCGAGGAATTTCGATAATATCGCTTACCCCTTTAACTTTCATGGCGTCAGCTTTATCTAGGCTTTTTAATTTTCCGCCAAGCACAGGGCAATGTACTATCGCAGCATACTGTAAGCCTGGAAGTTTAGTATCAACACCGTAAATACGCTTACCAACGACGACTTCATCTTGATCGTGTCGCGCTAATTTAGTGCCAATATAGTTAAAGTCACTTTTCTTTTTCAAGGTAACGCTTTCAGGCACAGGGCTATTTTTAGCAATACTAACTAATTCGCCAAAACCTAGCTTTTGTTGATTGGTTTTATTAATAACAAAGTGTGCTTTGGCATAGCAGTTATCAGGCGATGTTTTCCATACTTTTGCGGCGGCGGTAATTAACATCGCCTTTGCTTTTGCTCCCGCTTCACGCATAGGCTCATACATCACACGAATACTGGCTGAGCCGCCAGTGCCTTGCGGGCCATATTTTTCGTCGGCATCACCTTGTTTGACACTAACACGTTGCCAATCAGCTTCCATTTCATCAGCAACAGCAGCAGGTAGGGCAGTACTTATGCCTTGGCCCATTTCACAACGGCCACAATAAATAACGGTATCACCATTTTCTGTAAGGTGAATAAACGCATTAAGCTCAGTATTGCTGTCTTGCATGATACCTTTTTGAGCAAGTACATTCGTTGGCAGAGCGACACTAATGACTAATCCGCCGGTGGCAACACCAGCACCTTTTAGGAAGTTACGACGACTAACAGTTGAAATACTCATATTAAACCTCCTTCGCTAAAGTATCAGCGGCTTCTGAAATAGCCTTTTTGATGCGTTGATAGGTTCCACAGCGACAAATGTTTCCTTGCATTGCATTATCAATGTCTTCATCGCTTGGAGAGGCATTAGTGGCTAATAGGCTTGCAGCATTCATTATTTGGCCAGCTTGACAATAACCACATTGTGGTACGTTATTATTTAGCCATGCTTTTTGTAGGGGATGGTCGCCATTTTCAGATAAACCTTCAATAGTCGTTATCTTTTGATCTGCGAGGCTACTAACGGGAGTCACACATGAGCGCATAGCTTGGCCATTAACATGTACTGTACAGGCACCACATAAACCGCTACCACAACCAAACTTTGTGCCTGTGAATTCTAATCTATCACGTAGGAACCAGAGTAGTGGCATGTCTCCATCGACATCAATTTCGTGTTTCTTACCATTGATTATTATTGATTTATTCATAAGTTGCTCTCTCATTGAATGTGTTAACAGGTTAGCCGATTACAATTATTTAAACAAAAGTAAAATTGAGAAATAAACAATTTCTTACATTTAATTCTTCTATATTTTAGTTAAGCCTTATGTTGCTAATAAGGCTTAACTAAGAGCAGTTAAGCAAGTTTTTAGCTTACTTCCAAACAATCGGCATAAATACCGTCATTTCAGCTGTGCCTCGGTTACTCCATGCAAAGTAAGGTACTAACTGTGTGGTAACGTTCTGCCAAGAAGGTTTACTCACTGTGTTATACATTTGTGTCGGCTTATCGGTTCTGATTTTTAGCTCAGCGTCTATCGTTGTAATACCGCCTAAAAGCGTTGATTGGTGATTGGCTGTTAAAGGTGTGTCACCAGAGATATAGACATCTAATATTTCTGAGTTTTCAGGTAAGTCAGGAGACTCAACACAATAAACCAATGGACCACGTTTAACTGCCACTTGGTTTCTAACTTCTTCAATTCTCGGGTGGCCTTCTATGAAGGTCGCTTCCATTGGAATATCGATAACAATAGTATCGCCTGCTTGCCAGTTGCGCTTGATGATGGCATAAGTTTCAGGTATCACTTCAACATCAGCTTGTTCACCGTTGATGCTAATGGTGGCGCTTTTAGCCCAGCCTGGTACACGTAGTGCAATCTCAAATGCTTCAGATTTACAAGCATCAACGGTGAGTTTAACTAAGCCTTTCCATGGGTAGTCGGTATCTTGTGACAATTTAATCACAGAGCCATCTGTCATCTGGGTTGCCAGGTTATTACTACCATATAAATTAACGTAAACACCATTATCTGCAAGGCTGTACGCCCAGCCAGATAAGTTTGAAATAGTACGAACAAGGTTTGGTGGGCAACAAAAACAGTCTAAATAGCCTTGACGGTCGGGGGTTTCAGTAACATCATCGTGTGCGTCATAATTACGGGTGTTATGGATCATTCTTAGCGGGTTAGCATAAAAGTAATCTTTACCTTCAACACTAATGCCTGATAAGCCACTGTTATGCATGACTAACTCAATAATATCGGCATATTTTGCTTGACCATGAATACCTAACATTCTGAAGCTGAACATGGCATTACATAAGTTTGCACAGGTTTCGTTATAAGCGGTTAGGTTTGGCATCATATAATCATCAATAAAACCTTCTTCAATAGTGTCTTGATTAACAGAAGCACCATAGTGAGCTTGACCAACAGCACCCGTTGCATACATTTTCTTATTCGTTACACTTTCCCATAAACGATCAAGGGCTGTTATTAAGGCTTTTTCACCTGTTTCTGCATACACATCCGCAGCACCCGCGTAATAATATAATGCTAACACGGCATGGCCAACTGGCTCTGTTTCTTCTCTTAGTGGCGTACGCTCTTGCACCATATCACCAATAGGATATCCGACAGTGGTAGAGTCATGCTCAATTTCATAAGTACCACGCCTATCAATAAATTTTTGCGCAAGTTTAAGATACTTTTCATCTTTGATGGTGCGATACAGTTCAACTAAGCCCATAATTTGTGTTTGGTTAAAACCAAATCGACGATAATGTTTGGTATCCGGAAAGAAAATCGTATAAAGCAGCTCGGCATGCTTTATAGCTATTTCAAGGAAATTACGCTTGCCGGTTAAACGAAAATGCGCACAAGCACTAATAAATAAATGACCTGTGTTGTACATTTCATGATATTTACGGTTTTCGTAACGATCGGCTTCAGGGTTTAATTGAATTTGTGTTTGTAAGTAACCGTCTGGCTCTTGCGCTTTAGCAAGGATATTAATATATTCATCTAGCTCAATTAATACCCCTTCGTCTTTTGATAACGCATAGGCATAAATTTTCGCTTCCATAAATTTATAGAAGTCTCCGTCATGCCAGAACATACCCTTATGTTCACCTTTTTTAAGGCCCGCGGCAATTTTGAAATTATTTAAGGCGTGGCCGATATCGCCACACAATACATCGCCCATATAAGGGACCATCACATCAATAGCTTTTTGAGTTTTCTCTGCCCAAAAACCTGATGTCCATTGGCAATCGCCAAACTCAACGGCTTTTAATTTTACAAACGGGCTTTGTGAATTTGCCAAGATTGCTTTATTTTGATTAGGAGTCATTAAACTGTACCTCGTTGTTACTCTTTACTATAACAATGCTTTAAACATTTTAGTCAAAAGCCTGTTAACTACTGTCTATATTACTGGTGTTTTACTTACTTTAAATCGGTGATAGACAAATTAAAGTGCTTCCCGGATGCACCTTTATAATTGTCCCTCGTAGCTATTAAATTGAAACTTGAAAGAACTAATTTATTGTCGAACACTATGAAGCTCTTTTAGTTGTTCTAAACTTCGATTAGCTCGGTCATTGCTAAGGTAATGCCCAATATCCACCTTTAAACTTTAATTGACCAAATTAGCACACGATAAAATTAGACGGCTTTCAAAAGCATCTGGCGTGCGGTAATAGTCTGCTAAATCAGCAAATAACTTCGCTGAATTGGGCTTGCTAAAACACTACTTGAGATACACGACTAAATAGCGCGAACAAAATTAACTATTTAGTGGCCACTTTCTGCATCCCAAATTTCTATTATGTAAAATTTTCTAATTTTACTATTGAGTTTAAGTAAGTTTAAACATAATATGTTTAATATCATCTTATGTATATAGGTTTTTTTAAATTATGGAAAAAAGTCCAGATAAAAATGTGACACAGTTTTCTCTCATTGCCGCTTTTGGTGGTTTTGTCTTTGGCCTTGACGCCGCAAACATTTCTGGTGCTATCCGTTTTGTTAGTTCGTTATTTGAACTTGATAGCATTCAACAGGGAACCGTTGTGGGTTGTGCGCTATTGGGTGTTATTGTCGCGTTGTTTTTTACTGGCACATTATGTGAAAAGTTTGGTCGTTCAAAAGTACTGCTGGGTATTGGTTTAACTTATTCATTATCATCGATTATCTCCGCACTAGCGGTGAATTATGAAATGCTTATTGTTGGCCGCTTCATTGGCGGTGTCGCCTTTGCATCCATTACGGTTTCTGCCATGTATATTGGCGAAATTTCCCCAGCGGAAAAGCGTGGGAAATTTGTATCAATTAATCAGTTTATGATTGGTTTAGGTTTATTGCTGGCGTTTGTTATAAATTATTTTTTAATAAAATCAATGGATAGCATAAGCTGGATTGATAGCACTAATGTATGGCGCGTTATGTTGGGAGCTGAACTTATTGCCAACTTTATCTGGGTCGTCCTGCTATTGAAAATTCCTGAATCACCTCGCTGGTTGATGATGAAAAACAAAGAAGCACAAGCTAAAGAAGTCTTTGAATTGATAGCGCCTAAAACGCAAATAACTACGCTAGCGGAGGAAGTAAAGCACAGTATTAAAAGTGATAATAAATTAGATACCTTAGGACAAATTAAAGCGCTATTTAGCTCTCGTATGCGATTTGTATTATTCATTGCTGTTAGCTATGCCATTGTTCAAGGTGCTACTGGTATGAACGCGGTCCTCTTTTTTGCTCCTATGGTTTTTGAACAAGTGGGCATGAGTGTTGAAGATACTTTTTTACAAACTATTGCAACCGGTGTTGTTGGTTTATTAGCAACGTTTATCGCCATTGCGTTTGTGGAAAAATTAGGACGTCGTGTTTTAACTATTGCCGGCTTAAGTCTTGTGGTGCTAGCGCATGGCTCAACTTGGCTTGGCTTTAGCCAAGCAAACTATGAGTTTGATGAGCAGGCTGTGGTTGATATTAAAGAACAATTTAGCAAGCAAGGTATTGATATTGCATTAATAGCGCCATTAATTGGTAAGAAATTTAACAGTGATGTGGCCCTTAAAAAATCGCTAGCGGAGCAATTTAGCAATAAGGATTTACCACTGGTGAGTGGGGTGATCATTAATGCCACCATCAAAGATGTTAATGCTTCATTAGTTTTATTTGGTATCTTTGCCTTTTTAGCAGCATTTAACCTGTCTATTGGGCCGATTATGTGGGTGATATTCTCCGAAGTATTCCCAAATAGTGTGCGCAGTGTTGCTTTGCCATTTGCGGCATTAGTACAAACTATTTCTTCTTGGTCAATTCAGCAATTCTTCCCATGGCAGTTAGATAATTTAGGTGTTGCCACCATATTTTTAATTTATGCCGGCTTAGGTTTAACGGGATTAGTCATTATGTGGTTTGCTTTACCTGAAACTAAAGGAAAAACCATTGAAGCGTTAGAATTTGAGCTTGTAAAAGCGTAGGAAATATAAAATGAACACAGCACAATGCCACCATCTTATTATTGATTGGGGCACGACTAATTTTCGGGCTTTTGCCATGTCTAAAGAACACCAATTATTAGACACAAAAAGTTTGCCATTTGGTTTATTACAAATTAAAGATGGCCAGTTTGCACAAGCTTTAGAGCATGCTTTATCCGATTGGTTGCCAGCCTTTACTCATTTACCTGTGTATATGGCAGGTATGGTTGGCTCACTTAAAGGTTGGGTTAATGTTGATTATGTTAAAGCACCGGCGTTAGCTACTGATTTAGTGGGAAATTTACATGCGTTTACACTTCCTTGGGGGGCGAAAGCGTATATTGTTCCAGGGGTAAGTTATCAATATGAAACGGATAAATATGATGTTATGCGCGGTGAAGAAGTACAAGTTTTTGGTTTGGCTAAATTAGTACAGCAAGCCCATTTAACCGCTATTTTTCCCGGCACTCATAGTAAACATGTACAAATTAATGATGGGAGAATCAGCGCGTTCTCAAGTTATTTAACGGGGGAGATGTTCGCTGTTTTAACTAAGCACAGCTTATTAGGAAAAGATCTTCCTACAGAGAGCATTGAAGATGAATCCGCATTTTTGCGTGGGGTAAACGATGCGCAGGATGGTGAGTTTACAAATCGTATTTTTCTAGCTTGGACCCACAGATTATTTGATCAATTAAGTACCGCACAAATTCCAGAGTATTTATCAGGATTATTAATTGGTTTTGAATTGAAAAGTATTAAAACTTGTCATTCCTTATCTATTGTTGGCGCCGAATCATTAAGTAAAAAATACAAACTCGCCGCTCAATCTTTAGGTGTTAACGCAGAAATATATGACGGAAATCAGTGTTTTCTTTCTGGTATGTCATCATTAATCAAGGAATTAGATAACAATGAATAAATTTGATATAAACGAACATTTACCCTTAATCGCTATTATACGTGGTGTAACACCTGAGCGATGTGTGGCGGTTACCGAAGTATTAATTGAAGCCGGTTTTACCATGATTGAAGTACCACTAAATAGTCCTAATGCTATTGAAAGTATTCGTTTACTCGTGGAAAAATTTGGTCAAGATTATCTAATTGGTGCGGGTACAGTAACTAATACAGAGCTTGCTCAGCAAGTCATTAATACTGGAGCTAATTTAATGGTTACGCCCAATGTTAATGAACAAGTGATCGCTATGGCTGTAGATGCGGGCTGCGCAACGTTTCCTGGCGTTGTTACTCCCTCTGAAGCATTTACCGCACTTAGGGCAGGCGCAACAGGTTTGAAATTATTTCCGGTATCGTCTATTGGAGAAGAAGGGGTTAAAGCTTTGCATTCAGTATTACCACAAGGAGCATTATGGTTTCCTGTCGGTGGTATTGACCCAACAGAAGCGTCCATGACTCCTTATATAAATATTGGGGCATCTGGTTTTGGTTTAGGATCAGCTTTATTTAAACCAACGATGACATTAACTGAAATTTCCTTAATAGCTAAAAAGTTCATTGAAACATACCAACAGTGTAAATTAAATAAATAGCTTAGTAACTTATACTTAGCGTTTTAACATTTATAAATAACGTTAACATTGTAACTGTTATGTTCTTCTAAAATGCTATAGTATTAACAACATAAAGGTTACATGTTTAACGGTCTTTGTAACTCAAACATTATTAATGGAAAGAATTCTTCAAGCTTATGAGCGAATTAGTATATTACGATTTAAAACGTGCTACAAAAATGACACCCACTTTATCTGTGCAAGTTGCTAGAGAGCTAGGTCGTCGTGTTGTTGCCGGTACCTTTGAACCCGGCTCGTTAATAGATGATGAAAATGCTTTAGCAGATCGCTTTCAAGTTAGCCGAGTGGTTATTCGAGACGCGGTAAAAATATTAGTCGGTAAGGGGCTACTTGACGTTCGTCGCGGTATTGGTACTAAAGTAAGACCAAGAAACGAATGGATATTACTTGATGACGATGTATTAGCCTGGCATATAACTGCTACGCCAAAACCTGAGTTTATCAATCAGTTAATGGATATCCGATTAGCCTTTGAGCCGAAAGCTGCACGTTGGGCTGCTGAAAGAGCAACCAAAGAAGATATAAAAGAGCTCAATGAAGCATGTAAACGCATGGAAGAAGAAACTGGCTCTATCGAAAAATTTATTGTCGCTGATGCCTTATTTCATAAAGCTATGTTAAGAGCGGCTCATAATGAGTTTTTAACAGCGATGGAAGGAGTGATTTACTCTGCGTTATTAGTTAGTGTTCGTATTACCAACCAAGATCCTCGCAAAAATACCGATTCAGTACCTTTTCATCGCGAAGTATGTAATGCAGTGGCTAATGGCGATGGTGATCTTGCAGAGAAGTTAACTGAAAAGCTTCTCAATGATGCAATCAGACGTTTAAAAGAAAATTTAGATTTATAATGTCTTGATAAAGTTTATACGG
>NZ_BAAJMC010000013.1:0-102480 GCF_057551365.1 Colwellia sp. KS18-150 | reverse complement strand
TTATAACATTAGCCATACAACTTATTTACATTTATGTTGAAAAATCAAATGAAGTCAATAGAATTGACAGGTTGTTAGATTAACTTCAGGTAAAAAAGGAGTAAACCATGGAAATGAAAAACAAGATTAAAATGTTACTCGCTGGCGTAAGCATTATTGCTTCTGCAACTGTTAGTGCCGCAGAAAAACCCAATATCTTAATATTTTGGGGCGATGATATTGGCCGTACAAATATCAGTGCTTATAGTCATGGCATTATGGGTTATCAAACCCCTAATATTGACCGAATTGCTAAAGAAGGCATGTTGTTTACCGATTATTATGCCGATCAAAGCTGTACTGCTGGCCGCTCGACTTTTATCACAGGTCAATCAGGCTTAAGAACCGGTATGACAAAAGTAGGTTTACCTGGCGCTAAGGAAGGTTTACAAGACAGAGATATCACCATCGCTGAAATGTTGAAAACCAAAGGCTATGCCACCGGACAATTTGGTAAAAATCATCTAGGTGATCGCGATGAACATTTACCTACCAATCATGGTTTTGATGAATTTTTTGGAAACCTTTACCATTTAAATGCCGAAGAAGAGCCTGAAGATCCCGATTACCCTAAAGATCCGGAGTTTAAGAAAAAATTTGGCCCTCGAGGTGTATTACACTCCTTTGCTGATGGAAAAATTAAAGACACCGGCCCACTAACACGTAAACGTATGGAAACCACAGATAAAGAGTTTGTTGCTGCGGCGATGAAGTTTGTGGATAAAGCGGTTCAAAAGAAACAACCTTTTTTCGTGTGGATGAATACTACAGGCATGCACTTTAGAACGCATATTAGCCCAGAAAATGTTGGTAAATCAGGTCAAGGTGTCTATAACGATGTCATGGTTGCCCACGATGAGTTATTCGGTAAAATGCTAGATCAGCTTGATGACTTAAAAATTGCCGATAATACTATTGTTTTCTACTCTACCGATAATGGCGTACATTTTAACTCTTGGCCTGATGCAGGTATAACGCCATTTAGAAGTGAAAAAAACACTACTTATGAAGGTGCCTATCGAGTTCCTGCCCTAGTACGCTGGCCAGGTAAGATTAAAGCAGGTACAGTTTCTAATGAGATGATGGCTCATCTTGATTGGATGCCGACTTTAGCTGCTGCCACAGGAGATACAAAGCTTAAGAATGATATGCTAAATGGCAAACGTCGCTTTGGTAAAAAGCAGCCTAAAATACATTTAGATGGTTATAACATGTTGCCTTATTTAACAGGTAAAACAAAAGAAAGCCCTCGCCAAATATTTCACTATTTAAGTGATGAAGGCCAACCTGTTGCTATTCGGATCGGTGACTGGAAGACTATGTATGCTGAAAATACCGCTAAAACCATGAAGTTATGGGGCGAGCCAATGCGTTGGTTACGTTTACCTAAGTTATTTCATTTACGTCGCGACCCATGGGGCCGCGCTGAATTAAATTCTAATACCTATTGGGATTGGTATTTGGATAAAGTACCTCACGTTTATCGCGGTTTAGACGAAACAGGGCAATTCTTACAAACTTTTTCTGAATACCCTCCTAGTCAAAGAGCTGGCACTTGGTCCATCGTGGGTGCTTATGATCAATTAATGGAAAAACTCCCTAAATAATTAATCAAAAGATACTTTACATAGTAAAGCCTAAACTATTTTAGTTTAGGCTTTTTCATTTTTAAACAATCATTTCCACACCGCTACATGGTATCTTTTCTGGTAAACAAAGCAATAAAACACTTGCATTTACATACAACTAACTTAAGATTAAAAAGTTTTATTTACATCGATTTTTGGTATAAAAACAAAGGGATTCAAGCATGTTAATGAAAAATAAGTTTAAAGCGCTACTAGGAATAAGCTTAATTGCTGCCTCTAGCTCAGTGCTAGCAACAACCGATACATCAAAGCCGAACATTCTCGCAATATGGGGGGATGATATTGGACCATTTAACATCAGCGCCTATAACCGTGGCATCATGGGTTATAAAACCCCTAATATAGATCGTATCGCTAACGAAGGTATTTTATTTACAGATTCATATGGCGATCAAAGTTGTACCGCTGGCCGTGCAGGATTTATTACTGGTCAACATCCAATGCGTACCGGACTAACTAAAGTCGGCTTACCCGGCGCTAAAGAGGGAATTAGTACCAAAGATCCTTCTATCGCCACGTTATTAAAGCCCCATGGCTATATGACAGGACAGTTTGGTAAAAACCACTTAGGTGACCAAGATGAGCATTTACCAACTAATCATGGCTTTGACGAATTTTTCGGCAATTTATACCACCTAAATGCTGAAGATGAACCTGAGCACCCTAATTACCCAAAGGATCCAGCATTTAAAAAACGTTTTGGACCTCGTGGCGCTATTCATTCATTCGCTGACGGAAAAATTACCGATACAGGGCCCGTCACTAAAAAGCGTATGGAAACTATTGATGAAGAGTTTTTAGGTGCTGCTTTGAAATTCATTGATAAAGCGCATGCGGCTAAAAAGCCTTTCTTTGTTTGGTTTAACTCAACCCGTATGCACGTTTGGACTCGTTTAAAGCCAGAAGCTGATGGCGTTACTGGTCAAGGTCTATATGCAGATGGTATGGCAGAACATGATGGTCATGTTGGCCAGTTACTAGATAAAATTGATAAATTAGGTATCGCTGAAAATACCATAGTCATGTATACCACTGATAATGGAGCAGAACTAGCGTTATGGCCAGACGGTGGCTATACACCATTTAGAGGTGAGAAGAACACCAACTGGGAAGGCGGATATCGTGTTCCTATGATGGTTAAATGGCCAGGAAAAATAAAGCCTAACCAAGTCTCGAATGAAATGATTGCCATGATGGATTGGATGCCTACACTTTTAGCTGTTGCAGGTGATACAACAATCAAAAATAAGCTGAAAAAAGGTACCAGTGTTGGTGGTAATAAATATAAAGTACACTTAGATGGCTATAACTTTTTACCACACTTTTTAGATACCTCTAAAAAAGGTCCTCGTGAAGAGTTTATTTATTCTTCTGATACAGGCGATGTCGTAGGTTTGCGCTTTAATCAGTATAAATTTGTTTTTAAAGAGCAACGCGCTCATGGCTTAGAAGTTTGGCAAAATCCATGGACTACTTTACGCGCTCCTAAAATATTTAATTTAAGAATGGACCCTTATGAGAGAATGGACCATGAGTCTGAGGGTTACGGACAATGGTGGGCAGAGCATATGTTCTTAATGGCCCCTGCGATGATGAAAGTTGGAGAATTTAAAGCTACTTTTAAAGAATTTCCTCAACGTCAAAAACCAGGAAGCTTTGTGCCATAAAACAGCGTAATCGCCTATAAAGCCATCAAAATATTTGATGGCTTTTTACTCCTTATTTATCTCCCTTCTAAACTTTAAAAGAATCATTAATTGCAATGTCATTAACCTCTCTACTAAATACTAATCGACTTTATTTATTAATTAGTATTTTATTGCTGTGCACTTCCCTAATTGCTTCAAAAGCCTTCGCGTCACAGAAACCGCTTAAAAAAGCAGTACCCTCGTTATCAAAGGATATGTTGACACAACTATTAAATGACATGGTTTGGGTTGAAGCGGGTAGCTTTACTATGGGCTCTAATTCTCCAAAAAGTAGAAAAAGAGAGCGCCCTGCTCATCAAGTCACGCTTGATGGTTTTTACATCAGTAAATATGAACTCACTCAAGATATATTCGAGCAAGTAATGGGCTGGAATTATAGCTACTTCCCTTGCCTAAGATGCCCGGTAAATAATATTAGCTGGCTTAATATCCAACTTTTTATTGAACGCCTCAATAAAGCAACAGGAAAAGATTTTCGCTTACCGACAGAGGCTGAATGGGAATATGCAGCTAAAGGTGGTAATCAATCAAAAAACTATCAGTTTAGTGGCTCAAATAATATAGCTGATGTTGCATGGTATGCCAGTAACTCAGTTCAGAAAAGTCACCCTGTAGGGCTAAAACACCCCAATGAATTAGGTCTTTATGATATGACAGGAAACCTTTGGGAGTTCTGCCAAGATACCATGAGCCGTTCGGCTTATCAGCGAAAAAACACTCATAACCCTTTGGTTGGCAGTTTTGAAGTAAAAGATAAGAAAAAAGCGATGCAGGTTCTTCGTGGCAGCGGTTATGAATTTTCTGCAGATGAATCTTTAGTGTTCATCCGTGATGGTGCAACCAATAATGTTCGCATGGCAGATATTGGCTTTAGATTAGTAATGAGTAAAAGTTAAATGGCTGTTAAGTTAAAATTGTTGTTCACATTGTTATTTTTTAATATTTTTTTTGTGAAAGTAGTTGTCGCTTACACGGCAAATTATGTTGGCGCCAAAGAGTGTCAGTCTTGTCACCAGCAAGAATATAAAGCATGGCAAGGCTCACACCATGAGCAATCAATGCAACATGCAACCAATAGTACTATGCTAGGTGATTTTAATGATATTACTCTAATATCAAATAACGATAAGAATCGTTTCTATAAAAAAGAACATGGCTCGGATACCGAGTTTTGGGTCAATATTAAGGGGCCTGACGGAAAGTTTCACGATTATCAAATAAAATATACTTTCGGTGTCACACCACTTCAGCAATACATGGTTGAATTTGAAGATGGTCGCGTTCAACTCATCCCCTTCGCTTGGGATTCTCGTACCAAGCAAGAAGGTGGGCAACATTGGTTTAACCTCTATCCTGATATGACAGAGGAACATCAGGAGTTTTTCTGGACAAACACCGGGCAAAATTGGAATTACATGTGCGCAGATTGCCACTCAACGAATGTCAGCAAAAATTTCGATAGCGATAACAACCGCTATAGCACCAGTTTTAGTGAAATAAATGTCGCATGTGAAAGCTGTCATGGCGCTGCAAGCGAGCATATAAAATGGACAAAAGATAAATCGATAGCAAATTATGGCTTTAATCGAGACTTAACCACTTCAGTAAACCATTGGCAGCCAAAACAAGGCAGTACCACGTTAACGGCTAATAAAATCAACCACAGCCAACAGGTGCTCACCTGTGCTCAATGCCACAGCCGCCGCTCACAAATTAGCAAAAACAATCATGTAGAAGGCAATGCGTTTGGAGAGCGATACTTACTCGATTTAATAACCAATGAGAATTATCATGCTGACGGGCAAGTGTACAATGAAGACTTTGTTTATGGCTCATTTTTACAGTCTAAAATGTATCAAAACGGTGTCGTGTGTAGTAATTGCCATGACCCTCACTCAGTAGAGTTGAAGATGCCAGTGGAAACACTTTGCTTACAGTGCCACCAAGCAGATACTTATGCTAAAAAGTCACATCACCAACACGAAAATAACTCTACTGGAGCTCAATGCGTCAATTGTCATATGCCGCAAACCACTTATATGGAAATTGATGCACGCCGAGACCATGGCTTTCACATCCCTCGTCCAGATTTAGCATTACAAATAGGCACTCCAGATACTTGTCTAAGTTGCCATGAAGATAAAAATAGTCAATGGAGCCTAGCTAAATTAAGCAGCTGGTTTCCTGATACCGAAAAAAGAGTCGCTCACAAGCAAGAGAAAGATTTTGCCAACGTTTTTTCAGCAACAAACTTATCACTATCTAATCAGCAATGGCAAAGTGTTGCCTCTGAGCTTTCACGCATAGCACAAACCATTAGTTATGCTCCAATAATTCGCGCCTCAGCGTTAACTAAAATGGCGGAAACATCCAACACAAATACCATCATAGCTATTGCCAGAGCGTTAAAAAACGAGAATGAATATATTCGCTTAGGCGCTGTACTTGCACTTCAAGGCCGCGGTGCGCAAAATTTACAAAGTGAAAAGTGGCGTTTGTTATCACCACTACTAACCGATGATGTACTTGGGATAAGAATTTCTGCGGCGTTTACGTTAGCAAGCTTATGGCAACAGTTAACCCCTGAGCAACAAGGTCAGTTAACGCCTGCTTTAAATGAGTACCTTGCAAGTCAAGAATACAATAATGATCGTGGTTTTTCTTATTCAAATAAAGGTATAGTGTATAGCTATCAAGGAAATTTTGAACAGGCGATAAAAGAATTTAAACAAGGGATGAAAATAGAAGCGAACTTTGCACAGGCTTACATTAATTTAAGCCAAGTATATCGCCAATTAGGACAAAGCCAAGAAAGTATCTCGGTATTATTACAAGGCCTTAAGGCCAGTCCTGATTACGCACAAATCCCTTTTGAACTAGCTATGGCCTATATAAGAGCAAAAGATAAAGGTGCCGCTGCAACATATTTGTCACTAGCCACTGAGCTAGCCCCTCAAAATAGTCATTATTTTTATGTGCTAGGTTTGAGTTTAGAGCAGCAAAACAAAACTAAAGCGTATAAAGCTTTATCTCAAGCATTTACGCTGAGTAATAACCCACAGCATTTATACGCTTTATGTGAAATGCAAGTACGACATCAAGCCTTTCAGGCCAAACAATGTTTAACAAAATTAGCGCAAGTAGCTCCGAATAATGTTATTGAACAATTAAGAGCACAACTTAAAAACTAAGCAAATAAATCAAAGGAAAGTACTATGAGCCAAAGTTTATCCGCACTGCAATTATTAAAGAGCCAAATACAGCAGTCTGTAATTGGACAGGAACATGTCGTAGATGCACTGCTTATTTCACTACTAACTAATGGTAACGTGCTGCTAGAAGGTTTACCCGGCACAGCTAAAACACGCTCGGTAAAAAGTTTAGCGAAGTCTCTCAGTGTTGATTTAGGTCGTGTGCAATTTACCCCTGACTTATTGCCATCTGATGTTACCGGCACTGAGGTTTATCAGGAGGTTAACGGTAAACCTACCCTCACCTTCCAACAAGGCCCAGTGTTTAATAACATATTATTAGCCGATGAAATTAACCGTTCACCTGCTAAAGTTCAAGCTGCTTTATTAGAAGCAATGGAAGAGCGACAAATTACTGTCGCAGGTAAAACCTATAAACTTCCCAAATTATTTATGGTGCTAGCTACTCAAAACCCCATTGAGCAAGAAGGGACTTATCCTTTACCAGAAGCACAAATGGATAGGTTCATTATGAAAATCACCGTTGATTATCCTGATGATGAAGCTGAAGCAAAAATTATAAATTTAGTTCGTAGTGAAGAAAAAAGTCAGTTGAGTTTTGAGCAAATCGATCCTGAGCATATCTTCACCGCTCGTGATGAAATTCACAATATTCACATGAGCGATGCCATGGTTAATTACATTGTCGCCATTGTTATGGCAACAAGAAAGCCAGAGCGTTACGCTGATTCACCTTTAAAACAATGGCTTTCAGTTGGCTCTAGTCCACGTGCTAGCATTTCCCTTGATAAATGCGCGCGAGCACAAGCTTGGTTAAATGGTAAAGATTTTTGTGATCCTGAAGACGTCAACGCTATTGTTCATAGTGTCTTACGCCACCGCTTAGTATTAAGTTACGATGCTATGGCTGATGGGATTACTGCCGATAATGTTATCGATGAAATATTACGACAGGTATCAATTGCTTAGGGATTAAGCACATGACTAAACAACAAGATGAACACTTAATTTATGCTGATATAAATGAGCTTAGACGTTTACAATTTAAAACGCGTGGCTTTTCATTTATGCCAAATCAGCCTGCAAACAGTTTACTTTCCGGTAAACATGTTTCTAAATTACGTGGTCGTGGCTTAAATTTTGAAGAGCTACGCCATTACCGCCCTGGTGATGATATTCGCTCTATGGACTGGAAAGTTACTCAGCGTACTGGCAAGCCACATATCAAGGTATATACCGAAGAAAAAGAGCGTAATGTTTATCTTGCTATAGATCAACGTATGACGATGTTTTTTGGCAGTAGTCATAAAATGAAATCAGTAATTGCGGCCGAACTTGCTGCTCTGATGGCTTGGAGGGTGGTGGAAACAGGCGATCGCGTTGGTGCGGTTATATACAATGATCATGAAGTAAAAGTTGTACCAGCTAAACGCGGACGTGGTCATGTTATTAATGTCTTAACTGAGGTGGTTAAAAAGAATCATCAATTGAATTTATCGAATAAGGTTGAGCACAATGACAGCGAATCCTTTAATAATATGCTCGATAAATTGCGTATGGTGGTGGGTCATAATGCCTTAGTCATCCTTATCGGCGATGGACACAATTGGAATGAGCAAAGTACAGATCATATAAAACAAATACGTCAACATAGTGAAGTCATTGCCTGTCACGTGTTCGATCCCCTCGAGTTAGATTTACCCAAAATGCCACAGATGGTTGTCAGTGATGGTGATAAACAAATTCAATTCTCATCGACAGATCAAAACATGCAAAAAAAATATCAGGCAGAAATCGCTCGCCAGCTAAAAGCGTATGATGACATGGCGAAAAAATATCGCATTCCTTTATTATCCATTGACACATTGCGACCTGTTGATAGTCAAGTAAGAAAAGCCTTTGGAGCTCGTTGACATGATATTTTCTATGCAGACTTCACCGATAACTCCCCCTTTTGAAAAGCCATGGGGAAATTACCTTTTAGAAAAAATAGTCGAGAATCAAGCTCCAGAAACTATTAGTTGGTTACCACAAACGTTAGGCTGGAAATTATTAGCTATTGCCTTATTAATTTTGGCAATACGAAAAGGCTATCGTGCTTATAAACATTACCAGCAAAATGCTTATCGACGTGAAGCGCTTGCATGGTTAAATCAATGTCAGCAAAGTAATGATGTAAAAGCCTATCAGCAATTACCCGCCTTATTAAGAAAAACAGCGCTTTGTGCTTTTAGCCGTACCGACATAAGTCAGCTAAGTGGTGATGAATGGGAGCACTGGCTTGATCAGCAATGCCAGCAAAGTAATTTTACCACTTCGTGCCCTAAGCTTTTACATCAACTCGCGTATATGCCTATAGACTCCTTATCTTTTAAAGCCGAGCACTACCAAGTATTAATAACACAAATGACCTTGTGGATTAATCATCATAGGAGTCAATATGATGAGCTTTAATTTCTTACACTTTGACTTTAGCACCATAGAGTTTGCTTACCCGCTATATTTCTTTTTACTACCTTTACCATTGCTTGTTATATGGTTGGTGCCTGTTTATAAACAAAAGAAATCTTCGGTGAAGGTGCCTTATTTTGCCCGTTTAGTGGATGTTACCGGTGAAAAGCCGCAAAGTGGTGCTGTACTGCTAAATAGAAACAACCTCCAACGTTTAATTACTTTAATCACATGGCTATGTATCGTCACCGCAATGGCAAAACCAGAGCATATAGGCGCACCCATCACTCAAAGTAAGTCTGCCAGAGATTTAATGATAGCCGTCGATTTATCAGGCTCTATGGCTGTTGAGGACTTTACCTTACAAAATGGGTTCAAGGTAGATAGATTAAGCGCCGTTAAGCAAGTGTTAGCAAATTTTGCAAAAGGAAGGGAGCATGACAGGCTGGGCTTAATCTTATTCGGTGATGCCCCATATTTGCAGGCTCCATTTACCAGTGATATTACCACTTGGTTGGCGTTACTTGAGGAAAGTGAAATAGGCATGGCAGGGCCAAGTACTGCGTTTGGTGATGCCATTGGCCTAGCGATTAGCGTATTTGAACAATCACAAACTAAAAACAGAGTCTTAATTGTATTAACAGATGGTAATGATACTGCCTCTAAAGTACCGCCTGTAGACGCTGCAAAAGTCGCTGCGGCTTATGATATTAAAATTTACTCTATTGCTATTGGCGACCCAACGGCTGTTGGTGAGGAAAAGGTAGATTTAGCCGTATTAGAAAAAATGAGTGAGCTAACTAAAGGGGCAAGCTTTCAAGCGCTAGATAGTGATGAATTAAAGCAGGTTTACAGCAAGATAAACGTCATGGAGCCTGAGTTATTTGATTCAGTATCATTTAGACCCAGAACCAGCATACACCACTACCCGATCATGCTCATCGTATTGATTTATATTATCTCTTTGTCGTTAGTTAACTTGCGTTTTTACTACCGAGGATATATCCAGCGTAAAACCATCAAAAGCAGATTAAATACGTTGGAGGCTGGCAATGAATGAATTAGAACAATTATTACACTTTAGCCAGTGGCAGCATTTTCATTTCATGAGACCATATTGGTTCATCACTTTTATTATTATGTTTTTGATTTTACATTTCTTTGGCAATAGAGATGATACTTTGTCTATGTGGCGAAAAGTCATGTCACCAAAGATTCTTAATACCTTGACAGTAAAGGGAAATACTAATCATTGGTTGTCACCACAGAAATTATCTTTGATCATTTCATTTCCTGTATGCCTTGTTTTGATGGGGCCTACTTGGCAGCAACAACCCTCCCCTTTTAGTGAAAATAATTCTGCGTTAGTTATCGCGTTAGATGTTTCCACCACCATGGAGCAAAGTGATATTCAACCAAGTCGATTACTCAGGGCGAAACAAAAAATATTACAGTTACTTCAGCTTAGGGGCGACACAAAAACCGCATTAATTGCCTATGCTGGCTCAGCTCATGTAGTAATGCCAATAACCAATGATCAGAAGATGATTCAACACTTTCTTGATAGCCTATCGAGTGAATTAATGCCTGTACAAGGTAAACTGGTTGAAAGTGTTTTACCGCTAACACAATCATTATTATCTACGTCTAATGTACCCGGTACATTGTTAGTGATTGGCGATGGTGCAAGTCAACAAAGTAGTGAACAATTTAGCCAGTATTTTAATAGTGAAGAAAAGCTTCAAGGGAACCAATTAATCGTATGGACGATTGGCAAGCCCCCAGAAGAGTTAGATAGCGAAAGCAATATTATTCCCATGCAACAATCTCAACTAGTTGCACTTGCTAATAGTGGTCATGGCCGTTTGGTCAACATGACGATAGAGGAAAGTGATGTTATAGAAATTAATCGCTATATTGAGCACAACTTAGTCATAGTAGATGATAAAAGCCGGCCTTGGCTTGATTCTGGCTACCCACTAACCTTTGTTATTGGTTTTATTTTTCTATTTTGGTTTAGAAGAGGCTGGACATTGCAATGGTAATAATCGCTAAAACAAAATATAAAGTATTGCTATCAAGCTTATTACTCATTAGCTTGATTAGCTATACCGCCATAAAACCTCATCAGTTTATTGACTTGTGGCTCACTAAAGATCAGCAAGGGCAAATACTCTTTAATTACGGGAAATATGAACAGGCCAGTAAAACCTTTACTAATATACACTGGCAAGCTTTTAGCGCCTATGGCAATGAAGATTACGATACCGCAGCTATACTTTATAGCCAATTTAACGATAGAGAAAACCTGTTAGCACAAGCTAATGCCTTAGCGCATGGGCGTAACTACCTTAAAGCCAGAGATTTATATCAAAGTATTCTAGATAAGCATCCTGATTATAAAGCAGCCCAAACGAATCTCGATCTAGTACAAGCCATTATTGATGAAGTAAACCGTATGTCTGAAGCCCAGGCACCTGAGCCAGGCGAGTCAATAAAAGAGCTAGGTGATGAACCGCAAACTGGTGATGGCGCTGAAAAACAAGAAGCACGAACACAAAAAAGAGAGCAACTAAGCTCAGAGCAATTATTACTTGATGACAATCTTAATGACATGTGGCTAAGGCAAGTACAAAAAGATCCTGCAAACTTCTTGTCGCAAAAGTTTTATTTTCAACAGCAAGCAAAGAAAAAACATAAAGGTAGCGCCGATGCACAATAACCTAACCATGAGTAATTTAGTCTCGAGTTATTATGCTAAGACTTTAGTTATCTATGCTTTAGTTACTTTAACGTTAACGACCTTAAGCTTGAAAAGTTATGCGTTAACATTAGAAGATTTAATAGCAAATAATCAGCTCACCATTGAAACTTCAATTAAACAAAATGAACAACAAATTGTCGGGCAACCATTAATCATCACTATTGAAATAGCCAGTCAACGTTGGTTTTCCAAAGGCACTAAAGTTAAAGCTTTTGAGTTAACAGACACTATAATTTTAGCAAACAGTGAAATTAGCATTAACGGTACTAAACGAGTGTCAGGTGAAACTTGGTCGACACAAACCAGAGAAATAACTATCTACCCTAGACGAGCGGGACACTTTGTTTTACCTGAAATTGAAGTAGGTATCTCTGTAAATACTGAGCACAATGGCATAGTAGAAGGAATAATTAATACCAAACAACAAGATTTTGTAGTTTCGCTACCAGAGGAATTAGTAGGGATAGATAACTTCATCGTTTCACCAAAAGTCGAGTTGAAGGTAACATCAGATTTTAATGACAAGCAAAACTATGCTCTGGGTGATGCTCTTAGTGTTGAAGTAGTGATAAGCTCTCAAAACTCACCCGCAATGATGATCCCGCCACTGACTCACCCCGACATCAAAGGTTTGAGTATTTACCAAAAAACGCCGCAAGTTTTTGATAAATCAAACAGAGGTGAATTAATTGGCACACGAATTGAGTCATTTACCTATATATTTGAACACAGTGGTGAATATCAAATTCCTGAACAATCCATTTACTGGTGGAATACTCAAACAAATGAATTAGAAACATTGGTAATAAACCAGCTGACATTAACGGCAGGAACAAATTCTCCAGCTATAAATAACACGAGTCAAACCGGTTTTTCGTTAAGTATTAACACGCTAAAATATGCGTTAGCCATCATAATATCATTAGGCTTTATAAGTCTTTTATACCGATATAGAAATCACTTAATAGCGTTTTACGCTAATATCACACATTTAGAGCGCCGAAAAGAAAAGAGTGCATTTATAAAGGCTATCTCTGCTGAGCAATATATTACTGCAGTTAATCATTTACATAAATACGCTTTAATTGTTGATGCCAAACCTGAACAATTACAATCGCCACTGGCAATCAAGTTAAGAAAGCTTGCTTTCGAACATAATTGCCAAGTATCCCCATTAAGTAAAGCTGATGCAAAGGAGCTATTAGCGACACTTAAGCCTGTAAAAGCTAAAGTTAAGAATACACTCGATTTTAACAATACAATTAAGATAAATAATGAAGTGTAATTGACCTTGTGAATTTTCTGCAATAAAAAACCACATTAACACTGGATTAATGTGGTTTATTTAAATAACAAAATTAGTAACTAATTAAGCTATTTTTCTAGTCGTTATTACCATCTTCAACACGGCTTTTCAATTTTTGACCGGGTCTAAAGGTTACAACCTTACGGGCAGAAATTGGAATATCTTCACCAGTTTTAGGATTACGACCAGGACGTTCGCTCTTTTGACGCAGGTCGAAGTTACCAAAACCTGAAAGCTTAACTTGCTCACCACTTTCTAAGGTTTCACGTATTTCTTCAAAAAAGATTTCAACCATATCTTTTGCGTCGCGCTTGCTCAGCCCAACTTTTTCAAATAAATGTTCTGCTACTTCTGCTTTGGTAAGCGCCATTGCTTAGTCCCTCAGTGATGCATTCAACTCTGTTTTTAAGGATTCAACGACTCGATCAATAACATCTGTGATGTCTTTTTCTTCAAGCGTTTTCTCAATATCTTGTAATACTAGGGCAATAGCAAGACTCTTATAGCCGTCTTTGATGCCTTGACCTTGGTATACATCAAACAAGTTTAGATCAATTAAATAATTTCCGCCAACCTTTTCAATAAGTTGTAACACTTTTTTTGCATCAACTTCTTCCTTTACTACTACCGCCAAGTCACGACGGTTAGCAGGAAAGCGAGATACAGCACTGGCTTCGGGTAATTTTTGTACTAATACTTCTGACAATAAAAGTTCAAAAACAAAAGTTTGACCATTTAAACCTAATTTTCTAGTTAATTCAGGATGTAAGGCTCCAACATAGCCAACTAAATTACCATTTTTAGTAATTTGAGCTGTTTGTCCTGGATGAAGCGCTGCAACCTCTGCTTTAGAAAAGTCATATTCATCACTATTAGCCGTTAGCGATAATAGTGCTTCAACATCACCTTTCATATCATAGAAATCAGTGGCTGCTTTATCCATTCCCCAATGCTCATCAACTCGATTACCACAAATAACACCGGCTATCATATTTTGTTGGCGAACACCGTTTTCAGCTGATTCTTCAGGTACAAAACGTAAACCAGTTTCAAATAAACGGATTCGACTTTGTTGACGATTTTGATTATACACAACCGATTGCAATAAGCCGGTCCATAAACTTAAACGCATTTCAGACATTTCAGAAGAAATTGGATGAGGTAATGTCATCACAGCTTGTTCAGGATGGATTATTGATTGCACTTTCGGGTCAACAAAGCTGTAAGTGATCGCTTCTTGATAATCACGATTCACTAAGGTTTGTTTTAACTTAGCCAAAGAAAGGTTAGCTTCTTTTTGCTCAACCATTTTCAACGTCGCTTTTGGCGAAATATTAGGAATATTGTTATAACCAAAAATACGTGCTACTTCTTCGATTAAATCCACTTCGATTTTAATATCAAAACGGTAAGCAGGAACAACAACCTGCCAAACTTTATCTTGATCAGTCCCCGTGTCTGACACGTCAAAACCAAGGCGAGTTAATATTTCTGATACTTGAGCATCTTCAATAACATGGCCAATACGAGAGTCTAATTTTTCACGACGTAAACTCACCGACTTAGTTTGAGGAATATTTTCCTCTGATTTAGCTTCCACAATTGGACCCGCTTGACCGCCAACTATGTCTAACAATAATTGTGTTGCACGTTCCATTGCATCATGTTGTAACGTTGGATCAATACCACGCTCATAACGATGTGATGCATCGGTATGTAGGCCGTACTGACGCGCTTTACCTAAAATCGCTAATGGTGCAAAGAAAGCACTCTCTAAGAAGATATCAGTTGATGCACTGGTAACGCCTGAATCTAGACCACCAAAAATACCGGCAATCGCTAAAGCTTTACTATCATCAGCGATAACCAAGGTTTTATCTTTAAGGGTGACTTCATTTTCATCAAGTAAAGTTAACTTTTCATCTTTGTTAGCAAAACGAACATTAACCTTGCCGTCTATTTTGGCTAAATCAAAGGCATGCATTGGGTGACCAAGCTCAAGTAATACGTAGTTAGTTACATCAACCACAGGGTCAATTGCACGTGTGCCACAACGACGTAGCTTTTCAACCATCCATAATGGTGTTTGCGCATTTGGGTTGATGTTTTTAATAACACGTCCTAAATAACGAGGACAGGCTTCACCTGCTTCAATATTAATTTCACGTACATCATCAATGCTGGGAGTAACGGCAGCTATTTCAACTTCGGTTACTGATTGAGAGTTAAGCACACCCACTTCGCGCGCTAGGCCTTTAATGCCTAAACAATCGCCACGGTTTGCCGTTAAATCAACGTCAATTGTTACGTCATTTAAATCTAAATACTCACGTACACAAGTACCAACAGGTGCATCCGATGCTAATTCCATGATGCCATCAGAGCTATCACTTAAGCCAATTTCAGACTCACTACAAAGCATGCCGAATGATGGCACGCCACGAAGCTTGGCTTTTTTAATTTTAAAATTACCTGGCAATACAGCGCCGACTGTTGCTACCGCAACTTTTAAACCTTTGCGGCAATTTTTAGCACCACATACGATGTCAACTAATTCACCTTCTTCACGCCCTTCACCAACACCAAAATCACCTAGGTTGATTTTAGTCACTTGTAATTTATCTGCATCGGGATGTGGTCCACATTCAACCACTTCGCCAATAATAACGCCAGTAAACTCACCAGCAACAGGGTCTACGCCGTCTACTTCTAATCCAGCCATAGTAATTTGATGCGCTAAGTCATCAGAAGAAAGTGCAGGATTTACCCACTCACGTAACCAAGATTCACTAAATTTCATTATGAGTATTTCCTACTTAAACTGTTTTAAGAAACGAAGATCGTTTTCAAAGAATGCACGTAAATCGTTGACGCCATAACGCAACATAGTTAAGCGTTCAACTCCCATACCGAAAGCAAAACCAGTATAGACTTCAGGGTCAATACCGACACTTTTAAGCACATTAGGGTGCACCATGCCACAACCTAATACCTCTAACCATTTACCATTTTTACCCATGATATCTACTTCAGCTGAAGGCTCAGTGAATGGGAAATATGAAGGGCGGAAACGAATTTCTACTTCTTCTTCAAAAAAGTGATGTAAGAAGTCATGTAAAATACCTTTAAGGTGAGTAAAGCTGACGTCTTTATCAACCATTAAACCTTCAACCTGATGGAACATAGGTGTATGAGTTTGGTCATAATCATTACGGTACACTTTGCCCGGAGAGATAATTCGAAGTGGTGGTTTTTCAACTTCCATGGTTCGAATTTGTACACCTGAGGTTTGAGTACGTAAGACTAATTTAGGATTAAAATAAAACGTATCATGATCTTGGCGTGCAGGATGATGCTCAGGGATATTCAAAGCATCGAAGTTATGATAATCATCTTCAACTTCAGGGCCTGCTTTTACTTCAAAGCCTAAGTCACCAAAGAAACTTTCGATACGAGCAATGGTACGAGAAACAGGATGTAAACCACCAACTTCAGTACCGCGACCAGCAAGCGTTACATCAATAGACTCTGCAGCCAGTTTTTCAGCAATTTCAGCAGCACGAAGTACTTCACCACGTTCAGTAAGTAACTTTTGGACTTTTTGCTTAGCAATATTAATGATTTGTCCCATTTTAGGTTTTTCTTCTTTGGGTAATTTACTTAAGCCTTTCATTTGCTCTGTAAATAAACCTTTTTTACCTAAAAAATTTACGCGTACTTGATCTAACGCATTAGGATCGCTGGCTTCACTGATAGCTGTTTCAGCTTGCGCAACTATGCCATCTATTGTGGTAGTGTCTAAACTCATGATTTCCTCTAAAACGGGACTAAAAACGCACTTTGTAGTCATACAAATATACGTTTAGTAAATAGACTTAAAAAATGCTGATGATTTTACACGAAAATCAATGATTATGTAGGGTAAATAATGCTTTTAAGGGGATTTTTTACTTTTTATCTGAGTGAGTTGTTGCTTTATGAGAAAGAGAGGCTTGTTCTGCTTCTCGTTTAACCAAAAGAAAGGTTAAATACATTTTGGTTGGTAAAGAGAAAACTAAGCCTAAAGCAATGCATGCTGCACTGATAATAATACCTGTAACGCCTAAAGATTCGATATAATCACTAAAGTTATGAAAATAAATGCCTAAACCGAGTAAGCACAAACCAAGGCCAATGGATATTTTTAACAAGGTGATTAATTTATCATCAGCCATGGCTCACGCTCTTAGAAAGTAAACATCATGCCAATACCTGTGGCATCCTCAGCAAGACTGGTGGTTGTTTCTGCTAAAGTAGAGTCATCAACTTTACTTTCAATGTACAAGTAAAAATCGTCATCCCAATGATATTTAGCACTTAATATAAAATATTCTTTATGGAAAGAGCCATCTGAGCCGATGTTAATTGAAGAACGATCTTCTAATGAGTTGTACCCTAAAATCAACGAAATATCATTGTCAAAGCGATAGGCTGAAAAAACTTCTATTCCTTTCGCTTTATTCATGAGTTGACCAACATCATTGATATCATGATTAGTCATGTCTGAATAAACCACAGCTACATGTAAACCGAGATCATTGTGAGAGCGATATGTTATTGATGCTGTAATCAACTCATCGTCAAAACTACGTGATGTCTCACCGTTAGCTCCCAAACTTAATTTCGCTTTGTTATAGGCTAGACCGAGCCCTATATCATAAGGTGTTTGGTACATTATCGACATACCATAAGCATTATTAAAGTTTAGTATGGCGGAAAAATCTTCACCATTTTCACCGCTTGTATATAACTCATCCTCAGACGCTAAATATTGCAATGCAAAACTTACATTTTGATACTTGATTCGGTATTGCATCGCTTGCTCTGCCCTACCTGAGCCAGAAAAACCGCCATCAGTACCAAAGTTATAAGTGCCAGAGGCTTCTGCACCAAATATTTCAAAAATATCAGTTAAGCCAGCTAAATCATAAGAGGTGCCCCACTGTTTACCCAGTGTGAAGCTACCATACTCATTATGAGATACACCGACATAACCTTGCCTTAACCAAGTAGTGTCAGACGTGGGGCCTGTGCTCGTTAAACCATTATGGTTAACTATAATCTTATCATCCGTGTTGGAGACTTGAACGCCCCACTCTAATTTAGCTAACGCCTGCCAGTCATTTTTAAGGTTATGAGACATATCAAACATATAACGGGAAAAGCCATCGCTAATTTCTTCTACTTCACCATTATTTAAATAATAAATCGATAAATTACCGTTTAAGCTTATCGATGTTTTTTCATTTTTAAACAACTCAGCACTATTTGCTATTGGCGCAAATGTGCTTAATGCTGCAAGAGCGGTGAATGTAAATGGATATAATCTCATAAAGTCCCTTATTATTTTTTAATGCCAGTGTTTACATTTAGAAGTTTTACCTATACCTGGGTTAAAACTGTTAGTTGGATCTAGCTCTTTATAAAAGGCTTTTAAGTCGTCTTTTGCAAAGTACTCATGACCAACGTTGTGCTCAGCAGGGTATTCTGCCCCTCTGGCATCGAATGTTGCTAAGATTTGATCTTTCACTTCTTTAGCACTAACACCCTTTTTCAAAATATAGTTCTGGTGCATAACATGACAGAATAAGTGACCATAATAAAGCTTAACTTCAATCAAATCATCTAACTCTGCAGGTAATGTTTCAAACCAATCTTTTTCATTACGAGGAAAGGCGACATCGATAGTCATGATAGCGCCAAGCTCTTTACTATTCATCAATTGTTGACGGCCAATAGCACCACCTGCTACAAAGCGATGTAAAATGGCTTTTTTACCTTCCTCTTCGGTACACTCAAAATAATTTCCTTCATTTGAAGCGAAAAATTCATCAAAATAGCTTTTGGCTTCATCCACACCTTCATTGCTCATTTCAATGATCCAATGATGTTCATATTTATCTCGATATTCTTCCATGCGTTTGGGTAAGTGATTCGGCCATAAATAGCTCATATATTGCATCATGCGGTCTGAAAATTTATTGGGCAAGAATTTTAAATTATCAGCAATACGATCCACTGTACGTTTAATTGAAAACATTTTAGGCATATATTTAGAGCCCAACTTATCAATTACTAAAAATGAATCTTTACCGAATTTCTTTGATGCATCGTAACAATCTCTATGTAAATACTCACCAGATACCGGCAACGATTTAAATTTAGACAATATATCACGGCGAATTTGAGCAAGGACAGCAGGATCATTAGTACCGACATAAAATACTTGTTGTTTCTCAGGGATTGCAAATGTATCCATCCGTACTGCAAATACGGCTAATTTACCTGCACAGCCTGAAGATTCATATAAACGACGACCATCATTGTTGTAACGCGATGGCGTATCTTCATCTATTTCTCTAACGCGTTCATGATACTCGTTATCTGAAGCTCGCTTTGAAGGGAAACCAACATCTTTATCTGAAAAGTTTTTCTGTTGTAAATTAGTTAAGATTTCTTCAGGGCTATCGCCTAAATCAATACCTAAATTATTAACGAGCGATAAATTACCTTCACTGTCAATTTGCGCATAAATTGAAAGCTCAGTGTAGGCAGGTCCACGTTGGACTAATGCGCCGCCAGAGTTATTACAAATACCACCGACGATAGAGGCGCCAATACAAGACGAGCCAATGACTGAATGTGGTTCTCGGCCGTAGGGTTTTAGTACGTCTTCTAAACCAAATAAGGTACTGCCTGCTAATCCAATGATTTGCTTGGCATCATCAATGAGATGAATACTATCAATACGCATAGTACTAATAATGACAATTGAGCGATCATAATCTTTACCGTTAGGTGTTGAACCTCCGGTTAATCCCGTATTAGCTGCTTGCATAATAACGGCAACATCTGCAGCCACACATGCTTTAAGGACTTGCCAGATTTCTACCAAGGTTGCAGGTCTAACAACGGCAATAGCGTCACCAGATCCAAATCTAAAGCCTTTGGTGTATGCTTGTTTTTTTGAATTTTCTGTCAGTGTGAAATTAGCACCAACGACTGATTTTAACTCTTGAATTAAAGAAAGTTGTTCTGAATTGCCTGTCATTTAGATTCTCAATTAAATTTTGCTTATGCAGTTACTTGAAATTACTTTCACTGATTATACCTTAATGCACCTATAGAGTGAATGCTGAGCAGCATTGATATCGATACACTTTATAGTTATTTAAAATAATTTTCTCAACAAATAATCGTCAGTTTAAAATGATAAAAGTCGCATTTTTACTCAGTCCTAGCTACAAATAAAATATTCAAACGACAACAAATAGCAGAATAATTTATATCTAGTAACAATTTATAATATGGTATTCATTTCTCTTTTTGATATAAAGGTAAAATATCTTTACAAAGAATATATCCTCACCTTTTAATAAAACAAGCGTGATATACTCTAATAAATTTAAAGGTAACGCGCTGAATATCGTTAATAAAATCAATATGAGTTATCAGTCTAGACAAACCCAAGCCATTGTTAATTTAACAGCCATTGAGCATAACTACCGAGAAATGGATTCACTAGCTCCCGAAAGTGAAACTATTGCGGTAATTAAAGCCAATGCCTATGGCCATGGCGCCACGTTGGTTGCAAAACAATTAGATAATAACGCTCCTGCATTTGCTGTCGCATTTATTGATGAGGCATTGTCTTTGCGAGAATCGGGTATTACTTCGCCAATATTAATCTTAGAAGGCCCCTTTGCGCCACAAGATTTTGTCGTTGCCCAAAACCATAACTTTTGGTTAATGTTACACAACAACGAACAAATTGATTGGCTAATACAATGCTCTCCAGCTCATCAAGGAAAACTGTGGTTAAAAGTTGATACTGGTATGAATCGTCTTGGCTTTATGCCCGAACAAGTTGCTAAAGTAATGGATAAGTTAAGCGAGTCACAACAACAAGGTATTGTGTTATGTACTCATTTTTCCAACGCAGACGAAAAGAACAATGCTAAAACGTTAACGCAAATATCAGCTTTAAGATCATTAGCAAAATCCTACCAATGCCAATTAAGCTTGGCAAATTCAGCCGGAATAATTAACTGGCAAGAAAGCTTTGGCGATTATAACCGTTTAGGTATCGCGCTTTATGGTGCGACTCCTACTGCTAACGGCAATTTGCCTGTGACTTTAATTCCAGCAATGACATTACAATCATGCATTATTGCAATAAGAAAGCTACAAGTAGGTGATCACGTTGGCTATGGTGAAACATGGCAAGCACAACGTCCATCACAAATAGCGACTATAGCTATAGGCTATGCGGACGGGTATCCTAGAAATGCTAAAACCGGTACTCCCGTATGGATTAACGGTGAACTAGCGCCAATAGTAGGTCGTGTTTCTATGGACATGATCACTGTAGATGTGACCAATCTCAAATCAGTAAACGTAGGCGATAGTGTCGAGCTTTGGGGAGAAAACCTCGCGGTAGAAAAAGTTGCTGAATTTATGGATACTATCAACTATGAATTACTCACTCGAATTTCTCATAGAGTCCCTAAAAAATATATTTATAAATAAAAAAGCCTTGTCAGTAACTGACAAGGCTTAGAAGAAGCTAAATTTCAATACAAGTTATTTTACTGGCTTACTATGAGCTTGCTCATAACTTTCTCTCAAGTTTTTAGCCCACTTACGTATAGTTCTTTTAGCATCCGCAGTGTTAGTGACGCGATTTGCCCACTGAGTATACCCTCTATCACCAACAACTTCTGAGTCAATGATTCTCGCGAGTATTTCACCACTAACTCCATCATATAATTCTAAGAATAATGTTGCCTCTCCTGTTTCTTGAACATAAGTTTTAACATTAGCAGCAGGTTTAGTATCAGGCGCATTGATGTCTAAATTGATAATAGCTGGTCTCATAATAAGAGTCCCTGAACTGATTTCATCGACTATCTTCACTTCACCATGGTTACCAAACTCTTCTTTAAATACTTCATCAAACAGTTCTGCGACCCCTGCTTTAATGCGTAATACATCTTCGTCTTTTATTCTCGTTGATAGGTTTGCAGTATTACGATTATAGTTTCGTTGCCAGTTTTTCTTAAAAGCAACTTGGCTAGGTAATATCTTTACCTGAGAGTACTCAGCAAAGTTCGCACCTTCTTTTTTATACGCAAGTGTCGAGCGCTTGTTTACCTTTAATTGCATCCCGTCTTCAGATACTTGAGGTGCATTTGTTGATTGACAGCCAACGGCAAGAGTTACCATAGCTGCTACCAATCCCATTTTAAAAGTCTTGCTCATCATCATTTATCCTTATCTCGTGAATGAAAAAAACATAATGTTAATATAACGTAAACCAAACTAGTGTAACTAGATCTTTATTTCAATGTAAATAGTTAATTTGTAATAGTATTACTCAATACCTAAGTATTTATGTACCTGAACTGATAGTCTCCAGTTATTTGCAATACACGTTTGAATTGCTAATTCTGTGGCACGAGTTTTTTGACTAATAGGTTGCAAATAGATAGGGGTGTCACATACATTATGGGTTTTTAACAGTGATTTTAGATCATCTACATGTTGCTCGGTAGCAATAGGATGTTTGATTTCATTCGCACGATTCATAGCACTGGATAAAATAGCGTAGCCACCGCGCATATTAATTTTGGGGGATACTGTTACCCAACACTTATCTGAGACATTAATCTCAAAGGTACCCGAAGTTTCAACCTGCGTACTGTAATTTTGCTCTTCAAATGCGTTGCAAAGTGGTGTTAAATCAACCATGCAAGGCTCGCCTCCAGTGATAACAATATGTTTTGCTTTAAAACCTTTAGCTGAAACTAGGTTTAAGATCTGTGAAACACTCATGTTAGCCCATTGAGAGGTTTCTTCTGTTTTTGAAAACATAACATCTTGATTGACTTCATCATCAAGAGATACATCCCAAGTATGTTTGGTGTCACACCATGAACATGCTACAGGACAGCCTTGTAAGCGAATAAATATTGATGGTTGCCCTGTAAATGAGCCTTCACCTTGTATAGTTTCAAAGAGTTCATTGATTTTATATCTGGTGTTAATATCTGAGCAAGTTTTCACTTTATACTTTTGCCTGTTAGTTTAATCGAGTAAAATATAGTTTATCGATTATACCTTATACCGATCATTTTCTTATACGAATTGGTATTATTATTTTTAAAGAGACTCAATAATGACAGAAAAACTATCCGCTAATGACAAATCTTCAGGTAAAGTGGTTGTTATATATTCTGGTGGCATGGATTCATTTACTGTACTTAATCGTGCGTTAAAAGATGGTAAACAAGTCTATGCATTATCTTTTGATTATGGACAACGACATGTAAAAGAGTTGGAATGTGCGAGCAGTGTTTGTAATTCATTAAATATTCCTCATAAAGTTATCGATATATCAGCAATAAACCAGCTGTTAGCTGGCTCTTCTCTTACCGATGATATAGAGATCCCTGAGGGACATTATGAAGCTGAAAATATGAAATCAACCATAGTGCCTAACCGTAATATGATCTTAATATCTTTAGCTGTTGGTTATGCCGTTTCTGTTGAAGCTGCACAAGTTTATTATGGTGCTCATTCAGGCGATCATGCGATATACCCAGATTGTCGCCCTGAGTTTGTAGAAAAAATGAATGATGTTTGTCAAATCGCCAATTATGAAAGCGTTGAGATTTTTAGCCCTTATCTAAATGTAAACAAAACAGCTATATTAACTGATGGTATTAATATGGGTTTAAATTATAGTAATACTTGGACCTGCTATAATGGTCGAGAAAAAGCTTGCGGGAAATGTGGTGCGTGCCAAGAGCGTTTAGAGGCTTTTCGTGATAATAATGTTACTGACCCAATTGCTTATGAATAATAAGTGGCGAGTTTAAGCATTTACGCATACACAATAATCTTAGTTTTACGTTAACTAAAAACAGTGAAATCATGTCAGAGCCTTTATTAGAGAATACAGTAACTTCTACTAGTTTAAGAACAAAAACTTATCAACTGCTAGAAAGCGAAACCAAAAGAAGCTTAAGTGCTAGATTAATTAATACTTTACTCATTGTTTTAATTATTACCAATGTGATTGCCGCCGTTTTCGAATCCGAGGCTGAATATCATCAGTTGTATCATCAACAGTTTGCTTTATTTGAACTCATTTCCCTTTCAGTATTTTGTATTGAATATTTGTTACGCGTATGGTGTTGTGTAGAAAGTGAAAAATATTTACACCTATCTAGTGGCAAAGCCAGAATAAACTATATGATGACACCTATGGCATTAATTGATTTAATTGCCATATTACCTTTTATAATCGCAATGTTCTTATCTGTTGATCTTAGAGCCTTAAGATTACTAAGAGTGTTAAGGCTCTTAAAATTAACCCACTATTTTAAAGGCTTTAATATCTTTATTAGTGTTATTAATAAAGAATTAAAAAGCATCACTGCCGCAATGATGGTTATGATGTTTTTAATCATTATCGCCGCAAGTTTAATGCACTCAGTCGAAGGTGAAATTCAACCACATGCTTTCGGTAGTATTATTCAGTCTTTCTGGTGGGCTGTAGTGACCATGACAACAGTTGGCTATGGTGATGTAGTACCTGTTACTGCCATTGGAAAAATCATTTCAACGTTTATCATGCTAATTGGTGTGGGCTTGGTGGCATTACCAGCAGGAATGCTAGCCGCTCGTTTTGGTGAGGAGTTAAGAGAGCGTCGTAAAAATTTGAATGCTCATATCAAAGATGCATTATCCTCGGGGTATATTGATAAAGAACAATATCAAGCTTTAGAAGAGTTAGCGGATAAGCTTGAGATAGAGCCAAAAGATCTACAACGTAG
Organism: Colwellia sp. KS18-150; assembly: GCF_057551365.1. NCBI lineage: Bacteria > Pseudomonadati > Pseudomonadota > Gammaproteobacteria > Alteromonadales > Colwelliaceae > Colwellia > Colwellia sp. KS18-150. The sequence continues at coordinate 77,471 of NZ_BAAJMC010000013.1, read as the reverse complement.
TATCACCTTATTAAAACAAGGTCATCATGGGCAAAAATGTCCTCATTGTGGAAAATAATCTAGTCTTCAATAATCTTATCTTTTCTCCTGAAGAATAATATACTGAATTTTAATAACTTTCAGTGCTATAGAATATTATCTTCCTTTGATTATTTTTTTAAGATTAAAACTATATAACCTTTAAGCTAGGCTCGACTAAACTTAAGAAGTATCCACTAATTTTGAGGATAGTTTTTATGTGTGCAACGTACAAACATCATGCTCGGCATTTAAATCAACTAATAGACGCGAATAATGACACTCAGGCTCACTTGTATTTGGAGCAATTATTATTATTTCCAGTAGATATTCAAGATAAAATTATTGAAGATATAAGCCATCTAAGTAATTGCAATAGTGACTCAATTGCTACCATACTTGGTCATTATTCTATTTTAGAGCTTAAATAAATTTACATTAACTTGATAATTGCTGAGTTCTTAACTTAGCAATATCATCACGAACTGAAGCTGCTTGCTCAAACTCTAAGTTTTGCGCGTGCAAATACATTGTTTTTTCTAGTCGCTCTATTTCATTATCAATTTCTTTCGTGGTCATCATGTGGAGTTCGCCTTGCGCATCCACTTTGTAGCCCGCTTGTTGCTCTGCAACCTTGTTTAATTCTTTTCCTTTACTGAAGCCACCAGTATCCATTACGTCGGTTATTTTTCGAATAACCCCTTTTGGTGTGATGCCATTATCGATATTATATTGGTGCTGCTTAGCTCGGCGACGCTGAGTTTCATCAATCGCTTTGCGCATTGATTTAGTCACTTTATCGGCATATAAGATTGCTCGACCATTTATATTACGTGCCGCACGACCAATTGTTTGTATTAAAGAGCGCTCAGAGCGTAAAAAGCCCTCTTTGTCAGCATCGAGTATTGCAACCAGAGAAACTTCCGGCATATCTAAACCTTCACGCAATAGGTTAATGCCGATTAATACATCAAATTTACCTAAACGAAAATCACGAATGATTTCCATACGTTCAACGGTATCAACATCAGAGTGTAAATAGCGTGTTTTAATACCATGTTCATCTAAATAATCAGTTAAATCTTCTGCCATGCGTTTAGTTAACGTAGTCGCCAGTACTCGCTCATTCAATGGTAGACGCTTATTTATTTCCGATAATAAATCATCAACTTGTGTTTCTACGCCGCGCACTTCAATTTCAGGATCCAATAAGCCTGTGGGTCTCACAACTTGTTCAGCTATATCTCCTGCCGATTTTTCAATTTCGTAATTACTAGGCGTGGCAGAAACATAGATAGTTTGTGGTGACAACGCTTCAAATTCATCAAACTTCATTGGTCTGTTATCGAGTGCTGATGGTAGACGAAATCCATACTGTACGAGATTTTCTTTACGTGATCTGTCACCTTTATACATAGCGCCTATTTGTGGCACAGTAACGTGTGATTCATCGATAATTAATAAACCATCATCTGGTAGGTAATCAAATAACGTTGGTGGCGCTTCACCTTGTTCACGTCCTGATAAATAGCGAGAGTAATTTTCGATACCTGAGCAATAACCCAGCTCTGTCATCATTTCAATATCAAACTGTGTTCGCTGAGATATTCTTTGCTCTTCTACTAGGCGGTTATTTTCTTTTAGAAAGGCTGAACGATCTTTTAATTCTATTTTTATATTTTCTACTGCCGCTAGAATTTTCTCTCTTGGAGTCGCATAATGTGTTTTTGGGTAAACAGTTACTCGGGCTAATGTTCGCTCAACTTGCCCTGTTAATGGGTCAAACTGACTAATTCTTTCAATTTCTTCATCAAATAATTCAACGCGTAGTGCTAAACGATCCGACTCAGCAGGGAAAATATCGATGACATCCCCTCTAACCCTATAGGTGGCACGAGAAAATGCCACATCATTACGAGTGTATTGCAATTCAGCTAAACGGCGTAAAATATCACGTTGATTTATAATATCGCCAACACTAATGTGTAACATCATTTTCAAATACGAATCTGGATCTCCTAAACCATATATTGCGGAAACTGAAGCGATAATAATGACATCACGACGCTCAAGCAGTGCTTTAGTGGCAGACAGTCGCATTTGCTCTATGTGTTCATTAACTGAAGCATCTTTTTCAATAAATGTATCCGTTGTCGGTACGTAGGCTTCAGGTTGATAGTAGTCATAATAAGAAACAAAATATTCAACGGCATTATTTGGGAAGAATTCTTTCATTTCACCGTAAAGTTGTGCGGCCAATGTTTTATTGGGCGCTAACATCATGGTGGGACGATTTAATTTTTCAATAACATTCGCGACAGTAAAAGTTTTACCTGATCCTGTAACCCCTAATAATGTTTGATGCGCCAACCCGGAGTCTATGCCATCTAGTAACTGTGCAATAGCCGTGGGCTGATCACCACTAGGTGTATAGTTTGATTCAAGTGTTAATGCTTTCAAGAGATTTGCTCCTGTATCTTGAACTCACCATGAGTAAACTGCTTACTAAACAAACGATAAGAAATTGCTGCCATCAACACATTTCCTAGTAAAGCACCTACAAAAAATCCATGTAAACCCCAGAAGTAACTTCCAATATATGAGAGAGGAACATAGCAGACGAAAAGTCGAATAATGCTTAGCATTAAAGCAACCATCGGCTTATGCAAGGCATTAAATGAAGAGTTGGTTAATATTACAATCCCCTGAAAGCCATAACCTAAAGGTAATATCCAAATAAATAAGGTGATAATTTCAGCTACTGCTTGTTCTTTTGCGAAAGCTAAAGAGATCCAAGGAGCCGCAATGATTAAAACCCCGTAGATTAAAACTTGCCAAAATAAAACAAATTTCACCGACGTTTTAAAGGCATCTTCTACCCTTTTCATATTGCCAGCACCAAAATTTTGACTAATAAAAGGCGGCAGTGTCATTGACAAAGCTAGCACAACTAATGAAGCAATAGATTCTATTCTTGAACCAACCCCAAAGCCTGCAACGGCATGTTCGCCATACCTTGCCACTATTGCGGTCATAATCGCCGCAGCAATAGGCGTTAACATATTAGCACCTGCGGCAGGTAAGCCTATTTTTAAAATACTTCTGCAGGATAAGATAATGGTTTTTAACGGTAATAATGTCGTATGGATTAGATTTTTTTGCTTAGTCAATATTATCAGCACTAAGCCAAAACCAAATAACCATGATATCAACGTAGCAATGGCAGCGCCTTTTAAACCCATTTCAGGGATGGGGCCAAAGCCAAATATAAAAATAGGATCAAGTACCGCATTAATAAGTCCAGCACTTCCCATAATGATACTGGGTGTTTTCGTATCTCCAGAAGCCCGTAAAATAGCATTACCTATCATAGGTCCTATAAGGCATACACTACCTAAGTACCAAATATCCATGTATTGATGAATTAAAGGCAACAACGAGGCTTGTGCACCAAGTAATGTAAATAGCTGATCGGTGAACAAGTAACCTATAAAAGAGATGGTAACAACGACAATAGCAGATAAATATAAAGCCGTGGTTGCGGAGTCCTTAGCTGAATCATGGTCGTCATGGCCTAGATATTTAGCTATCACAGCAGATGTGCCTATACCTAAACCAATCATTAAACTAATAACAGTAAAAGTGACAGGAAAAGTAAAACTTATCGCCGCTAAAGGTTGAGTTCCCAACATACTAACAAAAAATGTATCAATTAAGTTGAACGTCATTAATAAGATCATGCCGTATATCATCGGAATGGTCATTCGCTTAAGTGTTGGTGCAACAGGATCTTTTAGTAAATTAACCGGCTGATTCTTATTGTTTGTTATATTGTTAGACGTCATTAAAGTTTGTTTAAGGCTTATTGTCAATTAGCTTAATTGCTAGAGGTATACATTGTAATCAAAACTAAAAGAAATGCACAGTAAATGGCTGTAAATATCCTTATGGTTAAAAATCAAACTAAAGTATTAAAAAAACACCAAGACAACTGTAAGTAATTGATTATATTAACTTATAATATTTATTGTTTTATCTATTGACTTGCTTGCAGGCTATATAAACCAATTATGTAACGTGTTCTTACAAATTAACTAACATAGTTATCCACAACTTTAGTGGATAACTAAAATAATAATCTCTTTTATTACGCATAGATAAACAGTGTTTAGAAAACTATCAACAAACGACGATAAACTGACATTAGTGAACGCAATTTAAGCAAACGAACGAATAAATGATTTTTTCTTAATTTTTGTGTTGACACTTTGACAACAGGTCTTTAATATTCCGCCCCGTTAGCCAAGTTGGTTAACACGCTAATCGAAAGAAAAGCAATTCCCCAATAGCTCAGTTGGTAGAGCGATGGACTGTTAATCCATGTGTCACTGGTTCAAGCCCAGTTTGGGGAGCCACATTAAACTTCACTAATAAACTGAAGTATAAAAAGTTTATTCCCCAATAGCTCAGTTGGTAGAGCGATGGACTGTTAATCCATGTGTCACTGGTTCAAGCCCAGTTTGGGGAGCCACATTACCTAGGTAAGTACGAAAGGCTACGAGAAATCGTAGCCTTTTTTATTGCCTTAAATTCACGCTTTTCCTTTATAAAGAGCGATGGACTGTACTCTCTAATATAAGCATGTGTCGCTGATTGGTTTTCCAAGCCCCCTTCCATTAAGAGCTAGAAGCCACATTACTTAGGTAAGTACAAAAGGCTACGAGAAATCTTAGCCTTTTTTATTGCCTTAAATTTACAGCATAGAGCCATACTTATATTGTGATCACTCCCTTTAAATATTGTATCGCCTTACCTGAAATGAAAACTCTATTATTTTTAACCTCACAACTTAACTGCCCTCCTCTTTTAGAAGCTTGAAAAGCTGTAAGTTTTAATTTATTTAGTTTCTCAGCCCAATATGGAGCTAAGCCGGCATGTATTGAACCGGTTACAGGATCTTCATCTCCTCCATTTGCCGGCCAAAAGTATCGTGAAATAAAATCATATTGCTCTGAAATTGCAGTAACAACCACATCATAAGGAGCCAACTGTTTTAATAACTCATTATTTGGTTTAACATTTATAACATCATCTTCAGAGCTATAAACAACAAAATAGGCCTGCTCACTTAATAAGACGTTTTGTGGCGGTAAGGATAAACCAGTTAAAATTTGCTCGGGAAAATCAGTTATCTCAACAGCTTTTACTATTGGGAAATCCATTTTAATGTAGCCATCATATTCCTTGGTAATGATTAACTCACCTACCGCATCAGCTAAAAATGTAATTGTTCCACATGTATGTATATTATTAAATATGACATATGATGCGGCTAAGGTAGCATGTCCGCAAAAATCAATTTCGGTTATTGGCGAAAACCATCGTATTGCATATTTTCCTTTTCCAATTTGCTTTACAAAAGCCGTTTCAGATAAGTTGTTTTCTGTGGCAATTGATTGCATAACACTATCATTTAACCAATCATCAATAATAATTACTGCTGCAGAATTACCTTTAAAAATGACATCAGTAAAAGCATTTATAAAATGTACATTTAACTTCATCGTTAATTCTTCTTAATTATATTTTCAATTAGATAAGGCACAAAAAAGCCTTATTCTTATCAAAGAATAAGGCTTTATCATTTAATTAATAATAGCAGCTACTTTTCAGTCATTAACTCTTTCTTATTTTCATAACTGATCACTAACTGATCTTTCTTAACACCCACTTTAGCAACACCACCATTAACTAACTCACCAAATAATAACGAATTAGCTAGCTCTTTCTTCAACTTCTCTTGAATTAATCGAGACATTGGGCGTGCTCCCATCGCTTTATCATAGCCATGCTCTGCAAGCCATTTCTTAGCATCGCGTGTTAGCTCTAATGAAACACCTTTTTCATCAAGTTGGGCTTGTAATTCAACAATAAACTTATCAACAACTTGCTGAATAACATCATTATCAAGGTGATTAAACCACACGATATTATCTAGACGGTTTCGAAACTCAGGTGAAAATACTTTATTGATTTCAGTCATCGCATCTAAACTGTGATCTTGCTGTTTAAAGCCAATAGACTTTCGCACAGTTTCCTGTACGCCAGCATTAGTGGTTAAGACTAAAATAATATTCCTAAAATCAGCTTTACGGCCGTTATTATCCGTTAATGTACCGTGATCCATAACTTGTAGAAGTATGTTATAAACATCTTCATGTGCCTTTTCGATTTCATCAAGTAGTACAACAGCATGTGGATGCTTTAATACAGCATCTGTTAGTAGTCCACCTTGTTCATAACCAACATAACCTGGAGGAGCGCCAATCAATCGACTTACAGCATGTTTTTCCATGTATTCAGACATATCGTAACGCAGTAATTCTACACCTAAAATTTTAGATAGCTGTTGCGTTATTTCTGTTTTACCAACCCCTGTAGGACCGGCAAATAAGAATGAACCGACAGGTTTCTCTTCACTGCCCAAACCTGCACGAGATAATCGAATTACCGATGTTAACTTTTCGATAGCATTATCTTGACCAAACACAACAAGCTTTAAGTTACGGTCAAGGTTTTTCAGGCTATCTTTTTCCGTTAAGGATACTGATTTTTCCGGTATACGAGCCATTTTTGCCACTATCGACTCAATATCGGTATTACTTATCGTTTTTTTGCGTTTAGATGCAACGATTAATTGTTGCTTTGCACCTGCTTCATCAATAACGTCAATCGCTTTATCGGGTAAGAAACGTTCATTAATATATTTAGCTGATAGTTGAGCGGCAGCACGCAATGCGGCATTAGTGTATCTAATACCATGATGTGATTCGTACTTTTCTTTTAAGCCTTGTAAAATTTTTGTCGTATCTTCTACGCTTGGCTCAACGATATCTATCTTTTGAAAACGTCTCGCTAATGCTCGATCTTTTTCAAAAATACTTTGATATTCCTGATAAGTTGTAGAGCCAAGACAACGCAATTTACCTGCTGACAACAATGGCTTAATTAGATTTGAAGCATCTAACATACCACCCGATGCAGCCCCTGCACCAATAATAGTATGAATTTCATCGATAAATAGTATTGCGTTAGCATCAGCTTCAAGCTCTTTTAACAAACCTTTGAAGCGTTTTTCAAAGTCACCTCTATATTTTGTACCGGCTAACAATGCTCCCATATCTAATGCATAAATTGTTGTATCCTTTAAGAACTCGGGGACATCATCATTAACAATTAGGTTTGCTAAACCTTCAGCAATAGCAGTTTTACCCACGCCGGCTTCGCCGACGAAAAGAGGGTTATTTTTACGGCGGCGACTAAGCACTTGTAACGTTCTTTCTAATTCGGTATCTCTGCCAATAAGGGGATCAATATTCCCTTTAGCCGCTTCTTCATTAAGGTTAACCGAAAAGTTTTCTATCGTGCGCGGCTCTTCTTCAGTAACTCGCTCACCTTCTTCAATAGCTGAATCACTATTTGGTGAATCAATTTTAGCGATGCCATGAGAAATAAAGTTAACAATATCAAGGCGACTAATATCAGATTTTTTTAGAATATATGCCGCTTGTGATTCTTGTTCACTATAAATAGCAACCAAGACATTAGAGCCATTAACTTCACTTTTTCCTGAAGACTGTACGTGAAAGACTGCTCGCTGTAATACACGTTGAAACCCTAACGTGGGTTGTGTTTCTCGTTCATCTTCATCAGCGGGGATCACCGGCGTAGTTTCTTGAATGAAGTCTAGTAAGCTCTTTTTAAGCTTAACTAAATCAGCACCACACGCTCCTAGAGCTTCTACAGCAGAAGGGTTATCTAAAAGCGCTAATAATAGGTGCTCAACAGTCATAAATTCATGACGGGATTCTTTGGCTTGACGAAAAGCTAAGTTTAGTGAAATTTCTAAGTCTTTATTAAGCATAGGTACTCCAAATCAAATCCTTGCGAACTTTTCTTTATTTCTAGTGATAAAATCATTTACGCTTTTTCTAATACACATTTTAAAGGATGCTCGTTTTCTAACGCAAAGCGAAGAACATGATCAACTTTTGTTTCTGCAATATCTGCAGTAAATGTGCCACAAAGTGCTTTACCTTTATAATGTATTGTTAACATTATGTCGGTAGCTTGCTCAGAACTTTTATTAAAAAATCGACACAATACCTCAACAACAAAATCCATCGGTGTATAATCATCATTCAGTAAAAAAACATGATATTTCGGTGGTTTTTCTACTTTTTCTTTAACATCTTCTTCGACAAGCTCTTGGCTGTCAAATAACTCTTTCCAATTACTCATATATTTATCTTAGTCTCTACGGCTAACTTTTGCTGTAACTTTTTTCTCAATAAATCTTAAAAAAGTGATAATTTTTATCTAATTTCACTTGACTAATTTATTATTTTATCTACGATTCAATAAGTGGCTATTTTTTAGCCGCATGATTGATTGTGAATGCCTAATTATATATTTATTTTGACTGATACTAAAATAACAAAAGAAATAGGCTAATCACAGCAAAAATACTGAAGGATATAGAAGGAAGTAGAAGTATGGCTCACGGTACAGTTAAATGGTTTAATAATGCAAAGGGTTTTGGTTTTATTCGTCCTGATAGTGGTGGTGAAGATATATTTGCTCATTACTCAACAATTGAGATGGATGGTTATAGAACATTAAAAGCCGGACAAGATGTAAATTATGAGTTAAATGAAGGACCTAAAGGACATCATGCGGCAAGTATAAAACCATCAGATTCTGAAATAGATTAGTCTTTATAAATAGTTATCGCTAAAACATTTAATCACTCATGTGTTGAGTAAATTTTATATTTTTAAATAACTTTGCATAACTAAAACAAGACAATAAATAAAAAACACAGCATATGCTGTGTTTTTTGTGTCAATAATATAGCTTTTAGTGTTACTACATATGCTCGATAATACAATCACCAAACTGTGAACAAGTTACTAATGTCGCATCATCCATTAAGCGCTCAAAGTCATAAGTAACTGTTTTAGCTCCAATCGCACCCGACATTCCTTTTAATAACAAGTCGGCAGCTTCTGTCCAGCCCATATGTCTTAGCATCATTTCAGCAGATAAAATAACTGATCCTGGGTTAACTTTATTTTTACCCGCATATTTAGGTGCAGTTCCATGAGTGGCTTCAAAAATAGCAACTTCATCACTTAGGTTTGCTCCAGGAGCAATACCAATACCACCTACTTGAGCAGCTAACGCATCAGATAAATAATCACCATTTAAATTTAAGGTTGCAATAACGCTATACTCTGCTGGGCGTAATAGAACCTGCTGCAGCATTGCATCAGCAATAACATCCTTAATAATGATTTCTTTACCTGTATTTGGGTTTTTCAAGCTACACCAAGGGCCGCCATCAAGTAATTGTGCTCCAAATTCTTCACAAGCTAATTCGTAACCCCAATCTTTAAAAGCACCTTCAGTGAATTTCATAATATTGCCTTTATGAACAAGCGTCACTGAGTCTCTATTATTGTCAATGGCATATTGAATAGCTTGACGAACTAAACGTTGTGTTCCCTCTTTGGATACCGGTTTAATACCTATACCACAATCTTCGGTAAAACGTATTTTAGTCACCCCCATTTCCTGCGATAGAAATGATATTAATTTCTCAGCATCATCGCTGCCTGCTTGATATTCAATACCGGCATAAATATCTTCGGTATTTTCACGAAAGATAACCATATCTACTTCGCATGGTTTTTTAACTGGACTTGGAACTCCAGTAAACCATTGCACAGGGCGTTGACAAACATACAAATCAAGTATTTGTCTTAAAGCAACATTTAAAGAGCGCATACCACCACCAACAGGGGTCGTTAAAGGTCCTTTGATACCTACTTTATATTCTTTAAACATTTCTAGTGTTTCATCAGGAAGCCAGGTTTCTGAATCATACACTTGTGTCGCTTTCTCTCCAGCATACACTTCCATCCAGACAATCTCTTTGTCGCCTTGATAAGCTTTTTCAACAGCAGCATTAACTACTTTGATCATAGGTGGTGTTACATCAATACCAATACCATCACCTTCAATAAAGGGAATGATCGGGTTATTGGGTACTAATAATTTTCCATTGGAAACGGTGATTTTTCCACCTGAGCTGGGGATCGAGATTTTACTTGTCATAAAGTACACTCCTAATTGGAAGAATAAGCATCGAGCAATGCTTATGAAATTTATAAAAGAAACAACACGATAAATCAATCAATATTATATATTAATATTGTTATTCTAAAATATAGCTATATAAAGTGTAGCTGCTTTTTAACTAAAGTAGATGAAAAAGAGCAATTACACTAATCACTTATTTGTGATATTGAACATAAAATATCTGAATGATAAAAAAATTCCAAAAAAAAAGAGCTAAACTTTTCAGTTTAGCTCTCTGCAATCAATACGTTAAATACTATAGTAAAGCAGATAAAATAGTGTTTAATGTTTCGCTTGGACGCATGCCTTTTTCCGCTTTAGCGGTATCAGCAAAGTAATAACCATCAATATCCATGGCTACACCTTGTGCATCATTTAATTCATTAACAATTTTTGATTCTTGTTTAGTGAATGCTTGAGCTACACCAGTAAAAGTAGTTTTAAGCTCGCTATCAACTGATTGCTCTGCTAGCGCTTTAGCCCAATACATGGCCAAGTAGAAATGGCTACCACGGTTATCTAGCTCACCCACTTTACGTGATGGTGATTTGTTGCTATCTAAAAACTCACCTGTAGCTTGATCTAAAGTATCAGCTAATACTTGAGCTTTAGCATTGCCTGTTGTCACACTTAAATGTTCTAAAGAAGCGGCAAGTGCTAAAAATTCACCTAATGAATCCCAACGTAAGTGGTTTTCTTTTTCAAACTGCTGAACGTGCTTAGGTGCTGAACCACCGGCACCAGTTTCAAATAAGCCACCGCCATTCATTAATGGCACAATTGATAGCATTTTAGCACTAGTACCTAATTCTAAAATTGGGAATAAATCAGTTAAGTAATCACGTAATACATTACCGGTTACTGAAATTGTATCTTCACCTTTCGCAATTCTTGCTAATGAAAATTTACACGCTTCAACTGGCGCTAAAATTTGAATATCTAAACCTTCAGTATCATGAATAGCTAAATAAGCATTAACTTTCTTGATAATTTGGCTATCGTGAGCACGGTTTTCATCTAACCAAAATACTGCTGGCATACCAGAAGCACGAGCACGTGTAACAGCTAGCTTCACCCAATCTTGAATTGGTAAGTCTTTTGCTTGACACATACGCCATAAATCACCCACTTCGACATTGTGCTCAAGTAACGTTGTACCAAGTGCATCAACAACACGAACAGTTCCGGCAGTATCCATCACAAATGTTTTGTCATGAGAACCATACTCTTCGGCTTTTTGTGCCATTAAACCAACGTTAGGAACTGTACCCATTGTAGTCGGATCAAAAGCTCCATGCTCTTTACAGAAATCGATAACGGCTTGGTAGATACCTGCATAACAACGATCTGGAATCATTGCTTTAGTATCTTTTAATTGCCCATCTGGTCCCCACATTTGACCTGAAGAGCGAAGCATTGCTGGCATTGAAGCATCAACGATAACATCACTAGGTACGTGAAGGTTGGTGATACCTTTATCAGAATCAACCATGGCAAGCTCAGGACGATTTGCAAAAACTTCAGCTAAGTCGGCTTCAATTTCAGCTTTCTTATCACTTGGTAAACGAGAGATTTTACTATAAACATCACCAATACCATTGTTAGCATCTACGCCAAGCTGTTCAAAAATTTCACTGTGCTTTTCGAATACGTCTGCATAAAATACTTCAACAGCACAACCAAAGATCACAGGATCAGATACCTTCATCATAGTTGCTTTTAAATGAAGCGATAATAAAACGTCTTCTTTTTTCGCGTCTTCAATTGATTGCTTATAAAAATCAACTAATGCCGCTTTACGTAATACAGACGAGTCAATTATTTCACCTGTTAATAACGCTAAGTTTTCTTTTAATACTTTTACATTGCCATCTTGTGAGACAAATTCAATTTTCGCATTGGTCGCATAATTAACCGTTGTAGACTGTTCAGACTGATAAAAGTCATCACCAGACATACTAGCGATATGAGATTTTGAACCACTAGACCATTTCCCCATAGAGTGAGGGTTTTTGCGAGCATACTGTTTAACAGAAGCAGGAGCACGTCGATCAGAGTTACCTTCACGTAAAACAGGGTTTACCGCACTACCTTTAATTTTATCGTAAGTATATTTAATCGATTTTTCAGCTTCATTTTGAGGCTCTTCAGGGTAGTTAGGTAAATCATACCCTTTACCTTGTAATTCTTTAATTACGGCCTGTAACTGAGGTACAGAAGCACTAATATTAGGTAACTTAATAATGTTAGCATCAGGGCTAGTAACCATGTCACCTAGCTCTGCTAATGCATCATCAATGCGTTGTTCTTTGGTTAAATATTTAGGGAAATTAGCTAATATACGACCTGCTAATGAAATATCGCGGGTTTCAACATTAATACCAGAAGATGCAGTATAAGCTTGGATAATAGGTAATAAAGAATAAGTTGCTAGCGCTGGGGCTTCATCGGTAATGGTATAAATTATTTTAGAGGTGTCTGTGCTCATGAGCGTCCTACTTTAATTGATATTTGATTAGCGTACATATTTACGCTGAATTTAACTCGCTATAACAGATTAAGTAAACTAGCCACTTAATCTATGGTTATTTAACATTCGTTATTTAACATTCATTTTTCGCGCGATATAATATAGGAATTCCATGCTTATTTAAATAGCAGAACATAAGCACAATTCGGCATATAGTATATAAACTAAGGCAGTAATGAAGCACAGCAAAGGCAGTATAAGACATAGAGCAAAACCCAACCCAAAGGTACGACCAGTAATAAATATTCAAAAAATATTACTTTTTAATAAACCTTTCGATGTTCTGTGCCAATTTACAGATCAAGAAAACCGAAAAACCTTGAAAGATTATATACCAATAAAGGATGTTTACGCTGCTGGTCGATTAGATAGAGATAGTGAAGGATTATTGTTATTAACTAATGATGGGCAACTACAACACAAAATTGCTCATCCCAAAAAGAAAACCACTAAAACTTACTGGGTTCAAGTTGAAGGTGAGCCAATTGATAATGATTTAGATAAATTACGGCGCGGTGTCATGCTTAAAGATGGTATGACTTTACCGGCAAAAGTTAAACTGTTACCAAACCCATCAGTCTGGCCACGTGTCCCTCCCATTAGAGAGCGCGCTAATATTCCTACTACATGGCTTGAAATAAAAATAACTGAAGGTAGAAACAGACAAGTTCGTAGGATGACTGCCAATATCGGCTTCCCTACTCTTCGGTTGATACGCTATGCAATTGGCCAATGGACAATCAATGATATTGATAATGGCTCGTATAAACTAATAAAATCAGATGAGAATAAAAATAGCTAGCCTTAATATATTTAACAATACTAATTGAGCTGGCTAGGAATATTTCTAGCTGCTATTGGTTGCTCAGGCTTTACAACAAACAATATAAAAGCAAATAAGAGAATAAAAAAGCCTAATATCAACGACGATTCCTGCATACCTATCTTATCTGTCACATCTCCTAAACCCACCAAAATAAACATCCCTAACAATGAATGAAAGGCTTGTTGTATCGATGATAAAGTCACACGCTCTCTATCAGTGAAATGACTATGCCAAAAACGGCTTAAGTAAATAGCTTTATAAGCATTTAACATTACCAAAATAAAAATAAAGCAGATGCTTGTGAGACCTTCAGCAAACCCTATTCCAATAAAGGCGATACTGGCAATACCTATAAAGGCCATTAGCACAGTATTATCAGACCAAAATCGACTTAATTTATCTGCATTCCAACTGATAAAGCTACTGATTATCATCCCAGCAGCCATAACAGCGCCCAAGTATGAGATGTCTGGCAGAATATTTTCCAAAAATGCAGGTCGAATTATCGCGGTGTGTGCTCTAATTGCACCAGCTAGAATACCAGTAAAAAGTAGCATCCAAAGTAGCATTTTATTATTAGCAATTTGCTGAAAGCTTCTTTGTATTAATGAGTGAAATTGAGTTAAGTAATTAACATTGAGTTGTTCTTTAGGGTTTGCATCTAATGTTTCTTGCGCTGTTAATATATAACCAGAGAGAAATAAAAAGATACCGCCCGAAAGGTAGAAGATGATACTTGGATCGATACTATAGCAGTAGCTATATAAAACACCGGCGACACTAGCACTGACTTTAAATAACGCATTACTTTGACCAAGGTATTTCTCAAATTCATCTTCACGATTTAGCTTCTTAAGGGAATCATAAAGTAATGCGTCATCTGCTCCCGACTCTAAGCAAATTCCTATACCACCTATAAAAGCTGCTAGTATAAATATTTGATAATTAAAGCCAGCAGCAATTAAAATGAGCTCTACGCCCATAAGAACACAACCTATAACAATACTTTTTTTACGACCTATCATATCTGCTAGCGCACCAGATGGGACTTCAAATAGTAGTATCACTATAAGACTTGCGACTTCAATTAAGCTTAATTGACGAAAGGTAATGTCAGCGGAAAGGTAAAACAGGTTACATAATGGCCCTACACTTGCGAAACCACATAGAGTGACATAAACCTGATATTTGAAAATATTTTTTCTAAATGCATCCTTGCTAACCATACCTTATCCCACATGTTATGTAATACACATGTAGTGGAATTGAAGCCTATTGTTAAAACTACAGACTGCGAAACTATGATAACAATGCTAAATTTGAATGAAACATCCTAAATTTGGGTACAACTTGATCCCTCACTTACCTACCCACTATTTAAAGTTTTACAATGTTGAATACTTCAACGACACTTTTAGTATAGGAACAGATTAAGGTTTTTTCCTATCCTCGTATGAAGAAAGCACTTTGGCATAATCTATATGTTATAACGTAAATATTGAGTAAATAATTACTAGGTATTTAACCGAGATTATAGACATGCTATAATTTTGCGCCTTTTTAATTAGCACAATTATTTCAATGTCTAACTCAACAAATTCATCAAAAACCACAGAGCATGCTTTACCACAAGACACAAAAGTCATTGTTGGTATGTCAGGTGGTGTCGATTCTTCTGTTTCTGCTTTTTTACTAAAAGAACAAGGTTATCAAGTAGAAGGTTTGTTCATGAAAAACTGGGAAGAAGATGATACAGATGAATATTGTGCCGCCGCTACTGATTTAGAAGATGCTCAAGCTATTTGTGACAAATTAAATATAAAATTACACACAATAAACTTTGCTACTGAATATTGGGATAATGTTTTCAAGTATTTTTTAGCTGAATACAAAGCAGGTAGAACACCTAACCCTGATATCATGTGCAATAAAGAAATTAAATTTAAGGCCTTTTTAGAGTTTGCTTGTGAAGATCTTGGTGCTGATTACATTGCCACAGGGCATTATGTACAAAGAGAATACCGAGATGGTCAATGGAAAATGATCCGTGGTCTAGATAGTAACAAAGACCAAAGCTACTTTCTTTATACATTAGATGAAAAGCAGTTAGGTCAAACCCTATTCCCTGTTGGTCATATTGAAAAGCCTGAAGTACGTGCTATTGCAGAGCAGGCAGACCTTATTACCCATAATAAAAAAGACAGTACTGGTATTTGCTTTATCGGTGAACGTAAGTTTAAAGACTTCTTAGGACAATATTTACCAGCACAACCCGGTATTATTGAATCTGCTGAAGGAGAAGCAGTGGGCCATCATGATGGCTTAATGTACCACACATTAGGGCAACGTAAAGGTTTACGAATTGGTGGTTTAGCCAATGCAGGTGAAGAGCCTTGGTACGTGGTAGAAAAAGATTTATTACGTAATGTACTGATAGTAGGTCAAGGTCATAACCACCCTCGCCTATTTTCAAAAGGGTTAATTGCTAATCAATTACATTGGGTTAACCGACAAGAGTTATCTGAGCCGTTAAGCTGCACAGTAAAAACTCGCTATCGCCAAGAAGATGTTGCTTGTATTGTTACGCGTCTTAATAGTGATTCAGAAACTCCAGAATATCAAATATCATTTGAAGAGCCACAAAGCTCTGTAACTCCAGGTCAATCGGTAGTTTTTTATCAAAATGATATCTGCCTAGGCGGCGGCATAATAAATAGCCTGATTCGTTAATGCATTGATAGCATTTCTCATTACCATATGACGATAAATGAATATTGTCACCAAGCACTTTAGAGTAAGAATGAAAGATCAAACAATAACTTTTGCCGCTATTTGCCAAGTGGCACACCTTGTTCAACAAGTTTCTCGTCATGGGAACACGGCACATGAACAAGAAAATGATAGTTTAGCCACTTTATTAACAAGTATCACCCAAACGTCTCCAGAAAATACCTTAGCCGTTTACGGGGGTGATATTAGCAATATAAAGCAAGGGCTTGAGTTACTAGTTAGTCACTTAGGCGACAGCTCATCAAATAAAGAGAAAGCCAAAGACCCTGAACTAACTCGCTATATAATCAGTTTGATAAATCTAGAGCGTCGTTTAGTTAAACAACCTAAACAATTATCTCTACTAGGTGAACGTATTGAAGCAAGCAAACGACAACTTGAACATTACGAAATCACTAGCGATACACTCATCTCAAGTTTTGCCAGTATCTATAGTGATATTATTAGCCCTTTAGGTGCGCGCATTCAGGTAACCGGTGAGCCAAGTATATTGAAGCAGCCGGCGAACCAACATAAAATAAGAGCTCTATTATTAGCAGGGATTAGATCAGCAGTGTTATGGCGCCAAGTGGGCGGAAAACGTCGATCAGTTTTATTTGCTAGATCCAAGCTAGTCAATACCGCAAAACAACTATTAAGCACAATGTAAGTAACTTATTCAACAAAAGTAAATTTTTAAAAAATACTCAACCTAGGAATTAACTATGGAACTTTCAGCGTTAACAGCCATATCTCCAGTAGACGGTAGATACGGTAGTAAAACCAGTGATTTACGCCCTATTTTTAGTGAATTTGGTTTAACCAAATATCGTGTCACTGTCGAAGTACGTTGGTTACAAAAATTAAGTACTACGCCGCAAATTGCAGAAGTTCCTGCTTTTAGCGATGCTGCAAATCAAGTATTAGATAATATTGTCAGCAATTTTAGCGAGCAAGATGCCCTACGAATTAAAAAAATTGAAGCAACCACAAATCATGATGTAAAAGCGGTTGAATACTTTTTAAAAGAAAAAATTGCTGATAATGCAGAGCTACATGCAGTTACTGAATTTATTCATTTTGCTTGTACTTCAGAAGACATCAACAACTTGTCTCATGGCTTAATGTTAAAAGAATCTCGTGAAGACGTTCTTTTACCAGTAATGGACGAGATTTTAGCGCAAATAAAAGCGCTAGCTGTTGAATATAAAACGATACCAATGATGTGTCGTACTCATGGTCAACCTGCATCTCCAAGTACACTAGGTAAAGAAATGGCGAACGTATATGTTCGCTTAAAGCGCCAACGTGAACAAATTGCTCAAATTGAGTTACTTGGTAAAATTAATGGCGCTGTTGGTAATTACAATGCACACTTAAGTGCGTACCCTGAAGTTAACTGGCATCAATTCGCTGATGAATTTGTCAGCTCTTTAGGCCTTACCTGGAACGCTTTTACTACACAAATTGAACCGCATGATTATATTGCTGAATTATTTGATGCTATTGCACGTTTCAATACTATCTTAATTGATTTTGACCGTGATATCTGGGGTTACATAGCTTTAGGTCACTTCAAGCAAAAAACTATTGCTGGTGAAATTGGCTCATCAACTATGCCTCATAAAGTTAATCCGATTGATTTTGAAAATTCAGAAGGTAACTTAGGTATTGCCAATGCCTTATTTAGTCATTTAGCACAAAAGTTGCCTATTTCTAGATGGCAACGTGATTTAACTGACTCAACCGTATTACGTAATTTAGGTGTTGGTTTTGGTCATGCACTAATTGCTTACCAAGCTACTTTAAAAGGCATTAGCAAACTTGAAGTTAACGAAGCCAATTTAGCTAAAGAACTAGACAGTAACTGGGAAGTACTTGCAGAGCCTGTACAAACAGTAATGCGTCGATATGGTATTGAAAAACCTTATGAAAAACTTAAAGAGTTGACTCGTGGCAAACGTGTTGATGGTGATTCAATGCGTGAGTTTATCAATAACTTAGAATTATCAGATGCGATCAAAGCTGAGTTATGTTTATTAACTCCAGCTAGCTATATTGGCCGTGCTGTCTCATTTATTGATGAATTAGATTAAGCTCAAGTTACAATTAACTGACCATAAAAAGAAGGCTTAGGCCTTCTTTTTTATTTTCTTCACTTTTATTCCTTTATACCTTCCTATTTGGTTGATATATAGCCAACTGTTAACTATGCTGAAAGCAGGTGTACGATCTTCACAATTAAAAGCAACAACAATAACTATTCAGACTATCGTTTTACCCAATAATTTTGTCTGTTAAGGGCATCTATTAAAACCCTTAACCTAAATCATAAAAAGAATGGTTATTGAATATGTCATACAGTGTATCTAGGGTGCAATGGCAACAAGCCGCCCCGCTATTAAAAGATGTTCGTGAAAAAGTATTTGTGTGTGAGAGACGCATTCCTAAAAAAATAGAATTTGATGTTAATGATCATTCAGCTTTTCATATGCTAGTTTGTGATGATGTATCACAAGAGCCCATAGCAACAGGACGCATTTCATCTACGGGCCAAATAAGTCGTATCGCTGTAGTTATGGAATATCGACAGGCATCAATTGATAAAGTCGTACTGCAAGGCTTGTTTCGTATTGCTGGAGAATTAGCATTAGATGAAGTTTTTATCTATAGCCCTTTAGAGCAAGTAACTTACTTTCGAGAGCACTATTTTTACCCTGTCGGCTCTGTATTTATGGAAGCCGGAATGCCCAAACAACGTATGGCATGTGCAATTAATGCTGCCAGAGAAGATGCTAGCCAAGCAAAGTATTATTTAAACCATTAGTTTTCTTATTTACTAACTAAACACCACAGGCATAAGCTAATGCTTTATTTTTAATGACACTGTTCACCACAGGTACTTTATTCACTGCAAATAAACTGATATTTCGCAATGACTTTATTAATGGAGATGGGTGACTAAAACTTAAATATAATGCATCCATCGCCGTTTGCATTAACAAATTATCTTTACGCCTACTTTGCTCATATTGAGCCAAAACTTTCACGCCATGCCAGCATTTGCCGTCGCCAATGGCCGTTGCAATTACAGTCTGCAACGCTTTCACATCTTTAAAACCTAGGTTAACACCTTGTCCTGCCATAGGATTAATTGTATGTGCCGCATCCCCTATAATTAACACACGCTTATTCTGATAACTATTAGCATGACGACGAGTTAGCTCAAACGAGCCTTTATCGATAACATTAATATTGCCTAACCGTTTAGGAAAAGTCGTTAAAATTTCTTTTTGCAGCTGTTCATTTGATAAAGTCATTAAGCGCTTTATTTCATCACGCTGGTGATACCAAACTAAAGAAGCATATCCGCTATCGTTTTGCTCATTCACTACTGGCGAAGTTAATTCATGTGAAGGTTTCAATTGCTTCTTTGATAGTGGTAAAAACGCTACCGGACCCGTAGGGAAAAACTGTTGCCAAGTGATATCTTGTTGCGGCTCTTTCGTTTCAACATTAATCAATATAGCCGATTGTTGATAATCCCATGACGTTACACCTATATTCATGAGCTTACGTACATGAGAATTTGCACCGTCTGCACCAACAACTAACTTTGCTGTGATGGTTTTATCACAAAGCAACAAAGTCACTTTGTCCTCATCTTGTGATAACTCAACTAAAGACTCAGGGCAAAATAATTTGACTTTATCGTGGCTATTTATCTGTTGCCATAACGCCAACTGTATTAGTCGATTTTCAACAATATGACCTAAATGGTCTTGTTCGATATCTAGCGCATCGAATTCGGTATAAGCATATTCCTGCTCCCAGACACCTAATCGTTTATACGGACATGCTCGCCACTGCTTTATATGTTGCCAAGCCCCTAGCTGCTCAAGTAAATATTGAGAGGCAAGTGAGATAGCCGACACTCTTAAATCTAATGCTTGTTCACTGGAAAAGCTGCCAGGTTGATATTTTTCTACTACAGCAACGTTAAGGCCTTGCTCAGCCAAAGCTAAAGCACTCGATGCACCAACCATGCCACCACCAATAACCACACAATCAAAATCTGTCATACGCTTTTGCTATACTATTTATGTAAATTAAGAGACTTGTCTATTTCGGCATTCTACCCAATAGTGCTTAAATAGCCTATTAATTTTACAAGTTTGCTTTCGAACAATAATTAGCTATATTGGATATGCTTTACTTCAAAGCACTATATTTAAAAAATTAAGGAAAGATGATGACTATAGCAAAAAAAGAAGAGTTAGTAGTTCATGATGACATAAAGATAGTTTATGACATGACTGAAAAGCCAAATAGAACCAACTTAAAAGCACATACCGACAGAGCAGTAATTGCCAACATACGTGCAGATTTAGTTCTACCTGAGAACAATATTCTTACTGTAGATATAGATTTTGATACCACAAGTGGCTACCATAACAACGCAATCATGGTAATGGACGATTTTGGGGTCGAAATGGTTGCAACAGCATTTGAATCTAAATACTCTAAGGAAGCTGCTGATAATGTGCGTAAAGCATGGGCAGAAAAACAACAACAAGATGATCCACGCAAGCCGACTTATTTACTGGTTCAAAAACCAACGTCTATCGATGAGACACCACAAGTGTTTGCTGTTTGTGGCGGCAAAAGGCATGATAACAACATTGCTCCAGAGAGTGTTGTATAGCCCGATAAGACAACTACAAATGTCAAATAATATATTAAAGCAACTGAACATGTTGCTTTTTTTGTTCGTTTTTTCAACCACGGCCCTACCTTCTCTTTCATATGCTTTTCAGCAATCTACCTTTAAAAATACCGGCAATATATATTCTATTGTTCAAGACCAAAAAGGCTTTATTTGGCTTGCAGGACAAAATGGTCTTTTTCGTTATGATGGTGAGCAAGCCATTAACTTTTCGAATAAAGATAACGGCTGGTCTATACCATTTAATTGGATTAATGATATATCGGTTCATGAAGAACACTTACTTTTATCTACAGAAACCGATGGGCTTTGGAAATTTAATACTGAAACAGCAACAAATCAACGAATAGAGCTGCCAGCAGAAATTAATACCTTTTATCGCTCCCTTCATCATAAAGGTAGCTATTATGCTATCAGCATGTCTCCTCAGAACTTATACCGTTACGATATAAAAACAAAATCGACCACCTTAATTGCAGAAGACATTGATAATTACCACTTATTTAGCAGTGAAGATAGAATCTATTTTGACGATAAAAAGAAGTTACAGTATTTAGATACCAGAACCAATAACTATAAAATCAACTCAATAGAGTCTATTAATACCGAGATAAAAACAGCAAACAGTATTAATAATATGTTACTGGTAACAGACGACTCACACATGTATTTACTGAAAGACAACGGTAAGCTCATTAAGAAAAAAATTGAACAGCCTGTTAATTTAATTACCCCACACGATAATCAACACTTTTTCTATTCTGTCGATGTAACAGGTAAAATATCCAAACGAGAAACCAAAACATTAAACATTATAAAAAGTAATTTCCCGACAGTTCAAAAAGCAAGGTACCAGACATTACTACATGATAACTCAGGTGTTTTATGGTTAGGGGACAATATAGGGATCCAACAATTAACGGAAGCAAGAATTAAAAATCATTCGGTATCTTTTAAAACAAGATTTAACTATATGGAAGCCGAAGTTTACCAAGAGGAAATATATATAGGTACTTCAGGAAAAGGGGTCCACACTTTTTTATTATCAGATCAAAATGAATTATCCCCTGTTGAAACTATCAATCGAGCATTATCTAACAGGGCTATGATAACCGGTGATTTATTAACTATTGGCGAAGAGTTATTTATTGCTACTTTCGATGGTTTATGGGTTTACAATAAAAACACAGAGCAAGTAACTAAACTAAATTTAACTTACAATGAACAGAATTTAAGTAATTTAGTTTTACTCAAGTTACGTAAAAGTAAAAATCTTTTATATATAGCAACTGATGGCAGTGGTTTAATTATTTATGATTTAAATAAGCAAATCATCGTTGAACACCTTAACAAAAGCATAGGACTCAGCTCAGGTGAAGTGATTGATATTCTTCCATTAACTGAATATAAGATTTGGATAGCAACAGCAACAGGGATTGATGAAGTTAATAGACAAACAAAACAAGTAAAAAATATCACTAAGCAATCAAGCACAAAATTTATTTCTCTTTTGAAAGTAGATAATAAAATCTTCTCTTCGACTAAAGGTAAGGGAATACAAGTCTATAATAGACAAGGTGAATTATTAGCTCAATTAGCTAAAGGCGTTAATTTCAGTCAAATGGTATATAGTGATGATAAGATCATTGCTTCTGCAAAGCCTGGACTATACATAATATCTCCTGATAATTATCAATATTCAATGGTTACAAACACTGGAAAATATACCTTTACAGACAACGCTTTTACTTTCAAAAAGTCCTTATACATTCCTAATAGCACTGGCATATTACAATTACCTAGAAATCATAAGAAAGTTTTTCACCCCAAAATATACATCAGTAAAACCACCGTTTCAGGTAAATCATATTTATTAAATAAATTAATCGAAGTTGATAGTGGTAATGATGTTATTACTTTAGATCTAGCTAGTTTGGATTACCGACCGGGTATTAAAAAAAATTATGCTTACACCTTCGACGGTAATGAATGGCATCAAATAAGTGGCAACCAATTAACGCTAACAGGTTTGGCATCGGGTGAATACAACATAGAAATTATGGCTACCAATAGTTTAGGCCAGTGGAGTGATTTTAAAGCATTCACCAATATTAAAGTCGCCTACCCTTGGTATTGGTCACCTCAAATTCGTTTACTTTATAGCGTATTTCTCATTAGTCTTACTTCACTCATAGCATGGTTACTCTATTTACGCAGTAAATCGATAGCTCATATTCATAACACTTTGAAAAATGATCTGAATAATCAAGGAAAGATAAATTCGCAGTTGAATAGAAATTTAACATTAGCTAATGATTTATTAACTCAAGGAGATATAAGTCAAAGTAAAACATTGCTAACACAATGTATTACTGAGTTAAGTAATCAACACGCATCAACTGAGCCCAACACCCTTGATGGTCAAACACTGTCAGTTGCGATACCATTTTTCGCCAATTATTTGCAGCACAAGTACCAAGTCAACCTTACCGCGCAGCTTAATATCAATGATGAAACGCTAAGTTATGAACTACAAGCAGATATATACCGCGTCATTTTTGAAGCAATAACCTACGTAGTCTTAAAAGGTAGTGGTAGAAACTTTAAAGTTAACTTACAAATATTTAAAAATAAAATATGGTTGAACCTATATGACGATGAACAAGGTTTTGCTAACTTCGATAGTAAAATAAATTTTGATATTTCTATGTATTATATTCGTCAAATAGCCAATAAACATAAAGGCTCCATCAACGCTTTTAATGATCAAAGTGATGGTAGTCAGTTAGTATTAAGCCTACCATTACCCTAAGCTATTGGACTTGTGCTGAGAAGGATCTACACGCATTTTCAATAAGCATGGCTAATGCTCTCGAAAAACACTTCAAAGTAATATAAAATACGCCTCCTTTTATCAAAGCAATAACTGATGTTGTCATTGATAAGTGATTTTGCTGGTCAATAAAACGCGTAATAGAGTGAAGTAAATGAGTAAAAAGTTATACATTAAAACCTGGGGCTGTCAAATGAACGAGTATGACTCGCAGAAAATGGCTGAATTATTAGACTCAACCCACGGTTTTGAGCTGTCTGAAGAAGCAGAAAATGCTGATGTTATTTTACTTAACACCTGCTCTATTCGTGAAAAAGCGCAAGAAAAAGTATTCCACCAACTTGGTCGCTGGAAAACGTTAAAAGATAAAAAGCCTGATTTACTAATTGGTGTTGGTGGTTGTGTTGCCTCACAAGAAGGTGATGCTATTCGTCAACGTGCACCGTTTGTTGATATGGTTTTCGGGCCACAAACCTTACATCGCTTACCAGAAATGTTAAATCAACTATATCGTAGTAGTAATCCTATTGTTGATATTAGCTTTCCTGAAATCGAAAAATTTGACCGTTTACCAGAGCCAACAGCAGAAGGACCAAGTGCTTTTGTTTCCATTATGGAAGGCTGTAGCAAATATTGTACTTTTTGCGTAGTTCCTTACACTCGTGGTGAAGAAGTTAGTCGCCCACTTGATGACGTACTTTATGAAATTGCTCAACTTGCAGAGCAAGGTGTGCGAGAAGTTAATTTACTTGGTCAAAATGTAAATGCTTATCGCGGTGAAATGCACGATGGGAGTATTTGCCGTTTTGCAGAGCTAGTTCGCTTGGTAGCAACGATTGATGGTATTGACAGAATCCGTTATACGACTTCGCATCCAGTTGAATTCACTGATGATATTATTGAAGCTTACGCAGATGTACCTGAATTAGTAAACCATTTACACCTTCCAGTACAAAGTGGTTGCGATCGTATATTAACGCAAATGAAACGCGGTCATACAGCAATAGAATATAAGTCACAAATCCGTAAGCTGAAAAAGGTTCGCCCTGAACTATGCATGTCTTCTGATTTTATTATAGGTTTCCCTGGTGAAAGCGATGATGACTTTATGGACACAATGAAATTAATTGAAGCCATCAACTTTGATTTAAGTTTTAGTTTTATCTATAGCGCACGACCTGGCACACCCGCTGCTGATTTACCTGATGACATCAGCGATGAAACAAAGAAACAACGTTTACAATTATTACAAGATAAAATAACTCATCAAGCATTACGTATCGCCAGACAAATGTTAAACACTGAGCAACGTATACTTGTTGAGGGTCCTTCAAAAAAGAACCCTATGGAATTACGCGGTAAAACAGAAAATAACAGAACAGTTAATTTTGTTGCGCCACACTCAGTTATTGGCCAGTTTGTCGATGTGAAAATCACCGACGTTTATGCTAACTCTTTACGTGGTGAGTTGGTTCGTCAAGAAAGTGATATGGGCCTTCGTATTGCTCACTCTCCTGCTGACATTTTAGCTAACAATCATCACAAGTCATCTAAAGCAATCATCAATAATCTTGATGAATTAGGTGTTGGGACTTTTACCCCTTAACTTTGTTAAACTTTTTGGAATACACTTTGAGTACAACAACCAAGCAGCAAACAGTAAAACAACAGAATCATCAATTAACGCTTTCTCCCGTTGATAATGAACGCCAAGCGAACCTTTGTGGCCCAATGGATGACAATCTAAAATCCATTGAACGCCGCTTAGGTGTTGAAATAAGTTATCGTGGAAATGAATTTAAAATACTTGGCAATGAGCTAAATTGCCAAGCAGTAATTGAATTATTAAAACGTTTATATGTCGAAACGGCTCTGATTAAGGGAAAATACTCACCACTGACTGCTGAAATGGTGCATCTTGCCATTCTTGAAGCTAATGTACTCGAACAA
The DNA here is from genome assembly GCF_057551365.1 of Colwellia sp. KS18-150. Lineage (NCBI taxonomy): Bacteria > Pseudomonadati > Pseudomonadota > Gammaproteobacteria > Alteromonadales > Colwelliaceae > Colwellia > Colwellia sp. KS18-150. The sequence continues at coordinate 51,616 of NZ_BAAJMC010000013.1, read as the reverse complement.
GATACTCCCACCAGTAAAGAAGCAGAAGATCTTGGTGCCAATTTTGAAAAAATGGTTACCATTAAAACCAAACGTGGCATGGTTAAGCCTCGTAATAGTAACCAACAAGATTACGTTCAAAGCATTTTAACTAATGATATCAGTTTTGGTGTTGGTGTAGCTGGAACAGGTAAAACCTACCTTGCCGTTGCCTGTGCAGTTGATGCTCTTGAACGACAAGAGGTTCGTAGAATTTTACTTACTCGCCCTGCTGTAGAAGCAGGAGAAAAACTTGGTTTTTTACCTGGTGATTTAACTCAGAAAATAGACCCCTATTTACGTCCGCTCTATGATGCACTTTTTGAAATGTTAGGTTTTGAACGTGTTGAAAAGCTTATTGAACGTAATGTCATAGAAATTGCGCCTCTTGCCTACATGCGTGGTAGAACATTAAACGATGCGTTTGTCATTTTAGATGAAAGTCAAAATACTACGGTTGAACAAATGAAAATGTTTTTAACCCGCATTGGCTTTAATTCTCGCGCTGTTATTACCGGTGATATTACCCAAGTTGACTTACCTAAACATCAAAGTTCAGGTTTACGTCACGCAATTGAAGTTTTACAAAATATCCATGGTATTAGCTTCAACTTCTTCCAAGCTAAAGACGTCGTTCGTCACCCCGTAGTAGCCCGTATTGTTGAAGCATATGAGTCTCATGAACAGAAACTCAATAGGCAAAAACAACAAAAAGTGTCACAAAATACAGCTAAAGATGAGTCGATTTAATGGCAAACACGGTTGATCTACAAGTCGTTTGTGATGAGCAAGCACTCCCTAGTGAAGAGCAATTTCAAACTTGGGTAGATTCCGCACTAGAAAATGTAACAAATAAAACTTTCGAACTCACCATACGTCTTGTTAATGTTGAAGAAAGCCAGCAACTCAATCACCAATATCGCCATAAAGATAAGCCAACTAATGTCCTCTCATTTCCATTTGAAGTACCTGAAGGTGTTGAGCTTAATTTATTAGGTGACTTAGTGATCTGCAGCCATGTTGTTGAACAAGAAGCAAAAGCGCAAAATAAAGCCTTATTTGATCATTGGGCTCATATGGTGATACATGGGTGCTTGCATTTGTTGGGATATGATCATATAAACGATAGTGAAGCCGAAGAAATGGAAGCATTAGAAATCAAAGTTTTAGCTAAATTAGCTATTAGCAACCCATATTAATGCTGATTTTCACACAAACGAATAAATTTACCTCTAAGGAAAGTAATAAGCTCTATGAGCGATGATAACCCCCAGCCGATAAACGGCTCAAAGCAAAAAACTATATTGAAAAAAATCATTCAATGGTTTAGCCCTGAGCCGAAAAATAAAGATGAGCTAGTTGATATATTAGCTGATGCCCAAGATCGAGAATTAATCAATCCTGAAACCAAACAAATGATTGAAGGGGTTTTAGAAGTATCAGAAATGAAAGTTCGCGATATTATGATCCCTCGCTCGCAAATGGTGACTATTGATCGTAACCAAAACCTAGATGAAATCTTGCCCATTATTCTCGAATCAGGTCACTCTCGTTTTCCTGTTGTTAATGAAGACATAGACCATGTTGATGGCATACTTCTAGCGAAAGACTTACTCGCATTTGGTTTTAATAGTGACGCCAGCGAATTTAGTTTAAAAGATAATATTCGCCCAGCGATAATTGTGCCTGAAAGTAAAAAAGTTGAACCACTATTAAAAGAGTTTCGTTCAAATAGGTACCATATGGCACTCGTTGCTGATGAATATGGCGGTATTTCCGGTGTTATTACCATAGAAGATATACTTGAGCAAATTGTTGGTGAAATTGAAGATGAAACCGATGATGAAATTGAAGAAGATATTAAACTGCTAGCCTCAAATGTATACATAGTTCGAGCATTAACCGGCTTAGAAGATTTTAATGAGTACTTCAACAGCGAATTTGATGAAAAATCAGCAGATACTATTGCAGGAATTGTTATTAACCAATTAAATCACATGCCTCAAAAAGGTGAAGAAGTGACTATGGGCCTTTTTGAATTTAAAGTATTAGCGGCTGATAATAGACGCTTACAAATGTTACAAGTCACTGTCGATAAGAAACATAAAATCAATGGTAAAGTGAGTGACTAAAGCACGTTCTCCACACCTCTTGTTCCGTTTTATCAAACAATGTAAGAACATTTTAACCAACCCATATTATTGGTTATGTTTTTGTGCTGGTTTAAGTTTAGTATTCGCCTATGCACCATTTTCTTACTGGCCTTTAACTTTAATCATTCCCAGTATCGTTTTTTACCAAATCAGTGAAAGCTCTCCAAAAAACGCCGCTAAGTTAATCGGTTTTTTTGCTTTTGGCTGGTTTGCCAGTGGCATCAGCTGGGTGCACGTTAGCATAGATCAATTTGGCGGCTTACCTTTAGCGGTATCTATCGGTTTAATGTTAATGCTATGCCTCTACTTAGCTATTTTTCCAGCGTTAGCTGCCTACTTAACAGCTTACTTTTCAAAAAATAAAACACTAAATTTATGGTTGTTTCCTTCATTTTGGTTATTTAGTGAATTTTTACGCTCAGTAGTATTAACCGGCTTTCCTTGGCTATCACTTGGCTACAGTCAAATTGACAGCCCATTAGCCAGCTTTGCGCCAGTTATTGGTGAAGTAGGGATCACTGGGATAATTGTCTTACTAAATATCTGTTGGGTTAAGCTATTTTTGGCGTTAAAACAGCGCAAACATAATGCTCTAGCTGTACCTATGATGTTAAGTGTATTTGTCTTTGTTACTAGTTATCTTTTATCAACTGTTCACTGGACTCAATCCACAGGTACAACAACTAAAGTCGCCTTAGTGCAAGGGAATATTGAACAAGCAATAAAGTGGGCACCAGAGCAAGAATGGCCTACTATGCTTATGTATCTAGAACAAAGCTTAGAAAATGATGATGCTGATATTATTGTTTGGCCTGAGTCTGCTATACCTGCTATGGAGCCAAGCGTTCAAGATTATTTATCTACATTAAATAGAGCATCCTTAGCTAATGACAATGCCGTTATTACTGGCATTATCAATTATAACTTTGAAACTAGAGAGTATTTTAATAGTTTAATTGTGGTCGGTAAAAAACATTTTGATGATGAAAACGGCTATTACTACAATCACAGTAATCGCTTTTCTAAATATCATTTATTACCTATTGGTGAGTTTGTCCCTTTTCAGGAATGGTTAAGACCATTAGCACCCTTTTTTAACTTACCCATGTCATCCTTTACCCGAGGTAATTACAAGCAAAATAATCTAGTCGCGAAAGATGTTAGCTTATTACCCTTGTTATGTTTCGAAATTGCTTTTCCACACCAGTTAGCGGCCAACTTAACAAAAGATACTGACTTAATACTCACCGTAAGTAATGATGCTTGGTTTGGTAATTCTCATGGCCCACATCAACATATGGAAATAGCTCGTATGCGTGCGCTTGAGTTTGGGCGACCTCTTTTAAGAGCGACTAATAACGGTATAACCGCTGTGGTTGATCACCAAGGTAATTATATCGAGCGCATTCCTCAATTTGAGCAAGCGGTATTAAAAACAGATGTTAAGCTTGTCTCAGGTAACACGCCCTATAGCCAGTGGCCAAGATTAACTCTTTTACTTCTTATTTTAATACCTTTACTTTTGACCATTTTCTTACAAAAGTTTGGTTATTTTAAGCGCTGATAATCCTATTAACTGTTTAATCCTCCCATACACAAATACTTAATTTCTAAATAATCATCTAACCCATATTTAGAGCCTTCGCGACCATTACCCGACTGCTTCATGCCCCCAAATGGAGCTGCCGCATTAGAAATAATACTTTCATTTATACCTACCATGCCAAAGTCTAACCCTTCAGCAACTCGCCAGATACGACCTATATCACGGGAATAAAAATAAGCAGCTAAGCCATATTCAGTGCTGTTTGCAATTTCAATCGCTTGTCTTTCATCATCAAAGCTAATTATTGGGCTTACCGGACCAAATATTTCATTATGAGCAATAGGCATGTCATTGGTAACATTGGTTAAGATACATGGCGCTAAGAAGCTGTCGCCTAATTGATGATTCTGCTCAGTTAAAGCAAGTTTTGCTCCTTGTGCAACAGAGTCATCAATTAATTGTTTTACTTCACTAACGGCTTTTGCAGAAATCATTGGGCCAATAGACACTCCTTCATCTAAGCCATTACCCATTGAGAGAGCTTTCACAGCAGTTACATATTTTTCGGTAAATTCAGTTAAAATGCTAGAGTGCACCAAAATACGGTTGGTACAAACACAAGTTTGCCCAGCATTTCGATATTTAGACACGAGTGCCCCTGCAACAGCAGCATCAATATCAGCATCGTCAAAAACGATAAAAGGCGCATTACCACCTAATTCCATCGATACTTTTTTTACCGTTGAAGCACATTGGCTGATCAGTGATTTACCTACGGCTGTTGAGCCAGTAAAAGTGAATTTGGCAATATCTTCATGTTCAGTGAGTACTTTTCCCATGCCGCGAGAATCATCACCAACCACCACGTTAAAAACGCCAGCAGGTATGCCAGCTCGTTCAGCAAGCTCTGCCATAGCAAGTGCTGATAAAGGCGTTTGCGTTGCAGGACGCACGACAAAAGTACAACCAGCAGCTAGGGCCGCAGCCGCTTTTCGGGCAATCATGGCATTTGGGAAGTTCCATGGCGTAATAGCTGCTACAACGCCAATTGGCTGCTTGATTACCACAATTCTTTTATCATCAGAAGGCGCTGGAATGGTATCACCATAAACGCGCTTTCCTTCCTCACTAAACCATTCGATAAAAGCAGCGCCATAAGCCACTTCACCTTTAGCCTCAGCTAAGGGCTTACCTTGCTCTAAGGTTAAAATACGCGCGAGGTCATCCTGATTTGTCATCATTAAATCAAACCATTTACGCAGTATACTTGCTCGTTCATTAGATGATTTAGCAGACCAAGATTTAAATGCTAATTTAGCCGAATCCACAGCTAATTTTACTTCATCCACACCAGCGTTATCTACTTTAGCAATAAGTTGCTCTGTGGCAGGATTAATAACCTTGATATTGTTATCACTACGATGCCAAATTCCATTTATGTAAGAAGAATTTTTTAATAACTGTTGATCGTAAATATTATCCATACTTAACCTTTAAGGGTTACTCTATAAGCTACTTAATACCATATTAAGCGATGTTTAACACTAAGCTCTGCTCATCTTTTAATAATTATTTGTTGTAGAGCAACCAGTGATAGTTAACCATTTAAGTTTTATCGTTACATAATATTAAATATCAAAATATTGCCCAAAAAAATGAGTTAGTTTCCGTCGAATCATATAGTGAATAACTTTCAATTGTGTCACAAATAAAAAGTCACTACACTTAAGCTATAGTTACCGTTGTCCTTGAATATATGCCTGATAAATCACCTACACATAAAACCAATACCTCCACTGTGCTAGTCGAAGAATATGCGCTTGCTATCTGTATTAACGATATTAATTATGCGGTAATGATGGTGAGTCCTTTTGATTTAGAAGATTACGTTATTGGTTTTTTATTTGCAGAGCGAGTAATCAACACCAATAGTGAAGTTCACGATATTGATATCGACATAAAACATAATGATTTTGCTGTGCAAGTTAATGTCTCACTTGCGAATCGGTGTTTACAATTAGTGAAAGATAAAAAACGGCAACTGGCTGGTCAAAGTGGCTGTGGTATTTGCGGTGTAGAAGCACTGCAGCAGGCATTACCAGAAGTTTCACCGTTAACTAAAACACCTAATTTAGACCCTAGTACACTAGGCGCACTACGTAATGACTGCCAACAATGGCAAACCAAAGCAACACAATCAGGGGCTTTACATGCCGCCTTTCTAATTGATGAGTTTGGGAATGTTTTACACTCTCGAGAAGATATTGGTCGTCATAACGCCTTAGATAAGTTAATTGGTTACCTAGTTTCGAAAAAGATTAATACCGCGAATAAAGCCATATTAATGACCAGTCGATGTAGCATAGAGTTAGTACATAAAACCCTTAACATTGGCATTAATCACTTAATCAGCTTAGCTTCACCCAGTCGTTTAGCATTACATGTCGCTCATCAAGCAAACCTTAACCTAGTCCATTTAACTAAACATGATGGCGCGCTATTTTTTGAACCGCCCCAAGTAGATTATTCACACTATGAAAAATAAAGCATCAAGTAAAGGTGGCGGCTTAGACTCATTAAAGTCCACCATTAAACATGTTTGGAAAAGCCAAGAAGCTAAAACCAACATTAAAAACTTAATGCGTGCTAATCAAGATCAAGGGTTTGACTGCCCAGGTTGTGCTTGGGGAGATCAAAAAGAAGGTCTACTGCAATTTTGTGAAAATGGGGCTAAAGCCATTGCTTGGGAATCTACTAATAAAACCCTTGATGAAGAATTCTTCAACCAATATACGGTTAGCCAGCTCAATAAGCAAAGTGATTACTGGCTAGAGTACCAAGGCCGACTGACACAGCCGATGAAATATCATTCTGCCTCTGATAAGTACCAGCCAATAGCCTGGCAGCAAGCGTTTAATTTAATAGCTGAAAAACTCAATAATTTAGCAAGCCCAGATCAAGCGGAATTTTATACTTCAGGGCGCGCCAGTAATGAATCATCATTCTTGTATCAATTGTTTGGCCGTTTGTATGGCACTAATAATTTCCCTGATTGCTCAAACATGTGTCATGAAGCAAGCGGTATAGCCCTAAATCAAGCGATTGGAATAGGTAAAGGTACCGTGACTTTAAAGGATTTTGATCACGCTGATGCTATTTTTGTGTTTGGTCAAAACCCAGGTTCAAATCACCCTCGCATGATGAACGCCTTAAGAAAAGCCGCGAAAAATCATTGCAAAGTAGTCAGCTTCAATAACCTTAAAGAAGTGGCGTTAAAACGCTTCGCTAGCCCACAAGACCCAATCGAGTTATTAACCCCTGCTGCGACAACCATTAGTCACCAATATTTCACGCCTAAATTAGGAGGAGATATGGCCGCCATTAGAGGTATGATCAAGCACTTAATTGCTAAAAATGATGAAACCATTGCTAATGTTCAAAGGGGTATCCTTGATACTAGCTTTATTAAACAACATACGGCTGATTTTGAATTAGCGAAAGAAGCAGTAGTAAACACCTCTTGGCAACACATCGAAGCGCAATCTGGGTTAACTCAAGCCGAAATTACTGCAGCCGCAGAAACCTTTATCAACGCTGACAAAGTCATCTGCACTTGGGCTATGGGTATTACCCAACATAAACATTCAGTGGCAACCATTAGAGAGCTAGTCAATTTACAATTAATGACCGGCAATATCGGCAAACTAGGTGCGGGATTATGTCCTGTACGTGGCCATAGCAACGTTCAAGGTAATCGAACGATGGGCATCAACGAGAAACCCCATCAAGCCTTTTTAGATAAACAAGCTGAGCTGAGTGGACAATCAATGCCACAAAAAGCAGGTCACAACGTTTACCATGCGATAAATGCCCTACTTAAAGGCAGCAGTAAAACGCTTATTTGTTTAGGGGGCAATATCGCAGCCGCCTCACCTGATACAGAGCAAACATATAAAGCATTAAAAAATTCCAGCCTTAATGTACAAATCAGTACTAAGCTAAACCGCAGCCATCTTATGATAGGCAAAGATGCATTAATTTTACCTTGTCTTGGCCGAACAGAAATAGATCGCCAAACTAGCGGTGAGCAAGTAATCACTGTTGAAGACACCTTTAGTATGGTACATGCCTCAAAAGGTACAGTCCGTCCTAAAGTAGATACGATAAAATCTGAAGTAGCTATTGTTGCTGGTATCGCTCAAGCAACATTAGGTAATACCACTTATAACTGGCAAGCCTTAGCCGCAGATTACAGTAAAATTCGCCAATTAATCGCTAAAACTATTCCAGGATTTAGCGACTTTAACAATAAAATTCAACAAGTAGGTGGTTTCTACTTAGGTAATAGCGCTGCAGAGTTAACTTGGAAAAATAGCCGAGGTAAAGCTGAATTTAGCAGTGTTAATTTACCTGATGATATTCTTGCAATGCCACTGTCGGCCATTGCTGAAGAAAAACGTCAAAGTGTTTTAACCTTACAAACATTGCGATCTCACGATCAATTTAATACCACTATTTACGGAATGGATGATAGGTATCGTGGCGTTTATGGTGAGCGAAAAGTGTTATTTATTAACAAACACGACGCTAAAAGACGTAAATTAAATGATGGCGACTGGGTGCGGTTAGAATCAATATGGCATGATAATATCACCCGCAGTGTTGATGGTTTTAAAATAGTAATTTACGACATTCCAGAAGGTAACTTAGCTGCTTATTATCCCGAAACAAACCCACTGGTTCCTTTAGGTAGTTATGGCGAACAATCATTTACTGCGACATCTAAATCTGTACCGGTAATCATTCATCAATCAACACAGGCAAAAATTTCACTAACCAATAACGATGAAATAACCAATTGATTATAAATAACAACCTATGACTCAATAACTTGATAATCTTTTCTGATCATCTCAATAAATGCCTGCGCGGTTGTTGATAAAGGATAACGCCTGCGAGTAATAATACCTACATGCCTGTGTATTTTGGGAGTAGATAGCGCTTTATATTCAAGGTTTAAGGCAGTTAATTGCTGCTTATACAAAGATGGCACTGCACTGATCCCCAAGCCAGTGTTAATCATTTGAACAACTGTCGCTAGCTGATTACTTTCAAAATCGACATTAAGAAAAATTCCCTGCTCCGCCAAGCTATCATCAATTAGGCTCCTCATACTTGATGGGCGTTGCAATGCAATATAAGGATATTGAATTAAATGTTGCCAAGTCAGCTCTGTAATCTCATTTAGCGGATGTGTTTTAGGATAGGCACAAACAAACTCATCTGAAAACAACGGCTCAAAACTAAGATCTTTTGAGGCATCGGGGTCAAAGCTAATAGCAAATTCAACCTTACCGCTTTGCACCATAGCAACAGCATTTTCTGCGATAACATCATGAACTTTCACTTTAATCGCTGGGTATTGCTCAGTAAATGCAAGTAAGTGCTCAGGCAAATGAGTACTCGCAAAAGATGGCATCACCGCTAAGGCTAAACTGCCACGCTTTAATGAAAAAAGCTCATTGAGATCAGTAAAGGCATTGTCAAAGTCGTTCAATAAACGTTTAGCAACCGGAACAAATAACTCCCCTTCTGGTGTTAAAGACAAACTACGTGTCGAGCGAGTAAGTAGGCTTCCACCAACAGTTTCTTCAAGGTTTTTGATAGAAATACTCAAAGCAGGTTGAGATATATGCAGTAACTCGCAAGCTTCGGCAAAACTATTCACTTCCACTACAGCTAAAAATGCTCGTATTTGTTTAATAGTGACATTCATACCAATCAATTCATTTAAAAAATTTATCAATAATTAATATTAATCAATTTTACAAATAACATCAATTAGTCAATGCTTAACCTACATTTTTCAACGAGGCTTTTCACGCATAGTGAAAAGAATGCTAATGGCAGGATTTAACAAAGTAGTGTCAAGCTATGAAGAAGCAATGGCAGGTTTGACCGATAACATGACGATTATTTCAGGTGGATTTGGTTTATGTGGAATACCAGAAAATTTAATCGCCGAAATAAAACGTAAAGAAACTAAAGGCCTGACCCTAGTTTCAAATAACTGTGGCGTTGATGATTTTGGTTTAGGGGTTTTATTACCTAATCGTCAAATTAAAAAAATAATCGCCTCTTATGTGGGTGAGAATGCTGAATTTGAACGTCAAATGATGTCTGGAGAGTTAGAAGTTGAATTAACGCCACAAGGAACTTTGGCTGAAAAAATGCGTGCTGGTGGCGCAGGAATTCCAGCTTTTTATACCGCCACAGGGGTCGGAACCTTAGTAGCTAAAGGAAAAGACGAGCGACAATTTAACGGTCGAGATTACATTCTAGAAGAAGCAATAACCAGTGACTTTGCCATAGTCAAAGCATGGAAAGCGGATAAATATGGCAATTTAGTCTTTAGAAAAACCGCTAGAAACTTTAACCCTATGGCGGCTACTGCTGGAAAAATCACAGTCGTTGAAGTGGAAGAAATTGTTGAGCCGGGCGAATTAGACCCAGATGAGATTCATACCCCTGGTATTTATGTCAATCGCCTTATTCAAGGGCAGTTTGAAAAACGTATCGAGCAACGTACCACTCGTCCATCACTTAAACAGGAGGATTAACCAATGGCTTTATCAAGAGATCAAATAGCACAGCGTGTAGCCCGCGAACTAAAAGATGGTTATTACGTAAACTTAGGCATAGGTATCCCAACGTTAGTGGCAAACTTCGTTCCACCGGGTATGGAAGTGATGTTGCAATCTGAAAATGGTTTACTTGGCATGGGACAATTTCCAACAGAAGAAGATATAGACGCAGACTTAATTAATGCCGGTAAACAAACCGTGACTATGGTTACAGGCGCGTCAGTTTTTGACTCAGCAGAATCATTCGCCATGATACGCGGTGGCCATGTTGATTTAACTGTATTAGGTGCTTTTGAAGTAGATGTAAATGGCAATATTGCCTCATACATGATCCCCGGTAAGCTAATTAAGGGCATGGGTGGCGCGATGGATTTAGTCGCTGGCGCTGACAATATTATCGTCACCATGACTCATGCCTCTAAACATGGCGACTCAAAGTTACTTACTAACTGCTCACTACCGCTTACTGGCAAAGGCTGCATTAAAAAAGTGTTAACCGATTTAGCTTTTCTGGAAATTAAAGCGGGGAAATTTCATTTATTAGAGCGTGCTCCTGGCGTTAGCGTAGAAGAGATAATTAAACTGACTGCAGGTGAACTTGTTGTACCTGATCACGTTCCAGAAATGCAATTTTAATAAACTCAAATTTTAAGAGAATAAACATGACGAATAGAGAAGTTGTTGTTGTCAGTGCTGTACGTACTGCCATTGGTGAATACGGTGGTAGTTTAAAAGATATTGCCCCCACAGATCTTGCTGGCTTAGTAATTAAAGAAGCTGTTCAAAGAGCAAATATTAATAGTGAAGATGTGCAACATTGCGTTATTGGCAGTGTTACACATAGCGATAGAAAAGATATGTACATGAGTCGCTCAGCTGCATTAAAAGGCGGGTTATCTAATGAAACGCCTGCAGTTACTGTCAATCGTTTATGTGGCTCAGGCTTACAATCAATTGTTTCTGCTGCACAACTCATTTTATTGGGTGATTGTGACATAGCTGTAGCTGGCGGTGCTGAGTCAATGAGTCGAGCTCCCTATTGGGTACCTAAAGCACGTTTTGGTATTCGTATGGGTGATACCAATATGGTTGACCCTATGGTAGGTGCATTAACCTGCCCTGTTGACGATACTCATATGGGAATTACCGCTGAAAATATTGCTGAAAAATGGCAAATATCTCGAGAAGAGCAAGATGCACTAGCGCTTGAAAGTCATAAGCGCGCTGAAATAGCCATTAATGAAAAGCGCTTTGTCGAGCAAATATTACCCGTTGAGTTAACCACTCGCAAAGGCACAACAATTTTTGCTCAAGATGAGCATGTACGCTTTGGCGCCAAAGCGGAAAACTTTTCAAAATTACGTCCAGCTTTTAAAAAAGATGGCTCAGTCACCGCAGGAAATGCCTCAGGCATTAATGATGCCGCTGCCGCGTTAATTATGATGGAAAAAAGTGTAGCAGAAGCTAAAGGCCTGAAACCTATAGCTAAACTCGTTAATTATGCCTTTGCCGGTGTCGAGCCTAAATATATGGGTATTGGCCCAGTGCCTGCCATTAAAACCTTATTAGACAAAGCTAACTTATCGGTTGAAGACATTGATGTTTGGGAAATAAATGAAGCTTTTGCCGCACAAGCATTGGCGGTAGTAAAGGATTTAAATATTGCCCCCAGTAAGGTAAATCCTAATGGCTCAGGGATATCACTAGGTCACCCCATTGGCGCAACAGGCTCGGTGATTTCGGTTAAAGCATTATATGAGCTACAAAGAACTGGCAGTCGGTATGCGGTTGTGTCAATGTGCATTGGCGGCGGACAAGGTATTGCAGCATTATTTGAGCGTTTATAAGTGATAAGTTAAGTTTTAGTTTTAGTTTTAGTTTTAACTATCAAAAACAAAGAAGGATTGAATGACGAGGCACACGTGTGTAAGGGATGCATACCTCGTCAATTTAGCTTCCTAAAAGAAAACTAAATTCATTTTATAAAACACTAAATGTTAATTGAAGTTAGTTGGTATCGATTTAACCGATAGACAGGTTTTAACTCATTATAACTGAGTTTTAGACTTAGTAGCTCAAACATAAATATACAATTTGGTAAATTGGTTTTAGCAAGTTTTAAAGTCTCAAAAACCACTAAAGTAGTCATTATTAAATGTTTTGCCATTTATTTTGCAATAATAGCCCGCCTCAATAAATAATGAAAAAAATTCGTTGCAAAAATTGGTTAGCTACTTCAATTAGATATTTCAGTTGCTTGATCTTAATAGGAAACATAATTTTTTATTTTTAGTTCCCTACTAAGGCTAGAACACTATTGTATATCCACCGATAGCGAAGGCTACTGCAGCAGCTATAAAAGGGGCGACTTTCTCTAAGAAGTCGGGAAGTAATATATACGCCAGTAAATCAGATTTACGTTTTAAACTTAGATACTCTTCGATTGATAAGTTAAATGGTGTATGTAAACTGGTTTGTGTTGATTTAGTGCCTTCCTTAACTTTTAGTTTAAAACCTGTAGCGCAATGAACTCTAACTTTAATTTTTCTATCGCTACTCTCTAATGCTCTCAGATACTTTTTATCTGGTTCTTCTATCTCTATAGTTGTTACATACCAATAACTAATACTATAAGGCGAAACATAGTCTCGGGTATAACCATCAGAATTAAATATTTTATCAGGTGATACTAATTTGGGTTTAAACCCATCAGTACTTCCGTTTGCTAATAAGTATTTATAGGCACTATCGTAAATCTTTTTATATTTATTAAGAATAAGTTTATGTCTTATTTCCTTGCTAAAAACATCAGCCGAACTATCTAGTTCTGCAACCCTTTTATAAACCCAGTATTTATAAATAGCATAAGCTAATACTATTAATAAAATTACTGTTACATTATTAGGATTACTCCCATTTACACTTCCGCCAATAAAGGGAAGTTTATCTAGTTTGATATACCCCAATGTATGTATGACCGTTAAAAATGAAACAATAACAACAAAGCGTCCCTTCAAAGCTAGTTCTTTATTATCAGATGCTTTAACCGGAATTTCAGTAATTCCTTGTTGATTACTATTTTGGGAATTATTGGGTAAAGGCTGTATGTTATTCATTTTTGTATCTAACTTCCCTAGTATGAGAGAATACTATCGTACGGGACAATTACTTTTATGTCTGTATTTTCTACGAATAAAGTAGATATTTTGTCAGGGGAACAGGGGGTGGTCTCAACCACTAAAGTGATAACTTTAATGGCATAACACATGATATTAACAAAAACATCAACCATACGGCCAAATTTGGTTATGAGGTAGTTATCTATACAAATTCTAATCCGAATCACCGTTAGAAGTTAAAGCTAATGTCCGCAACGTGGTATAGTCAGCATTAAGGTGTAAAATACCAATGGCAGTAATAACCTTATTGCTGCCTATCAGGTTTAGTAATGCCCTGTCATTTTAAAATGTATAATCAACATTGAGCCACAACAGTTTAGGGACAAGTTGCGCAACACCACTTCAGTGCATCGTGATAAAACATCAGTAAAGCCTCTTCAGAAATATCGTACTTGGCCATAATAGAGCAATTTTCTTTTTTATCTTCTGAGAACTCATAATATTTTACTATCTCAAGCGCATCATAAAGCATGCCTTTTTTAGCAACCAAAGCTATTTTGATTTCCTCTGCTAATGGTAAATCCATGATGATCTGCTCGGTAGAGCAATTTAATATTGCTCCTATATGACTCATAACACCGGTAATAAAAGCGAGTCCTCTTATGTTTAAAAAGGCCGGAGAAAATGAGATGTACTCCATCATTTTACCGCGTACTAAAGACTCCCTTAACAGTTCACTATTACTACCTGATGATAAATTAGACATAGCGATGATAGCGATAAATTGTTTTATCTTATCTGCGCCTAAATAGGTAACCGCTTGTTTAATTGAGCTGATTTCTACCCTATTCTTTTCTGTTTCTAAATTAACTAATTTGAGAACACCACTCATCAAGCTTACATCCTGAGAAATGATTTCGGATAAGTTATTAAAGTCTAAATCACTCTTGAATACTTCAGCGAATAACTGCAGTAAATTAAGCTTAATGGGTTTGATAAAATGACCGACATTTAACTCGGGTTTGTGAAAAAAGTAACCTTGAAAGTAATCAATACCAATTTGAATTAACATCTTAAATTGCTCATGAGTTTCAATACGTTCAACAACAATTTTAATGTTTTTATCACTAACAAATTGACTATTTTTTAAAGCGACAATTTGCTCAAAACTGATATCTTCTCTATCTACCTTAATGATAGAGATGTAGGGGAATAATTTCTCCCACTTTGGAGAGAAATCATAGTCATCAAGCGCTAAGGTATAACCTTTATGATATAAAGACGAGACAACTTTAATAACATCTGGGGTAACATTAATCGTTTCCAACAGCTCCAAAATAACAGTATTTCGGTCTAAAACTAACGGGATTTCTTTTAATAACGATTGCTCATCAAAATTGATAAACGCTTTTTTTTGTGAGCATAAATTGTTTAAATCACCAAAGATATGATTTTGTAATATCACTTGTGAAGTGGCTTGCTCTGGTTTGGGTTGAATATCTATATTTTCACTATTATTGCGAAATAAAAGTTCATACGCATAGGTGTTCTTTTGATGGTCAAAAATAGCTTGGCGGGCAACAAATTTATTACTCATTTCTTCCATGAACAGATCCCAACAATAAAGATATTACTTTTCTTCAGTATAGCCTCTATTTTTGTGCTCTCAATAAAGAAAGTAAAAATGTTAGATGAATATTTCGCTGATCGTTCAGTATCAATTTATCATTCACCTAAACCCATTATCAATTTGAAATTTAGATTACAAGGGAAGAATAAATATCAACTTCTTACGTTTGGAGTAAGTTTAAATTTTGGAAAATCTAGTAGATCAAAAGCCCAATACCAATACACTAAGTGTGTGTCTACTTACTAGTCACAATTTTAATTAAGTAAACTTTCTTCTTATCCTGCACCATAGAGCTTTTTAAAAGTTTTTAGATTCCAACCAATCATAATCTCATTGCCAATTTTCAGGGCTGGTACAGAACGAGCTCCTATAGCATCAAGCTCTTTTCTACCACGCTGCATTTTTGCATTAGTTAGCCTGTATTTAATACCATTATCATCCAAGTATTTTTGAGCTTCACGGCAATGGGGGCATTTATCTGAAATATATAATACAACGCGTTTCATCACTAACCTTTACAAAGTTGTTAAAGACATACTATTTTACTGAACTCTCAAAATAATACCAAGTTGAATCAACTGAGCTTCCTATTTTACTGAGTAAAAATAAAGTAGTGCAATACTGGAATATATCCGTGTCCCCCTAATGCCTTTTAACATAGAAGCCTAATGCGCTTTCATTTCCTAAACGAGACAATTCCTCTAATACTCACAAATAACCATTCCTCCATACAGCTATAGCGCTATATGTTGTATTAATATGGGGAAATATTCACCTTTTCGGTGGCTAACTACTATTGAAGTACTATGTTGTTGCTGTTATCGGCAATGTCGACTCAATTGAATCAAATCCAAATGGTGTTTTGCTAAATCACTTTGATTTCACTATTAACGTTAAAATTTGAGCGATATCAATGAGGGTTTAGTCATTATGAACTAGAATTAGTTGAGGTTTATTTATCATTAAATTATTCAATAATCTTGAGGTAATATCATGACTAAGAAAGCACTTACCACAGCCGCAGGTTGTCCCGTAGCAGATAATCAAAATGTTATGACAGCTGGCGCAAGAGGACCGCAATTATTACAAGATGTTTGGTTTCTAGAAAAACTTGCTCACTTTGACCGAGAGGTAATACCAGAAAGGCGTATGCACGCTAAAGGCTCAGGTGCCTTTGGAAAATTTACGGTTACCCATGACATTAGTAAATATACTCGTGCAAAAATTTTCTCCGAAATAGGTAAAGAGACAGAGTTATTTACTCGCTTTACCACAGTTGCCGGTGAACGCGGCGCAGCTGATGCTGAACGTGACATTCGTGGCTTTGCTGTTAAATTTTATACCGAAGAAGGTAATTGGGATTTAGTTGGCAATAATACACCCGTTTTCTTTTTGCGTGATCCATTAAAGTTTCCTGACTTAAATCATGCGGTAAAACGTGATCCTAAAACCAATATGCGTAGTGCCACTAATAACTGGGATTTTTGGACATCCTTACCTGAGGCATTACACCAAATAACGATTGTAATGAGCGATAGGGGTATTCCTGCCACTTATCGTCATATGCATGGTTTTGGTAGCCATACTTTTAGCTTTATTAATGCCGATAACGAACGCTTTTGGGTTAAATTCCATTTAAAATCACAACAGGGTATTAAAAACCTTACAGATGCTGAGGCAGAAGCTGTTGTAGGTAAAGACAGAGAAAGTCATCAAAAAGATTTATTTGAATCTATTGAAAACAATGATTTTCCAAAATGGGATTTAAAAGTACAAATCATGCCTGAAGCTGATGCCAATAAAGTTGCATACAACCCGTTTGATTTAACCAAAATATGGCCACATGCTGATTACCCATTAATTGATGTTGGTGTGATGGAGTTAAATCGTAATCCGGAAAACTTCTTTGCTGATGTTGAGCAATCAGCTTTCAATCCGGCAAGTGTTGTCCCTGGCATTAGCTTTTCACCAGATAAAATGCTCCAGGGTAGATTATTTTCATACGGTGATGCCCAGCGTTATCGGTTAGGTGTTAATCATAATCATATACCTGTTAATGCTCCTCGTTGCCCTGTGCATAGTTATCATAGAGATGGTCAAATGCGAATCGACGGTAATCAAGGGGCAACCATAGGTTATGAGCCAAACAGCCAAGGAGAATGGGCTGAGCAACCTGATTTTTCAGAGCCACCACTTGATTTACAAGGTTATGCCGATCATTGGGATCATCGAGAAGACGATGATTACTTCTCTCAAGCGGGTGACTTATTTAGACTGATGACAGCTGAGCAACAACAGGCCTTATTTGATAACACCGCTGGTTCAATGGCGAGTGTGCCTGATGAAATAAAACAAAGGCATATTAAACATTGTACTGCTGCAGACCCTGCCTATGGTGCCGGGATTAAAAAAGCACTCACATTATAAATGTGGTTTAAAGGCTAATTTTGTACCGTGCAAAATTAGCCTTTTAATTTTGATTATGCGCTAAATTATAATAAATCAGCTTACTTTAAGTCAAAACGGTCAAGCTGCATAACTTTAACCCATGCGGCAATAAAGTCATTAACAAACTTATCTTTAGCATCATCTGAAGCGTAAACTTCTGCGATAGCTCTTAATTCAGAGCTAGAGCCAAAGATTAAATCAACCGGTGTTGCTTGCCACTTAAGTTTACCAGAAGCACGATCATGGCCTTGATAAATACCAGCTGTGTTAGCATCTTTCGTCCAAACCGTAGACATATCTAATAAGTTTACAAAGAAGTCATTGGTTAATACACCTGGCTGGCTAGTGAATACACCATATGATGAACCATCAAAGTTGGCATCAAGGGCACGCATACCGCCCACTAACACTGTCATTTCAGGTACATTTAAACCAAGAGTATTGGCTTTATCGACTAGCATTTCTGCTGGTGACATATAACTTTTTTCACTATAGAAATTTCTAAAACCATCTGCTTTTGGTTTTAAATAATTAAATGATTGCACGTCAGTTTGTGCTTGAGTAGCATCCGCACGGCCTGCTACAAAAGGTACGCTAACTTTATAACCCGCTTTTTTCGCCGAACTTTCAATCGCTGCAGCACCACCTAATACAATCACATCAGCTAAAGAAACTTGCTTTTTAGATGACTTTTTATTGTATTTAGTTTGAATGGCTTCAAGTTTAGCTAATACTTTAGTTAACTCTTTAGGGTTATTTACTGCCCAGTTATTTTGTGGCGCTAGATTAAGTCGAGCACCGTTAGCACCACCGCGCATATCAGTAACACGATGACTAGAGCCTGCTGCCCAAGCTGTTCTTACTAACTCAGAAGTTGTTAAACCAGAGCTTAAAATTTGCTTTTTAAGTTGAGCAATATCTTTACTAGTCACTAACTTATGCTTAACAGCTGGAATAGGATCTTGCCATGAAAGAATTTCACTTGGTATTTCTGAGCCTACATAACGAGCACGAGGTCCCATGTCACGGTGCGTCAGCTTAAACCAAGCTTTACCAAAGGCTTTATCAAACTCTTTTGGATCAGCTCTAAAGCGTTCAACAACTTTTCTAAAGCTTGGATCTTCTTTTAATGCTATATCCGTTGTAAACATAATTGGCGCATGGCGTTTATTAGGAATATGAGCATCAGGTACTAAATTAGCTGCCGCCTTATTATCAGGAACCCATTGCTTTGCACCCGCTGGGCTTTTTGTTAATACCCAATTAAAGTTCATAAGATTGTCTAAATAGTTAGATGACCATTGCGTTGGCGTTACTGTCCAAGCGCCTTCTAAACCACTGGTGATTGTGTTAGCACCAACACCGCTACCACATGTATTTTTCCAACCTAAACCTTGTGCTTCAATTTTTTCAGCAGCTGGCTCTGCACCAACACAATCTTTAGGGCTTTTAGCACCATGTGCTTTACCTAAGGTATGACCGCCAGCAATTAAAGCAACAATTTCTTCATCATTCATTGCCATACGACCAAACGACATTCTAATATCTTTAGCGGCTAAAAGAGGGTCTGGCTTACCATGAGGGCCTTCAGGATTGACATAAATCAAGCCCATTTCAACAGCTGCAAGTGGCCCTTTTAATTTCCCTTTTTTGTCACGACGTTTGTCAGACAACATATTAGTTTCAGGTCCCCAGTAGACAAGATCTGGCTCCCAATCATCACTGCGTCCACCGGCAAAACCGAAAGTTTTAAAACCCATGGATTCAAGTGCAACATTACCAGCAAGCACCATTAAATCTGCCCAAGAGATTTGACGACCATACTTTTGCTTTACTGGCCATAATAAGCGACGTGCTTTGTCTAAGTTGGCATTATCAGGCCAGCTATTAAGTGGGTCAAAACGCTGTTGGCCACCTGATGCACCACCGCGTCCATCATGCACTCTGTATACACCTGCACTGTGCCACGCCATGCGGATCATTAACGGACCATAGTGTCCCCAATCTGCTGGCCACCATGCTTTTGAGTCAGTCAGCGTGGTTTGAATGTCTTTTTTAAGTGCCGCTAAATCGACTGTTGCAAATGCTTTAGCATAATTAAATTCATTACCGTAAGGATTTGATTCTGCCCCATGTTGACGTAATGGGCTAAGGTTTAATTGTTCAGGCCACCAAAATTGATTGGTTTTTGCCGCTTCTACAGAAAACGCAGAAGCTGATACTAACGCTGATGTTAGAGCAAATGAAATTGCGCTAACAATCGGAAGTGTTTTCTTTAACATTATCGATTCCTCTCTCAAGTGTTTTAGTTCTTTATAAAGGTAAAGATAAAGATAAAAAATACATTTAGATAATTGATTCCGTTGAAGATAATGTTCAATAAATTAAATCATCAGAATTAAAGCCAAAGAATCACAAACAAAACACTTAAATAACAACAACTTAATTTATATAAAATATTTAATAAACAGTCTTTCATCGCCATACGTGAACTTGTCATCATGTAATATTCTAAAAAGTCTATTAATATGTGAACTATATTCAATAAATCCTATCGTTAAAAATTATGATCTCATTAAAGCAACTGCACTATGCGTTAGAAATAGAAAAAACTCTGCACTTTAAAAAGGCTTCTGAAGCTTGCAATGTATCACAATCGACATTAAGCACCGCCATTAATGAGCTTGAAAAACAATTAGGCATCACTATCTTTGAGCGGAATAACAAGCAAGTATTGGTGACAACTCAAGGTCAGTTAATCCTGAACAAAGCTAAAAGGGTTAAACTCGAATTAGATGAGCTTATTCAAATATCACTTGCGAATCATCATTCTTTCTCAAGCCCAATGACTATTGGGGTTATTCCAACTATTGGTCCTTACCTTTTACCTAAAGTGCTACCTGAAGTAAGAAAGCAATATCCCAATTTTAAATTGAAAATTATTGAAGAGCAGTCGCATGTTTTGGTTGATATGGTCAGAACAGGCAATATAGACGCAGCAATACTCGCCTTACCCTATCCTATTGAAGGTTTAATGAGTTTTGATTTTTGGCATGAAGATTTTTACTGGGTTTGTCATAAAGATGAGTGCCCTAAGAAAATTCAAGGCATTACTAGTGATGAATTGGAGCTTGAAAAACTCATGTTATTAAAGCATGGACACTGCCTAAAAGAGCACGCATTAGCAGCATGTAAGTTACAAGGTAAAATGCAAGATTCTGACTTTGATTCTGCCAGTTTACATACCTTGATTCAAATGGTGGCAGGTAAATTAGGCACGACTATCGTGCCGCATATGTCCCTAGATCAGTTAATTTATAATGAATCTGAATTAAGTGCTGTACACCTTAACGAGCCAGGACCACATCGAACCATATCTTTTATCATCAGACCTAACTATGTAAGGACAAATGAAGTAACAACATTAAAAGAAATCTTCACAGTACAGTTACAAAAGAAATGCAGCGAGCAAAAAGTATAGTTTAATTATAATGAACATTGATATCTGTTTTATTAAATTTACTGAACAATAGTGTTTTGGCATCATATAAACACTTAAACAACAAGTGGAGAATAAAATGAAAAATATTATCAATAACATTAAAGCCTTATTACATATTGAAGCTGAAACTAAACGCGCTGTAAGCTGTAACTACAGCAATAATTATTATGGTGATCAGCTTTGTATGTTATCAGCTAAAGCGGATTAACGGTTGCTGATAACCAATCATAAAGGCTTAATAATGATGCAAGTTGTATGTGTTTAGAGCTGAGCTAATAGTGCCTTCTGCAATGAAGTTTATTAGTCTTCAGCTCTAAAGCTGACTAGCTAATATGCCCCCTTGTTTTATTGCTCTTTTAGCATCAAGCTCTTTGGCAATATCAGCACCACCTATTAAATGAAAAGGCTTAGTAAGGCTAAGTGTTAGCTCTCGTAAAGCCTGTTGATCAACACAAATATTAGCGGCGTATTTACCTACTGCATTTATGTTTTAACGCGACGATTATTTGATACTTTCATGAATATTAAAAACGGCTAGCTTAATTACATTTATTTGATGGTTTGATGATTATTTCAAAGACAGCTGATTAACTAGCATATCAGGTTTAATATATAAATTTATCGAAATTCAATACAAACAGAATATAAACACCAGGAGATATTGGCAACCCGTTAGAAGCCAAACGAAAAAAGGCTGATTCATGATGAATCAGCCTTTAAAATTTTTTTGTATAATTTAGTGGTGCGGTTGGGGGGACTTGAACCCCCACGACCTAAGTCATTAGCCCCTCAAGCTAACGCGTCTACCAATTCCGCCACAACCGCGCAATACTAAACTATATGATTTATCTTTTCGTGCTTATTTTGAGGTAAATAAGCTAAATTAATTAGTTTGGTACGTCGCTATCATCTTCTGCAGCAGGAGCATCAGCAGCAGGAACGTCACTATTTTCACTAGTAATTGATTTTGGCTCAGCGCTTTCATCAGGAATAGCATCAGTGGCAATAGATTGCTCACTTACTGGAGTGCTTAAGTCATTCCATTCATCAACAGCTTTAGTACGGTTAGCCGTTAAATTTCCTAATACTAGACTGATCACAAAAAAAGCAATTGCTAACCATGTGGTCGTTTTGGTTAAGAAATTACCTGAACCACCTGAGCCGAATACTGTGGCAGATGAACCTGCACCAAAAGATGCGCCCATGTCTGCGCCCTTACCTTGCTGAATTAACACTAAGCCGATAAGTGCTAAAGCAATAAGAACATAGGCTATAATTAAAACTTGATACAACATTTTTACTTTCCTTTCGCTGCTGAGCAAATAACTTTAAATTGCTCAACTTGTAAACTAGCACCACCAATAAGACCACCGTCTATATCAGCTTGTGCAAATAATTCATCACAGTTTGACGCATTTACGCTGCCACCGTATAACAAAGGCACTTTACCCGCGACACTTTCATTAGCTTGCGCTAGAAACTGGCGAATAAATTGATGTGTTTCTTGTGCCATCTCACTTGATGCTGTTTTGCCTGTTCCTATGGCCCATACAGGCTCATAAGCAATAACAACATCAATAAATTTTTCAATACCTATTTCATCAATTACTGGTTGTAATTGCGAAGCAAGTACAGTTTCTGTTTGCTCTGTCGCTCGCTCTGCCTCACTCTCACCGATACATAGTATGGGTGTTAAACCAGACTCAAGCGCGGCCTTCACTTTATGTGCAACTTGCGTAGATGTTTCTTTATAGTAACTTCTTCGCTCAGAGTGACCTATGATAACAAATTCTACTGATAATTCCTGCAACATTTGTGTTGAAATTTCACCAGTATATGCACCACTTTCATGTTCACTGACATTTTGTGCGCCAATACTTATTGCAGGGCTGAGCTTTTTACTTTTCAGCTCATTGGCAAAGACAGATAAATAAGGAGAACTTGGACAAATAACTACGTTAACATTGTCTTGTAAATTCAGGCTTGAGAAACCTGTAACCATGGTGTTCACTAACGCAAAATCACCATTCATTTTCCAGTTAGCAGCAACGATTGCGCGTCTAGCCATTTATTGTTCCCCTATCCATTTTTAACACATTGCAAAATGAAGCCGCGAGATATTAACTAACCTGAGAATAACTTACAAGTAATAAGTTAAAAACTCATGCTTTTGAGTTAAATATACCAACTGCTTGTTGTTAATTTAATCATTATATTCTAGTTGCTTGCTAATTTTACAGCATCGGCTATTTCGTTAGCTAGACTAGTAACTTCTTCCAAGTCTGGACCTTCCACCATAACGCGGATTAATGGCTCAGTTCCGGACTTTCTTAATAAAACTCTACCTCGGCCGGTTAATTGACCATTCACCTTGTCTACAGATGCTTGCACACTGGCAGCATTAATAGGGTCTGAGTCGCCGGCAAAGCGCACATTAACTAATATTTGCGGTAGCATTGTCATACCTTGGCGCAACGCTAAAAGTGACTTTTCTTGCTGGCAAACAGCCGTTAATATATTCAGTGCAGCGATGATACCGTCGCCCGTTGATGTATGGTTTAAGTTAATGATATGACCAGAGTTTTCAGCGCCTAACTGCCAACCTTTTTCTCTTAGCATTTCCATTACATATCTGTCGCCCACATTACTACGAGCAAAAGGGATATCTAGCTTTTCAAGTGCTAACTCTAATCCCATATTACTCATTAAAGTACCAACCACGCCGCCGTGTAGGTTGCCACTTTTTAAATCATTACACGCAATAATATAAACAGCTTCATCACCATCGATAACATAACCAGTATGATCAACCATCATTAAGCGATCACCATCACCATCAAGGGCAATACCTAAATCAGCTTGATGCTCAATAACGGCTTCTTTTACTGTTTGCATTGAAGTTGCGCCACAGTTGTCATTAATGTTCAAACCATTTGGCGATGTTCCAACTTCAATCACTGTAGCACCTAACTCACGAAAAACATCTGGTGCTATGTGGTACGTCGCCCCATGTGCACAATCAACCACTAAAGTTAGACCTTGTAACGATAATTGGCTTGGAAAGTTACTCTTACAAAACTCGATATATCGACCTGCAGCATCTTGTATTCGGCTTGCTTTACCAAGTTTCGAAGAATCAACACAACCCATAGGCTTATCTAATTCTGCTTCTATCGCTAACTCAACCTCATCAGGTAATTTTTGTCCATCTTGGGAAAAAAACTTAATGCCATTATCATAATAAGGATTATGAGAGGCACTAATGACTATGCCTGCTTCCGCGCGAAATGTTTTCGTTAAATAAGCAATCCCTGGTGTCGGCATAGGTCCTAATAAACCAATATCAATACCTGCAGCAGAGAAACCTGCTTCTAATGCTGATTCAAGCATATAGCCTGAAATACGTGTGTCTTTACCAATCAGTACTTTTTTTGTACCTTGCGCCGCCAATACTTTACCTGCAGCATAACCAAGCTTCATTACAAACTCAGGTGTAATAGGCGCTTTACCCACTAAGCCTCGTACACCATCAGTACCAAAATATTTACGATTAGACATTCTTTTTCCTTAAATCTATATTTTTTAAATAGTTATATTGCTAGTAAAACACTAGCGACTCATTGCTGACATTAATTAATATTGAGCAACGGTTGTTAAAACTTTGATTGCATCTACTGTTTCAGGTACATCATGGACACGTATTATACTGGCTCCTTGCTGTATCGCTAGAATGGCAGTTGTTATGCTTCCTGACAGGCGGTGTTCAACATCACGATTTAGCAAGTTACCAAGCATTGATTTTCGAGAAATACCAGCTAATACCGGTAAATTAAGTATTGAAAATTGAGAAAGTTTCGCAAGCAGCTCATAATTATGTGCTAAATTTTTGCCAAAACCAAATCCTGGGTCTAAAATCAAACGCTGTCTATCAATCCCTTTATTTTCACAGCTTTCGAGACGCTGCTTAAAAAAGTTAAGTATATCATCAATAATATCGTCATAGTGTGGCTTTTCTTGCATCGTTCTAGGCATACCTTGCATGTGCATCAAGCATACATGAACATCACTTTTCGCAATCACATCCAAACAGCCTTGGTTTTGTAATGCGCGAACATCATTGATTAAATCTGCGCCATGCTCGATTGCCTCACTCATTACACCCGCTTTACTTGTATCAATTGAAACTTCTACATTAAATCGAGATTTGATGGCTTTTAGCAGCGGGATGACACGGGTTATTTCATCTTTTTCACTAACTTCAGCGGCTCCAGGTCGAGTTGACTCACCGCCAATATCAATGATATCTGCGCCGTTTTCTATCATTAACTCAACTTGTTTTAATGCATTTTCAAAAGTGTTGAATTTTCCGCCATCAGAAAAAGAATCAGGGGTGGCATTTAAAATCCCCATAACTTTTACTTGTTTTATATGTTTATCAAAATTTTCGATTATCATGCTTTTATAGTAATAATGTTATAGATAAAACAAAGCCTCGCGGTTTACCAATTTACCAGTAAACCGCGAGGCTGATCATTTGTTAATTAATTAACTATTTAGTTGGCGTATCACTACTTGGCTCACTTAAGTCTGGGTTAGGAGCTACATCAGCTTCTGCAGACTTCTTAGCTGCGCCACCTTTAGTAGAATCAGAATTTGAGCTTGAATCGCTATCATCCCAATCTGAAGGTTTTCTTACTTCAACTCTTGCCATTAAGTCATCAATTTGTAAGGCATCAATAGTTTCATACTTCATCAACGCATCTTTCATGGCATGTAAAACATCCATATTATCTTTGATTAGCTTTTCAGCACGTTGATAGT
This sequence comes from Colwellia sp. KS18-150, assembly GCF_057551365.1. Taxonomy (NCBI): domain Bacteria; kingdom Pseudomonadati; phylum Pseudomonadota; class Gammaproteobacteria; order Alteromonadales; family Colwelliaceae; genus Colwellia; species Colwellia sp. KS18-150. Next base: position 25,735 of record NZ_BAAJMC010000013.1, on the reverse strand, counting down.
TTCTGTCGATAACTGATTTAATTTCTTCATCAATAGATTTAGCCGTTTCATCTGACATATGTAGTGATTTAGCAGAGGTGCGACCTAAAAACACTTCGCCTTCTTCTTCAGCAAAAAGCATTGGTCCCATATCTGATAAGCCCCACTGAGTTACCATTTTACGCGCAATATCAGTAGCGCGTTCAATATCATTAGAAGCGCCTGTAGAGACTTTATCACTACCGTAAATGACATCTTCGGCAATACGACCACCATATAAAGAGGAAATATTACTTTCTAAATGCTGTTTTGAATGACTAAATCTATCTTGCTCAGGCAAATACATTGTGACACCAAGAGCACGACCACGAGGAATAATACTAACTTTATAAACCGGATCATGATCTGGTACTAAACGACCAACAATTGCATGACCTGCTTCATGGTATGCAGTCATTTCTTTCTCGGCTTCATTCATTACCATAGACTTACGTTCTGAGCCCATCATAATCTTATCTTTAGCTTTATCAAACTCACTCATACCTACGGTACGGCGAGATGTACGTGCCGCAAATAAAGCAGCTTCGTTGACTAGGTTAGCTAAGTCAGCACCTGAGAAACCAGGGGTACCACGGGCAATAACAGAGGCTTTAACATCATCACCTAGCGGTACTTTACGCATATGAACTTTTAAAATTTGCTCACGACCACGAATATCAGGTAAACCAACGGTTACTTGACGGTCAAATCGACCCGGGCGTAATAGTGCAGGGTCTAATACGTCAGGACGGTTAGTTGCAGCAATAACAATAACGCCTTCATTACCTTCAAAACCATCCATCTCAACTAGCATTTGGTTCAATGTTTGCTCACGCTCATCATGACCACCACCCATACCAGCACCACGTTGGCGACCTACGGCATCGATTTCATCGATAAAGATAATACATGGCGCTGACTTTTTAGCTTGCTCAAACATATCGCGCACTCGTGATGCACCAACACCAACAAACATTTCAACAAAATCTGAACCAGAAATTGTGAAGAATGGCACTTTAGCTTCACCAGCAATAGCTTTAGCTAATAATGTTTTACCTGTACCCGGCTGACCAACAAGTAATATACCTGATGGTATACGTCCACCAAGTTTTTGGAATTTAGTCGGCTCTCTTAAGTAATCAACAAGCTCTGAAACTTCTTCTTTTGCTTCATCACAACCTGCAACATCTGCAAACGTTGTTTTAATTTGATCTTCACTTAACTGGCGCGCTTTAGATTTACCAAAAGACATCGCGCCTTTTCCACCACCACCTTGCATTTGGCGCATGAAGAAAATCCAAACACCAATTAACAAAATCATTGGGAACCAAGAAACGAATATAGTGGTTAGGAAGCTCGTTTCTTCAGGTAATTTACCTTGTGCACGAACACCTTGTTTCACCAAGTCATTAATTAAATCACGGTCATAACCGCCTGGAATCGTCGTAGTGTATGCTTCACCACTACGCTTTTCACCGGTAATAACTCCGTTTCTGTCAACGTTTGCATCACGGATCTGTCCTTGACGAACATCGGTGATAAAACGTGTATAGTCCATTTGTTGTTCATTGGCTGTATTAGGAGAAAAACTCTGAAAAACAGACATTAAAACAACAGCTATTACTAACCATAAAATAAGATTTTTTGCCATATCGCTCAACTTAATGACCTCTTTGGGTTTAATAAATTTATAAAAACAAAACTGTTATACGTTATTGTGCCTAATTTACTACAATTCAAGCCCAGTCGCTAATTAACTTTAGTCGGTGTTTACAACTAGTAACAACTTAAAAAAATAAAAGCTGAATTATTACTCATTACTATCCTTTAAAACCTGTAGCTACCAAATAAACCTCACGTGAGCGAGCTCGAGATGATTCGGGTTTACGAGTTTTAACTGTTTTAAATACTGCACGTACCGCTTTCATAAATTCTTCAAACCCTGCCCCTTGAAAAACTTTTACCACAAAAGCGCCATTTGGCTTTAATACTTGGTGACACATGTCTAATGCTAGTTCAACCAGATACATACTACGTGCAGAATCAGCACTTTCGTTGCCTGTCATATTGGCCGCCATATCAGACATCACCACATCAATATTTTTACCATTAATACGGGTTAGTAATGCATTCAGTACCGCTTCTTCTCTGAAATCACCTTCTAAAAAGTCAACTCCAGCAATAGCGTCCATAGGTAAAATATCACAAGCAACAACTTGTCCATTATCTCCTACCGCTTTAACAGCATACTCTGACCAACCACCGGGAGCAGCGCCTAAATCAACAACCTTCATGCCTGGTTTAATTAATTTATCTTTATTATTAATTTCTTCGATTTTAAAAACAGCACGAGATCTTAAGCCAAGCTTTTTAGCTTTTTTAACGTACTCATCTTCAAAATGTTCATCTAACCAGCGTTGAGAGCTGGCGGTATGTTTTTTCTTTGCCATGTTTTAGTAGTTTTTTCGACTATTAATGGATATTAACTGATAGATAAGGGTAAAATAGCGTTAATTCAAGTTAACCACTATCGAAAATTGTAATGAATCTAAATAAAAAGCAAATTCAGCACCTAAAAGGTGTTGCTCACTCTCTTAAACCTGTTGTGCTATTAGGCAGTAACGGTTTAACTGAAGCCGTTGTCGCTGAAATAGATTACGCGCTTAATCACCACGAGCTGATCAAAGTGAAAATCCCTACTGATGACAGAGAAACCAAAGGGCTAATCGTTGATGCAATTTGTCGTGAAACTAATGCCACTAAGATCCAAGTGATTGGCAAAACCCTGATCATTTACCGTCAGAGTGAAGAAAAGAAAATACGTATCCCTAAGCTTTAATAACTCAATGTAGCTTGGGTGTTAAACACCCTGTGCTTAACAACTCTACTTACAGTGTTTAAATTGGGAAACTAAATAAAAAACGTACGGCATTAATATTTTCACTAAAACGATAGCTAATGCCTAATGTTTCAATTCCTGCCCAAGAGTAACCAATCTTTTTATCAAATTTCAACGTTAGCCCCAGTTCAAAACTATTGGAAAGTGAAACTTTGCTCTCTTCCTCACTTTTTACCGTAGTCACAAAAGGTAAGTCAAAATCTACCTCGCTAAAATACCAAAAGGCGCCGGCAAACACCCTTGGCTGAAATTTATAACCGAGTAGTTCATATTTAACAGGTAAGCCAGTATCAATACCTATTTGTATCGCAGCATACGCATCTTCTGCATCATAACTTTGACCATTATAAGCAGCATAATAAACACGAGAAGCCCAAATAGAGTCATACTCCCCTAGGGTAAAAGAATATAAACTAGATATTCCCATGGAATGTACTAGTACATCTCTGTCTGTCGTAAAGTTTCTTGCGTAACCTAAATCAACATAACTCTCTATCACCAATTGCTCTGAATACTGATAATCAAACTGAATACCAGGAGTAAAGGTCATGGTACCTACACCATCAGGGAAATCGAGCTCTGGAATATCATCTAAATCGAAGTTAAAAAAACCAAATGAAACAGGAGTTCTTAAGGAATAGGTAGTATTTTCATTGTTAAACAGTTCAAAAGAAAACGGCAGGTTAATTAATGTGACATCTTGGCCCGTAGTACGATAGACACCATTACCCAAGTAATTGGAATAAGCATAATGAACTGGCTCAATATCATTTTCTTGCGCTAAACAATTCACTTCCCACAAACTAAGTACTAAGGTAAAAAGTAAGCGCATTATATTCAACATTAAGTTAATCAACTGTTGGTAATTGATGTAAATGTACATCTCTTTGAGGGAAAGGAATAGTAATACCTTGTAAATCAAATTGCTCTTTCACTTGACGAGTAATATCCCAAAAAACATCCCAATAATCTTCAGTCTTTACCCAAGGGCGACAAACAAAATTAACGGATGAATCACCTAATTCATGTACTTTCACAAGCGGTTTAGGATTTGGTAGCACTAATTCATGTTCGCTAAGTACTTGTTCCATAATTGCTTGCGCTTTAGCCATGTCATCGCCATAACCAATACCGAAAACTAAATCAACACGCCTTGTTTTACTTCCTGTGATATTGATTATGGTATTGCCCCAAACATTGTTATTAGGAACAATTAAATGCTGGTTATCATAGGTTTTAATTGCAGTAGAGAGTAGTGTCATTGAATGAACAAAGCCTGTAACGCCATCAATTTCAATAACATCACCGATATCATAAGGTCGATAAATAAGTATCAACATACCGCTAGCGAAATTACTTAACGTACTTTGCAATGCTAAACCTATTACTAAACCTGCCGCACCAATAAGCGCCAACACAGGTCCAACATTAATTTCTAACAAACTTAACGAGACTAAAAAGCCGATACCTAATATCACACGGCGAATGGATGTTTGGATAAATGTTTTTAATAGCTGGGAAGCCGTTTTGCTGCGAGATAATATCGCATCCGTTATTTTACCGGCTAATAAAGACAATAAATACACAATGAAAAGCGAAGTTAAGAATTTAATGATATTCGCTAACCATAACAAACCTCCTTCTTTGGAGCCAAGCCATTCTTTTATTGTTAACCAAGCCGTGCTCGTATCAGACAAATCAACCGAGCTACTGTCTATTGCATTTGCATATAAACGAAACTCTTTAGCATCGCCGCCTTTGGTCTCCCAATTAGTTAATGCGACTTTGAACCTATCAAGTACCGCCGCTTTTTCTTCTTTTAATGTCGAAAGGTTTTTGATTAATAGTGCTCTTCGCTTTCTAAGTTTCTCGGTGTAATCACCTGCTTTTTCAGAGAGTATATTTAGGTTATCTGCTGAATCACTTAACTCAGTCACTGCTTGTTTAGCTTTTGGATTATTAAGCTCTTTACTTAACTGCTTAAGCTCAGCCAAATCTTTTGCTAATTCTTCTTTCGCCGCTTTATCTTTATGAGCGTTTTGAAGTAACTCCGCACTTGTTTCACTGACACTGGCGATCTCAGTAACGGTTTCAATACTTTTTTGTTTTTGGCTTACCAGTATTTCTGCTTCACTTACAATGGTCGCTTTTGCTTTTAATAACTTATGCCAAGCTTGCAACTCTACTTCTACTTCATCTTTCGTTAATGGCGTTAAAGCGAATTCAAGCTCATCTAGATCCACATTTACATTCTTTGCAGTTACCGCTTGATAAACGGCGTTATCATCTGCAACTACACTTAATGTGATTAAAATTAACATAATACCAAATAGTGATTTCATCAATTCTCTCATTACATTTAAGTTATTAAAAAGCCAATAACAAGAGTATGTTATTGGCTTATAAAATGTCTAGGTTTTCAATAAAATTTATGGCAGTGCAACTATCCAGTTTGAATTTTCAAACCACTTTTGTTGCAAACGAGCCGTAATACCTACTTTTTCAAGCGTTGAATAATAGTTACGAACAAGATTTTCAAATTGCTCATCACCTTCTGCTATTGCTATGCCAACAGGCTCTATAGACAAAGGCTTGTTAGAAGTAACAAAACCCGCATTAGGGTTACGTAGAATGGTTAATTTGCATATTGGCATATCTGCTACTAAAGCATCAGCCTTGCCTGCTTTTAACAATTCAATACCTTCTTGGTAGTTACTAATCATAGATAACTGCGCATTAGGCATGCCTTTTTGCGCAAAAGCTGCGCTGGTAGAGTTTTTAAGTGCTAATAATTTAATGCTATCTTGGTTGAACCCTTTCCCTTTAACATTATCCATCACGGTTTTTGTTGAAAGAATTGATTTTCCTGAAATATTGTAAGGTCCGACAAATACTGCATCTTGAGTACGTTTGGCAGTAATTGCCATACCTGAAATCACTAAATCAGCGTCACCATTTTTCAGTGAAGACATTAATTCCCCAAAAGGAACTTGAACGATTTCTAGTTTAACTTTCATGGTATTGGCTAATGCGGTAGCCAAATCAACATCATAACCAATAAGATCTTTATTTCTACTTACCACATTAAAAGGAGGTTGATCACCTGTCATAGCAACCTTTAATACACCCGACTTTAATACTCTATCTAGTACCTCATGATCAGCTAATGAAGTATTAGATACCGTTAACGCGGCAATACTGATGAGTAAAACACATACATTTCTAAGTTGAGAAAACAGCTTAGTCATAAAAACAATCCTTATTTATCCATTTATTAATAGGAAATTAACATAATTTCTACTCTAGACTAACATCACCAAAAATAATGTCTAGTTATAGCTAAGCCATTGAATGTATTTTGGTAGTTAGTAAAGTAATAACCTAGATAGTGTGGTTCTAAAGAAAGGAAAGTAAAAATTACTTATGGGTTTATTTATGAAGGTATTTTTTGCTGCAATGATGTATTTAAACAAAATTGCAGCAAAATTATTATGAAATAAAAGTATTTATTTCGAAATTTTTGCCCAGGTATCACGCAAACCAACCGTTCTATTGAAAACTAAGGCATCACCATGTTCATGATTGTCTAAACAAAAGTAACCTTGGCGTTCAAACTGAAATGCCTTTTCAGGTTTAGCTTCTGCCAATGATGGCTCAACTTTGGCGCTGTTAATAGTTACTAATGATTCTGGGTTCATAACACTTTGAAAATCATCGGCAGAAGCAGGGTTTGCAATAGTAAATAATCTATCGTACAAACGTACTGTAGCATCTAGAGACTTTTCGGCATCAACCCAGTGAATTACACCTTTAGGTTTGGTGCCATCACTAGGGTTTTTACCTAAAGTATCTTCCAGATACTGACAATAAACCGTTGTGACATTACCTTGTTCATCTTTGTCACATCGTGTTGCTGTCACCACATAAGCACCACGTAAGCGCACCGCTTTGTCTATGACTAGGCGCTTATATTTTTTATTCGCTTCTTCTCTAAAGTCTTCTGCTTCAATATAAAGTTCACGGCTAAAGGGAACTATACGTGTACCCTGACTTTCATCGCTAGGATGATTTTTAACAATTAATTCTTCTGTTTTATCTTCAGGGTAGTTTTCAATCACTAGTTTAATAGGATCAAGAACAGCCATAGCACGAGGAGCATTATCATTTAAATCTTCACGAATACACGCTTCTAATACGCCCATTTCAACGGTATTATCCATTTTAGTAACACCGATACGCTTAGCAAACTCTCGCATTGATGCCGGTGTATAGCCACGACGTCTAAATGCTGCAATTGTTGGCATACGAGGGTCATCCCAACCATCAACTAACTTTTCTTCAACTAAGGTATTTAGCTTACGCTTACTCATTAAAGTATATTCAAGATTCAAGCGTGAAAATTCATATTGATGCGGTGTTGCAGGAACTGAAACATGCTCAATTACCCAGTCATACAAACGACGGTTATCTTGAAATTCTAACGTACAAATAGAATGAGTAATTCCTTCAATGGCATCAGATAAACAGTGGGTAAAGTCGTACATTGGATAAATACACCACTTGTCTCCCGTTTGGTGATGATGTGCAAAACGTACGCGATAAATAATAGGGTCACGCATGCACATAAAGCTAGAAGTCATGTCTATTTTAGCGCGTAATGAACATTCGCCTTCTTTAAACTCTCCTAAACGCATTTTTTCAAATAGCGCTAAGTTTTCTTCAACAGATGTATCACGATAAGGACTGTTTTTACCGGGCTTATTTAATGTGCCACGATATTCACGCATTTCCTCGCCATTAAGAAAACAAACAAAAGCTAAGCCTTTTTCAATCAGCTCAAGTGCAAAACCATGTAGTTGGTCAAAATAATCTGAAGAGTAATGCACATCCCCTGCCCACTCAAATCCTAGCCAACTAACATCTTTTTCAATAGCACGTACGTAATCGATATCTTCTTTTTCAGGATTAGTATCATCAAAACGTAAATTACATAAGCCATTATAATCTTGAGCAATACCAAAATTTAAACAGATTGCTTTCGCGTGACCTATGTGCAGAAAACCATTCGGCTCAGGCGGGAAACGAGTTTGTATGCTTGTATGTTTACCACTATCGAGATCAGCATCAATAATTTGACGAATAAAATTGGTTGGGCGGTTTTCAGCTTCCGACATCTACAGAGCCTCTAAAAGAAATAAGTGAGATAATATAATTAACAGCATTATATCAATAAAAAAGGCTCTAACGAGCCTTTTTAGTAAAAATTAGCGTTTAGTTAAGGTGATTTTTTCAAAATACCGTCAATAGTACCTTGAGCTAAACCATGATAACCAGGACGAGCTTGTTTATAGACTTTTAATGCCCAAGCTTTATTATCCGGTGTTTGTGCCAATTCTTTGTATAAAGGCACGATCAACTTACGGCGACCAATATCAATTAAGTAATCTGACATTGCAGGGTAAACTACATCATAGCCAACACGAACTGATAATAAATACCATGCATGAGCTATTTCAGCATTTTTACTGTGTGTTAAATCAAACTCTTTATCAAGCTCAGCCATGCGCTCAGTTTGTATATCAAGCGGTAAATTATTAATAAAGTGAAGCCATTCATGCAAAGTCCAATTTGATGTTGGTAATTGCGCTAAAGTTGTTTCATTACTTAACCAGGTTGATATTTCAGAATCTATAGTAGTAAAAGCAGATGAAGTTGGCTTAGGTACATAGCTTGGTAAACCTTGCTCGTAAATCCATTCATTAACTTCTTCGTCACTAACTATATTAGGGTACTTATGGGTTAAATTGGCTTTTAAATATTTAACAAAATTTGTCGTACCTAAACTTTGAAATGCATGGCTATCAAAATACTCTAAAACAAACGCATCAAAGCGCTGACGACCAAATTTATTCTCTAGATAAATTAAAAATAATTGCCCTTTAGTGTAAGGAACACTTGAAAAGGCATCATCGGGATCGCGTCCTTTCAAATCAATATATAATTGTGTGTCACCCGGAGCTAATTCAGCTATTTCATAATTTAAGCCTTGGGCATCAAGTGCTTGCTCCATAATTGCTCTGTCTTTACCGAACACAGCTTCCATGATGCGATTTTCTACATAACTAGTAAAACCTTCATTCAACCAGAGGTCACGCCAGCTTTCATTGGTAACAAGGTTACCAGACCATGAATGTGCTAACTCATGGGCAATAAGATTCACTAAGCTTTTATCGCCAGCGATTACGGTTGGAGTAATAAACGATAAACGCGGATTTTCCATACCACCAAAAGGGAAGCTAGGAGGTAAAATCAATAGATCATAACGTCCCCAGCGATACTTACCGTACATTTTTTCAGCTTTATCAATCATCGCTTGAGTATCATCGAATTCAGCAACAGCGGCATCTAAAATATTGGTTTCTGCATAAATACCTGTTTGATGGCTCATCGCTTTAAAATGAAGGTCGCCAACACCAATAGCAATTAAATAAGCAGGTATAGCTTGAGGCATAGAGAAAGAATAATCACCATCACGTGCTGTATCAGGCTCATTATTAGCACTCATTACCGCTAACAAATCTTTATCTGTGGTTATACGCGCATTATACGTTACACGAACACTTGGCGTATCTTGAATAGGTATCCAAGAGCGAGCATGAATGGCTTGGTTTTGACTAAACAAGAATGGTTTTTCTTTGCCTGCTGTTTGCTCGGGTGATAACCATTGTAAGCCAGAAGCTTTTTCTGTTGAGTTATAGTAAACACGTAATTTTTGAGCTTGAAACTTAGCATCTATTGTAAGCTTAGCCCCTAAAACATCATCACGTTGTGCAAGCGTATAATTAACCTTGCGCCATTGTCCTTGATTATTCTGTGCCATGACTCTGTGAATAACTAAATCACGTGTATCTAAAATCACAACGTTAGTGTCATTAACTAACCACTTTAATGATAATTCTGCGAAGCCTGATAAAGCTTTCTGTTCAAAATCGACATCAAGATCTAAATATAAATGTGTGGTGATAACTTGATCATAGTTAGCATACGTATAAGCATCATTTAAGACGATACTTTTTGTTGAAGCTGAGACTAATTGCGACATAAAAAAAGTCACTAGCAGCATAAGTCGTAAAATAATTTTCATTGCACGGTTCCCAAAACAGTTTACTTTGCTATATAAAAAAGAGCCTGTAGATTACAGCGAATCAACAGGCCTATTCAACAATTTATCCACTTGCATTAAGTGATTTTTTGTTTCTTATTTCAACATAGTGTAACCCTTAAGCTACATTTTTTGCATTTGAATGACGACTCGACGGTTTTTTCCTCTACCTAATAGCGTATCATTTGAAGCTATATGACGTTTTTCTCCATAACCTTTTGCTTCTATACGACTGGCATCGATACCATTACTAACAAAATAATCTCGAACTTTATTTGCTCGTTGCTCTGATAGTTTTAAATTAGACCAACGGCCACCATAACTATCAGAATATGCATCGACAAGTACAAGCTCAAGATTAGGATCTAAGCTTAAATATTCTCTGATCATATCAATACGGCGTTGTGATGCTTTGGTAAATTTATCACTATTAGATTGATAATTTAAAATGGTATAGGAAATGTCATCAAAACTGTAATTAAGTAAATTGCCAACACAGGCAACAAAGTTTCGGTAAGCACTTTTAAATCTTGCTGTTGATAAACCAACAGAAATCTCATCTTGATCGCTATACCAATCATTGTAATAAAAAGTTGGGCTCATACCCTGCTCTAATTCACTTAGCATTGTCCAAGCAACTTTCTTTGGTAAACTTGGATTAAACTGTTTATAAAGTTTCATATCCGCTAACACTCGTCCGCCATGACCAGGTCGCCAATTAGGTGATTCACTTCGTACTTGAGCTAAAGAGTAGTTATCAGGTAGTAGTAACATGTCTAGCTCAAACTCCATGTTTAACTTTCGGCTCGCTTTAGCGGAAAAACGTGCTTGTCCATAGTGAGGAATTTGATGTGCCAATGTACATTGTAAGCGCGAATCATTTGCTAACTGCCATTGAGAGTCACTTACACTGGCACTGTATTGACGTATGCCAGCATGAGACTTTGTAGATATAAAACTAAATAGCAGAGTCAGAAAAACGGTCACAAAAAATGAAGATGTGAATAATAATTTATATGCATTTAGAGAATATATTTTCATAGTGTTTGCAACATAATTAATTGGCGACACAAATTGTATCGCCCCAAACTGAAATAACTTTAGCACTTTGTTGGCTATTTTACGTTAGCTCGCTATCGTGTTCACTGCATTTTTCTGAGATAATTAAATAAATCGCTCATTTGAGAGCTTTTCATCTTTAATTCAAGTAATAATATGTCAGATACTGTAAAAACAAAAGACGATACCGAAAAAAACAAACCACTTTTAGCGCAGAGATTCAGAGGATACTTTCCCGTAGTCATTGACGTAGAAACGGCAGGATTTAATGCTCAAACCGATGCGTTGTTGGAAATCGCCGCATCGGTATTAACTTTGGATGAATCATCAGGAAAGTTATCAATCGATGAAACGATCCAATTTAATGTAGAGCCTTTTGAAGGTGCTAATTTAGAGCCAAAAGCTCTTGAGTTTACAGGCATTGATCCCACAAACCCTCTTAGAGGCGCTGTAGAAGAAGATGTAGCTTTAAAAGCTCTATTTAAATTAGTAAGAAAAAAAATGAAATTGGCAGGTTGTCAACGGGCTATTATCGTTGCCCATAATGCAGCCTTTGATTTAGGTTTTTTAAATGCAGCTACTGCAAGGTGTAATATAAAGCGCAGTCCTTTTCATGCTTTTGTTAGTTTTGACACCACCACGTTAGCTGGATTGGCACTCGGACAAACCGTACTGGCAAAGGCGTGTGAAACAGCCAACATTGACTTTAATAATAGCGAAGCACATTCGGCACTTTATGATACTGAGAAAACAGCTGAGCTGTTCTGTTTTATTGTAAATAAATGGCAAGACTTAGGTGGATGGCCGCTTATTGGGCCTATAGATACAGCTGAAAGTTAGAGACAAAAAAACCGCGTTAGCGGTTTTTTTAATTCTATAAATAAGACAATATAATCGACTTGATAAAGCCGAAATATTACTTACAGTTGATCAGCATTATCTGTAAGGTAAGAAGCAACGCCATCTGGTGAAGCAGTCATACCTTTATCACCTTTATTCCAACCTGCTGGACAAACTTCACCGTGCTCTTGGTGGAATTGTAATGCATCAACCATACGTATCATTTCATCAACGTTACGGCCTAAAGGTAAGTCATTCACTACTTGGTGACGAACATTACCTTCTTCATCAATTAAGAATGAACCACGAAATGCAACACCTGCTTCTGGATGCTCAACATCATAAGCCTTACAAATTTCATGTTTAACATCAGCAACTAAAGTGTATTGAACTGGACCAATACCACCCTCGTTTACTGGAGTATTTCTCCACGCATTATGAGAAAATTGTGAATCAATTGATACACCAATTACTTCAACACCGCGGCTCTTGAATTCTTCCATACGGTGATCAAAAGCTAATAGCTCTGAAGGACATACAAAAGTAAAATCTAAAGGATAGAAGAAAACTACCGCTTTTTTGCCTTTAATAGCTTCACTTAATGTAAAACTATCTACTATTTCACCGCTACCTAATACTGCTGCTGCAGAAAAATCCGGTGCTGGACGACCAACTAATACGCTCATTTTGTGCTCCATTGTTTATTATAAAAAATAATATTGAGAAATGAATAATCACAATACATTATTGTGATTAATTAAGAAAATTCAATACCAATTATAGTTTTAAGTAAAATTATTCTGCCGGTGTATTTTTAGCTGCAGCTTCTTTTACTAATGTTTGTAATTCACCTTGTTGAAACATTTCGATAATAATATCGCAGCCGCCTACAAGTTCACCTTCAACCCAAAGTTGTGGGAAGGTTGGCCAATCAGCATATTTCGGCAGTTCAGCGCGAATATCAGGATTTTGCAAAATATCAACATAAGCAAATTGCTCACCACAAGAAATTAATGCTTGAGATGCTTGAGAAGAAAAACCACAACTTGGTAATTTAGGTGAGCCCTTCATATAAAGCAAAATTGTATTTTCGCTAATCTGTTCTTTAATGCGTTCAATAGTATCCATAATAACCTCTAATAAATAATACTTATTATATTGAATTAACCTAAGTTAATTGTAACTTCATTCTCTGATTGCAAATATAATGGAGCCATAATTTAGCTTTTCAATACAATATAATAAATACTTAAGTTAACAGTTAATTTCACCTAGTTAACTTGAAAAATGAATGAATAAACCCTATACAGTAATTTATCAATATAGTATAAATTAATACTTGAGTATTTTACTCAGGTTTTAAAGGAAAATACACTCTTTATTCACAAATACACTGTAACTTTTTTATAAAGAAAACTGGAGAGCAAAATGGCTATAGAATTACCTGCATTACCTTACGAACAGAACGCGTTAGAACCTCATATCTCTGCTGAAACATTATCTTTTCACTATGGTAAGCACCATAATACATATGTAGTAAAACTAAATGGATTAATTGAAGGTGGTGAGTTAGCCAATAAATCGTTAGAAGAAATTGTTAAGAATTCAACCGGCGGTATTTTCAATAACGCAGCTCAAATTTGGAATCATACTTTCTATTGGAATAGCTTGTCACCAAACGGTGGCGGTGAGCCTACCGGTGATTTAGCTGATGCAATCAATGCTAGCTTTGGCTCTTTTGCTGAGTTTAAAGCTAAATTTACAGAGAGCGCTATTAATAATTTTGGCTCAAGCTGGACTTGGTTAGTAAAAAATGCCGATGGCAGTTTAGCCATTGTTAATACTTCTAATGCTGCTACACCTTTAACTGATGAAGGTGTTACCCCATTAATCACTGTTGATTTATGGGAACATGCTTATTACATTGATTATCGTAATCTTCGTCCTAAATACATGGAAGGCTTTTGGGCATTAGCAAACTGGGACTTTGCCGAGGCGAATTTCAGTTAATAGTTAATTAATAGTAGAGTAAAAGCAAAAAACGAGCACTAAATGCTCGTTTTTTTTTATGATTTCAACTTGTAGCTAAAATGTTTTAATGACTTTCACTGAACTATCCGCATTTGCAGCAGAAATATATCCTATTGCACCTGGGTTAGCTGATACAAATGCGATCACGTCTTTATCACTAGCAAGCTCTTTAGGTGGCTTTCCTTTGCCTGAAAACATTAACTTAGACCAGTAAGCCTTTACTTGGCTAGCACTTTTATTAAGCACCTTTTCTTCAAATTCATTTCTTGTGGCTTGTTTAAATTTCAAATTGATAATAGTTATTTTATCACCACTTGAAAACTGCTTTACTTTACCTAGAAAAATACGAGAGATATCACTTTCATTTACTGCGGCGTTATTATTAGTATTTACAATCACTGCAACTTCAGCCACAGCAATAGTACTAGTTAATAGAAAAAATATAGCTGCTAATAATTTAATATTAAATTCCATTACCTTCTTCATCGTGTTCAACTCCTATAATGCTGTTATTACCAATGTTTCATATCAAGATTTAGCTGTCTATTTTCATGTAAAGCCGTAAACCAACATCAATAAAAAATAATTAAAATACCTGAATTACTTTGACACTTTCATCGACACTACTCGTATCGACATATGCAATAATATTGGTATCTGAAGCAACCATAGCCACTACATCTTTATCGGAAACTAATTCTGGTGGTGGTTTTCCTTTACCTGAAAATACAAGCTTTGACCAATACGCTTTTATTTGTCGTGAGCTTTTATTTAATACCTTTTGTTCAAACTCATTACGAGTGTCGATGCCTAGCTTTAAGTTTACAGGTACTGCTTTCTCCCCTGTGGAAAATTGCTTTAATTTTCCCAAAAAGATTCTAGAGATATCACCATCAGAAAATGTTGCTTTATTATCAATATTCACAATAACAGCAACATCAGCATTTGCTGTAAAGTTTAGAAGTAATGCCATAAAACCTATTAGTTTTAATGTTTTCATATCAAACTCCTTTGCAATTATTGTTACCTACAATAATTATAGACAAATAACATTAAAATACGGTGACGATTGCTGTTTGAAACAAGCCGGCATCATTATTACTATCTAAATCATCGCTATATGTTGTGTATTCAAATTTAATTGCTGCTGAATCATGAAAATCCCAACGTAAACCCAAGGTTATGTAACTTGCTTCATTTGCTTGGCTATCCGTTAGTCCATTGGTAGGGATTAACAAGGGTAATAAAGGTGCGACAACGGGAACATCATCGGTAATTCTGTCTTTGCTATCGTCATCTACGCCATAGGTAACATGAGCCAGAAAGTTGTCAAAACGGTATCCTGCTAAAATATAATAAGAATCTTCATCAGCTAAAGTTGTTCCGTCAAGAGTTAACTGAGTAAATTCTCCCACCACAATCAGGTTGTTATAATCAATTTGAAAACCTAACTCCACAAATGAGCCTGTATCTTCTAAAACTTCAATATCGTCTGCAACATCATTAAATCCTGCTGCGCGCCAACCAGCAATTAATGGCGCTGAAGCTTCGACAGCGATATTCATTTCTGCTTGTACATAGCCTGCACGCAATGTTAACCAGTCTCTTGTGACAGTAAAAGCGACGCCAACTAAGTCATTAAAATTAGGTTTTATATTTTCACCTTCAAGAGTTAGTTCTGATTTATTACCTCCATAAATAACATGAAGATTAGTATCAAAACTTCCCATACTTCCAGAGTAAATAGCACCTAAGCCGTCGAAGGTATCAAACGCAAGGCTATAAACTCCAGACGGAGGACTTATCCAAGGGTAAGCATAAGACACATCTAAAAAGTCTGAATACATGTAAAAAGGTACTCGCTGTCTTCCCGCTAAAAGGCGTAAGTTATCTGTAGCATCATAAGCAACATAAGCCCATTCAAAGTCGGGATCCCAGTCATCTTCACCGCGAGCGAGTATCTGTGCTGTAACACTTAAGCCTTCAGAAAGATCTGCAGACGCCTGTAATGCTAATAGAGACCCTTGACTAAAATCTATATTATCATCAAAACCATATAAGGTTTCATCACTGGAAGTGACTCCCCCAACAATTGATGCGAAACCATTGAATGCGACTTCTGCATGCGAATAGTTTGTTAATAACACGCTAGCCAGCAATAACGTTCTATATATTTTCTTCATACTCTTCACCTTAATTTCATGTCAATAAAATTATAAAGTTGTTCTGTTTCACCTTTAATTGTCATAAGTTCAGTTACTCATCGACAGTTATACTTTAAATTGTCTTGCGACGGCTTCTAGCTCGGAAGCCAAACGTAATAATTGCTCACTTACTCCGGCTACTTCATGTGAAGCAGTAGAAGCTTCATCAGCGCAGGCTTGTATATCTTCCACATGCCCGACCATTAAACCCGAAACTTGATGTTGCTCTTCTGTCGCGACCGCTATTGCACCATTCATATCCGCTATCGTATTTACGGTGTCAGTAATCACCACTAAACTATCGCCGGCCTCATTGGCTGTTTTAACACTTTCTTCAACACTAGCTCGTGAGCTTTCCATCATGGAAACCGCTTTTTTAGCCGCACTTTGAAGCTGACCAAGCATTTGATTAATCTCTTCTGTGGACTCTTGAGTGCGTGACGCTAAATTCCTTACTTCATCGGCGACAACCGCAAAGCCTCGTCCTTGCTCACCTGCTCTTGCTGCTTCAATAGCAGCGTTAAGTGCAAGTAAATTTGTTTGTTCGGCGATCCCTCTGATTACTTCTAAAACCACATTGACTCTATTGGTATCTTCTTGTAATTGATTAATAGACTCCGCTGCTCTGGTAACATTTTCAGCTAATTCACGAATACCGGTCACGGTTTGTCCAACCACTTGCTGACCTTTCTCAGCTTCACTATTGGCATTTTTAGCGGCATCGGCTGCATCGGCTGCATTTGTAGTTATTTCAGCAACACTATGGCTCATTTCTTCAACGGATTGTCTTGATTGGGTAACGCTGTCTGATTGACGCTTAAAAGAGTCAATTGTGCTATTTGATAGAGAAGATATGCTACTGGCGGTGTCTGCTAAAGGAAGAGCGGTATCAACAACATTTTTGATGACGCCTTGGAGCTTTTCTATAAAACTATTAAACCAAAAAACCAAATCCCCCATTTCATCTTTGTTATTAGTTTTTAGCCTAACCGTTAAATCACCATTTTCTTGAGCAATATCTTTCATTGAATCAATAATATCAGTCAAGCTCGCACTAATAGATTTTGCAATAGGTAGTGCAACAACGAATAGTGCTACTAATGTTATAATGCCCACCACAATACCCGTAGTAGACGTCGATTCGGCTTTTTCGTTAACTGATTCAAATGCTTGAGTAAAAGATTGATAGCGTTCTGTTTGGAATTTATTAAGCTTATTTTGCAAATTTGTTAATTGATTAGACATATCTTGGCTACGTTGGCCTATGGTTGCGAAATCTGCTGTTCCGTCTACCATTTCTTTAGATAAACCGTAAGCTAACTGGTAATACTGATCAAAATCACTCAGTAATGTTCTTAAAAAACTCGCATTGGCTTTATCTGTTTGAATATTTTGCTTGAGCTTATCTCGTGTTTCTTCTGCATAAATATTAGCCGTATCAAGTAGATCTGTTTCCCCCATTGTTGCAGCATTACCAAGAGTTTCTTTTAATTTATCTAAGCGGACTAACGAATATTCTGAAGTTTGTAAAAGTTGATATTCTACACGATATGCTTGGTCTAACTGAGTGATTATATGTGACATCGCAATTAAGGTAATTGCTAAATATATACAAAATCCTAGTGCCCCGACGAGTGGAATCAAAAGTATTTTATAACGTACAGATAAAGTCTTGAAAAAATCCATAACTCGCCTCTAATTAACTAAATATCTATTAAAAATAACTCTGTTTATGCGAAGTCTAGGCAAAGATTCTTAAATCAACAACTTTTACAGCAAAAAATTTATTTTAATAATTATTTGTTCTTATTATCTTTTTCAATTAATAATTTGAATCATATTTACAATTTTTGTTAGCAAAATTACACAAAGCAACTAGGCTTAAAATAAGAAAGAAAATATATTTGATTAACTAGGGTTAGCGCATTTATTTTTGGAGGTAGTTATGAGTATTTTTCAACATTATCAAGCACGTTATGAACAGGCTCAACAGGAAGAGTTTAGCTTGCAAGAGTTTTTATCTCTTTGTAAAGAAAACAAACTCGCATATGTCTCGGCTTCTGAAAGACTTCTAAGTGCTATCGGCGAGCCTGAAGAAATAGATACTGCAACAGATCCAAGTTTAAGTCGGATTTTTTCTAATCGGGTCATTAAACGTTATCCTGCTTTTGCTGATTTTTATGGTATGGAAGAAGCAATAGAACAAATAGTTTCTTACCTTAAGCATGCGTCTCAAGGTTTAGAAGAGCAAAAACAAATCCTCTATTTACTTGGACCTGTAGGTGGCGGTAAATCATCTTTAGCCGAAAAATTAAAAGCATTAATGCAACAAGAGCCAATTTATGTATTAAGTGCTAATGGAGAGCGCAGTCCTGTTAATGATCACCCTTTTTGTTTATTCGACTTACATTCAGATGGTAAAATTTTACAAGAAGAGTACAACATCCCTTCTCGTTATTTACATAGCATTATTTCACCATGGGCAGCTAAACGCCTACATGAATTTAAAGGTGATATTGCTCAATTTAAAGTAGTAAAAGTATATCCGTCAATTCTTGATCAAATTGCCATCGCTAAAACAGAGCCCGGTGATGATAATAATCAGGATATTTCAGCACTAGTAGGTAAAGTAGATATCAGGCAATTAGAGCATTTCGCTCAAAATGATGCCGATGCATATAGCTACTCAGGTGCGCTATGTCGAGCTAATCAGGGGTTAATGGAATTTGTTGAGATGTTCAAAGCGCCTATTAAGGTTCTTCACCCATTATTAACCGCGACTCAAGAAGGTAATTATAATCCAACAGAAGGCTTATCTGCATTACCCTTTAATGGCATTTTACTGGCACATTCTAATGAGTCTGAATGGCAGACCTTTAGAAACAATAAAAACAATGAAGCATTTTTAGACCGTGTATATATAGTTAAAGTACCTTATTGCATGCGAGTTTCTGAAGAAATAAACATTTATAAAAAGCTACTCGAGCACAGTGAATTAAAAAATGCCCAGTGTGCACCTGATACGTTAAAAACGTTAGCGCAATTTTCTGTTCTTTCAAGATTGAAAGAGCCAGAAAACTCTAGTATTTATTCAAAAATGCGCGTCTATGATGGCGAAACATTAAAAGATACCGATCCAAAAGCTAAGTCTTATCAAGAATACCGAGATTATGCAGGTATAGATGAAGGCATGTCAGGTTTATCTACTCGTTTTGCCTTTAAAATACTTTCACGGGTATTTAATTTTGATCATCAAGAAGTCGCAGCTAACCCTGTGCACTTATTCTATGTTTTAGAGCAGCAAGTAGAACGTGAGCAGCTCCCTAAAGAAACTACCGAGCGCTATTTAGAATTCATCAAAGGGTATTTAACTCCACAATATATTGATTTTATAGGTAAAGAAATTCAAACCGCTTACCTTGAGTCGTACTCTGAGTATGGCCAAAATATATTTGACCGTTATGTCACTTATGCTGATTTTTGGATTCAAGATCAAGAGTATCGTGATAATGAAACAGGGCAACTATTTGACAGACAATCATTAAATGAAGAGCTGGAAAAAATAGAAAAGCCTGCAGGTATAAGCAACCCTAAAGATTTTCGAAATGAAATAGTAAACTTTGTACTTAGAGCGAAAGCAAATAACAATGGTAAGAACCCACTATGGACAAGTTACGAGAAGCTACGCACGGTTATTGAGAAAAAAATGTTCTCTAACACCGAAGATTTGCTCCCTGTTATTTCATTTAATTCAAAAACGTCAAAAGACGACCAACAAAAACATGATGATTTTGTTGAGCGCATGATGAGTAAAGGTTATACGAAGAAACAAGTCAGGTTGTTATCTGAATGGTATTTGCGAGTAAGAAAGTCTTCTTAAGTAGTATCTCTTAGGTTTAAGTTTCACCCAGTGAAAGCGTGATAAAGAGATAAGGAGTTCATGATGGCTAACTTTATTGATAGACGACTTAACAGTAAAAATAAAAGTACTGTTAATCGACAGCGTTTTTTAAGACGCTATAAGAATCAAATTAAAAAATCTGTTTCTGATGCTATAAATCAGCGAGGAGTCACAGACATAGAATCTGGTGAAAATATCGTCATCCCGAAAAAGGACTTATCTGAGCCCATTTTTCATCAAGGTGAAGGTGGGGTAAGAGATAAAATACACCCTGGAAATGATCAATTTACCACAGGTGACCGCATTAACAAGCCACCTAAACAGCAAGGGCAAGCCAGTGGTCAAGGAGATGCAAGTGATAGCGGTGAAGGAGAAGACGAGTTCACTTTCTCTATTTCAAAGGAGGAGTATCTAAATCTATTATTTGAAGATCTTGAACTGCCTAATTTAGAAAAGAATCAACTTGATAAATTGATTGAATACAAAACGGTGCGCTCAGGGTTTTGCGCCGAAGGTGTGCCCGCTAATATTGATATTGTTAAATCACTACAAGGCTCTATTGCTAGACGGATAGCAATGACATCAACCAAACGAAAACAATTGAAGGAGTACCATCAATCCTTAGAGCAACTGAAACAAGATAAGCATGACCATGTACAAGAAGAGCGAGAGTTGTTGACAAAAATTCAAGCGTTAAAAGATAAAATTGCCAAAGTCCCTTTTATTGATACTTTTGATTTACGTTTTCGAAATTATGCTAAGCAAGCAGTACCTACTTCAAAAGCGGTAATGTTTTGTTTAATGGATGTTTCTGGCTCCATGGATCAAGCTACAAAAGAAATGGCTAAGCGTTTCTATATTTTGCTTTATTTATTCCTAAGTAGAACCTATAAAAATATTGATGTGGTCTATATTCGCCATCACACCCAAGCAAAAGAAGTTGATGAACAAGAGTTTTTCTATTCTCAAGAAACTGGCGGAACCATAGCTTCAAGTGCTTTAGAGTTAATGGATGAAATAATCAATAAACGCTACAACGATAATCAATGGAATATTTATGGTGCTCAAGCTTCTGATGGTGATAATTGGGCTGATGATTCTCCTCATTGTAAGTCATTGCTAGTCAATAAAATTTTACCTAAATCACGTTACTTCAGTTATATCGAAATAACACAACGGGCTCATCAAACACTTTGGCAACATTACGAGCAAGTAACCAAGTCTCATCCTAATTTTGCGATTCGTCATATAAAAGAAGTTGCTGATATTTATCCAGTATTTCGAGAGTTATTTAAAAAGAACACTGAAAATGCTGCATAGAAGATAGGGGTAATTATGGAAGCTACAAAATCAACAAAACAAACGATAGCCTTAGATGATTGTCCTGACTGGACGTTTGAACTGCTAGATAAATATCAAACTGAAATAGCTAGAGTGGCTAAACATTACCGTTTGGATACTTACACTAATCAAATAGAAGTAATAACAGCTGAACAAATGATGGATGCTTATGCAAGCATTGGTATGCCTATTGGTTATAGCCATTGGACCTTTGGTAAAAAATTTATACAAACAGAGCAAAACTACAAACGTGGTCAGATGGGACTCGCATATGAAATAGTCATTAACTCTGAGCCCTGTATTTCTTACCTGATGGAAGAAAACACCATGCCTATGCAAGCACTAGTCATGGCTCATGCTTGTTATGGTCATAACTCCTTTTTTAAGGGAAATTATCTATTTAAATCGTGGACTGACGCTAGTTCAATTATTGATTACTTACTTTTTTCAAAAAATTATATCGCTCAGTGCGAGCAAAAATATGGCATAGATGAGGTAGAAGCCACTTTAGATGCATGCCATGCATTAATGAATCACGGGGTTGATCGGTATAAGAGGCCACAAAAAATATCATTGGATGAAGAATTAAAGCGTCAGGAAGAGCGAGCGGAATATCTGCAATCTCAAGTGAATGCGTTATGGAGAACTGTCCCAGATACAAAGAAAAAAGAAAGTACAGAGCAATACCGGTTCCCTTCTGAGCCACAAGAAAACATTCTATATTTCATAGAAAAAAATGCCCCACTGTTAAAACCGTGGCAACGAGAAATTGTGCGTATTGTTAGAAAAATATCTCAATATTTTTACCCGCAAAAACAGACCCAGGTGATGAACGAAGGCTGGGCTTGTTTTTGGCACTATACAATATTGAACCACTTATACGATGAAGGCTTAGTCACAGATAAATTTATGCTGGAGTTTCTTCATAGCCACACAAATGTGGTAGCCCAACCAGAATATAACAGCAAATATTATTCGGGAATCAACCCTTATGCGCTTGGGTTTAATATGTTTATTGATATAAGGCGTATCTGTGAGCATCCAACCGAAGAGGATAAACAATACTTTCCTGAGATTGCCGGTAGTAACTGGTTAGACACTCTGCACTTTGCTATGGAGAACTTTAAAGATGAAAGCTTTATTAGTCAGTATCTATCACCAAAATTAATTCGAGATTTCAAATTATTTCATATTCATGATGATACCAAAGACAATTTTGTCGAAATAGGAGCGATACATAATGAACAAGGCTATCAAAAAATACGACAAAAGTTAGCCAATCAATATAACTTAAGTAACTTGGAAGTAAATATTCAAATCATTGATGCCAATATTAATGGTGATAGAGCACTGACTTTACGTTATATTCCTCACAATGAAATTGAATTAGGTAATTCAAAAGCAGAGGTATTAAAGCATTTACATTATTTATGGCAATTTGATGTAAAAATTGTTCAAGAAAAAGCTGATGGTAAAGATACCATCATTGCTCAATGCCCTGAAGTTAAGACTAAAAAAGGCGACTAAATGTCGCCTTTTCTTCGCTATAAAAGTATCTTTAGACTTATTAGTCGTTTGAAAGCTCTTTTAACACGTCATCTTTTAAATCGCCCCATAACTTCCCTGATTCAACACCATATTTACGCACGGCAAAAACAGAGTCATCGAAGCGGCCTTCTTTAGCTAAGTCAATCAGTTTTTGATAGTAAACTCTTGATATTTCACGCCCTTTAGGGTGAGAAAAATATAAACTACCAATACGAGAATACAAACCTCTAAAACCGTTTAATATCAGAAGGTAAATGGAATTACCTGATGCCACGACTAATTCTTTATTCAATCGATAGTCGAACTCAGCAAATGCTTCTCCGGTATCTTCTACATCGAGATACGCACTTAACACTTCAATAGTTTTTTCTGGGTTGTTTTTAATTGCACCACGAACATAGATAGCACTAATATTGGTACGCGCAGAAAGTAAATTATCAACAAGATCAGGAATACCTTCTTGATCAAGCTGAGCCAAAGTTTCCAATATATTTAAGCTAGAAGTTTCCCAAAAATTATTTACTTTGGTTGGTTTACCATGCTTTATCGTCAGCCAACCATCACGAGCTAAGCGTTGTAATACTTCTCTAAGAGTCGTTCTTGTTACACCAATTAATTCTGACAACTCACGTTCTGCAGGTAATATTGATCCCGGAGGGAAGCCACCATTCCAGATAGATTCTACAATATATTGCTCGGCGAACCCGGCAGGGCTTTGCGCTTTAATAACCATATGAGCTTAAATACCTAAAAACAAAATGAATAAAACTGATTGTACCAGAAGATTGACTAGGTACAAGCGTAATAAGAGTTTATCAAATAAGTTAATAATATTTACAATAATAACCTATCTTTAGTTTTATCTTTTTTATTAGGGTCAGATTAAGTTCATCAAAGATTTTTTACTTTTTGCCTACATTGCTTAACGAACAAAATACCTGTAATCCCCGTAAATTAACGACAAAATAAAGTAAAACGAGTAACAATATCGGAAGAGTTATGATTTTCTTTGATAGGTTCTTTATTCATGCTATCTATTAAAATGTACGTTATTTACCTACAAATAACTTTTTAGATGGTGGCACATGGTTATTTACAATATTGTAAATAGTGCTTAAACTACTGGCAATTATTGATATTTCTGTTTAACTATATTCAATAATAAATAACTCTATATAGTTAATCGTTTACCTACCAAAAGGCAAATTATGCAACAGTCATTTATGAGTGCATTATATAAAAACTTTTTAGGAAACTCTCCTGAATGGTACAAACTAGCAATTATTTCTTTCTTAATCATAAACCCAATATTATTTTTTCTTGTTGACCCTTACACCGCAGGTTGGGCATTAGTTATTGAGTTTATTTTCACCCTAGCAATGGCACTAAAATGTTATCCTTTGCAACCAGGTGGTTTGTTAGCAATTGAAGCCGTATTCATTGGCATGACCTCACCTAATCAGGTCATGCATGAAATGGTAGTTAATTTTGAAGTAATACTACTACTTATTTTCATGGTTGCTGGCATCTACTTCATGAAGGGTTTGCTATTATTTTTATTTACCAAGATAGTGACTAAAGTTCGTTCAAAAACTGTAGTTTCCTTGTTATTTTGTTTTTCAGGTGCTTTTTTATCTGCCTTTCTAGATGCACTAACTGTTATTGCCGTTATTATCAGTGTCGCAGTTGGTTTCTATACTGTTTATCACAAAGTCGCATCTGGCAAACAATCTCAGCAAGAACATGACCATAACCAAGACCAAGACTTACCTGAATATAATCGTAATGATTTAGAAGAGTTTCGTGGCTATTTACGTAACCTATTAATGCATGCAGCTGTTGGTACCGCTCTTGGTGGCGTATGTACTATTGTTGGTGAACCACAAAACTTGATCATTGGTCAACAAGCTGGTTGGGAGTTTATTGAATTCGCTATACGTATGTCTCCAGTAACCATACCAGTATTTTTTGCAGGCATGATTACCTGTGTATCATTAGAAAAACTTAAATGGTTTGGTTACGGTGTAAAACTTCCTGAAAATGTACTTAAAGTACTTAGTGAATATGATGAAGAAGAAAGCAGAAACCGTAGTAAACGTGATAATGTAAAACTTATTATGCAAGGCGTTATCGCAGTATGGCTAATTGTTGGCTTAGCTTTGCATCTTGCTCCTGTTGGCTTAATCGGTTTAAGCGTTATTGTTTTCGCGACCACTTTTACTGGCGTTACTGAAGAGCATCAAATTGGTCACGCTTTTGAAGAAGCGCTACCTTTCACCTCGCTACTTGCTGTATTTTTTGCCGTCGTTGCCGTTATTATTGATCAAGAATTATTTACTCCGGTAATAGCATGGGTATTGACCTATGAAGGTAATATGCAACTGGTTATGTTCTATTTAGCAAATGGCCTATTATCTATGGTTAGTGATAATGTTTTTGTCGGTACTGTTTATATTTCTGAAGTTGGAGATGCATTAGCTGCCGGACAAATAACACGCGATCAATTTGATTTACTAGCCGTTGCAATCAATACTGGTACTAACTTACCAAGTGTTGCTACGCCAAACGGTCAAGCTGCATTTTTATTCTTATTAACTTCTGCAATAGCACCGCTTGTACGCTTATCTTACGGACGAATGATGATCATGGCTTTACCATATACCATTGTATTAACATTAGTTGGCTTAGTAGCAATTGCTTCAGGACATTTAGTTGAATCCACAGAGAGTTAT
>NZ_BAAJMC010000012.1:0-107016 GCF_057551365.1 Colwellia sp. KS18-150 | reverse complement strand
TTATCAATGTATATATTTAATTGTTAACAATTGTTGGGATGTAAGGTAATATGAAGAAAAATATTTAAAAGCCATAGATAAGATAATAATTATTTTAATATTGGCAAAATGGGGAAGTGTATGAAAACAAATTCGCAAAGTGTCTATTACTGTGCTTTGGTTGTCGCATTTGGTGCTTTTATTTTAGGCCTTGATGCCGCGCTCATTTCAGGAACGGTGAAGTTTGTTTCTGCAGAGTTTTCTTTATCAGACTTGGAAATTGGCACCATGGTCAGTGCGCCGGGCCTTGCTGTTTTGTTTGCACTACTAGTTACCGGCTATATTTGTGACCGTATTGGCAGAAAAAAAATGCTCATCGGTATCTCATTTATTTATATTTTCTCTGCTATCGCCTCAACCTTTGCACCAAACTTTGAAACCTTAGTTATTGCGCGTTTTATTGGTGGTTTTGCTTTTACTTCATTATCCGTCGCCGCTATGTATATAGGTGAAATAGCACCGGCTAATATTCGTGGTCGATTGGTGACAATTGTACAAGTAAGTATTGTTGTTGGCTTTTCTGCGGCATATTTTGCAAATTACGGCCTGTTAATGTTGTCACAATCTGGTTATGAGTGGGTTCAAGCTGTTGCACTCGATACTCAAACTTGGCGTTGGATGCTTGGCTTAGAGATTATTCCAGCCGTTGTTTGGTTTGGATTATTATTCACCATTCCTCGCAGTCCGCGTTGGTTAATAATGAATGGTAAAGAAGAAGAAGCCAGACAAGTCATCGCGAGCTTTGATCATGATTTGGATCCAGAGCAAGAAATTATTGACGTAAAAAATAGCTTAGCATCAGACCCTAGTAGTGAATCTATGGTTGCTGCGTTTAAAAGTTTATTCTCAACTAGACGCCGTAAAGCCGTTATTGTCGCGTTAACTATAGCTATAGTTCAACAAGCGACAGGTATCAATGCCATTTTATTTTATGCGCCTACTGTGTTTGAACAAATTGGTGTCGGTACCGATGCTGCTTTTTTAAATGCGGTTGTTGTCGGTGTTGTTGGTGTGATTTTTACCATAGTCGCTATTTTTCTAATTGATAAAGTGGGACGTCGTCCATTACTCATGTCAGGTTTAATTCTAGCTAGTATCAGTTTATTCATTTGTCATATAGGTTTTAGCAACGCAACTTATGAATTAAGTACGCAAGAAATTGCAACGATTCAACAAAAGCATGATGTTTCGGGACTAGAAAAGTTAGCTGATAAAGTGTTTACCTCTGACATTGAGTTCAAAGCTGCGCTTAAAGAGAATATGACTGAGTCTGAATTACGCCAAGTGGAAAGTGTTATCTTACAAAGTGCCACTAATATTAATGTTGCTGTCGTCATGACCGGGATTATGCTGTTTATTGTCGCTTTTCATTATTCTTTAGGCCCTATTTTATGGGTGTTATTTTCAGAGATATTCCCTACAAGTGTACGTGGAGTAGCCATTCCGGTTTTTGCTTTTATCAGTAGTATGATGAGTTATTTCGTTCAACAATTTTTCCCTTGGCTATTAAATAACATTGGTGCAGCCAATGTCTTTTTATTTTATGCAGTTAGCGGCATTGTTGGTTTTGTCTTTTTGTATAAATTACTCCCAGAAACGAAACATAAATCTATTGAGCAAATTGAAACAGAATTTGCAGCGGCATAACGAGAAAATTAGAAGGGTTTAGAGCTAAATGACAGGTAAATTACTAGCCGTCGGTGAATGCATGATGGAGTTAACCCCATTAAGTAGTGATACATTTCAAAAATCATACGCGGGCGATACATACAATGCATTAGTGTATGCAAAAAGGTTGAATCATTCATTAACCACAAGCTTTTTAACGGCGGTAGGGAATGACCAACCAAGTGAAGATATGCTATCTCATTGGCGCAATGAAGGTATTGACGAGTCCAATGCGATTGTTACGAATAAAGCAACAATTGGTTTGTACGCCATTTCAACTGATAGTTTAGGTGAGCGAAGCTTTAGCTATTGGCGCAAAGGCTCAGCGGCAAGTCAGATGATGACCTATCAAAGTGTCGATGACTTGGCACTTTCATGTACTGGCAGTGATATCGTTTTTTTTAGTGGTATATCTTTATCGGTATTAGACGATGAGGATAAAGCTAAATTGATCGCTCTGTTAGCAAAGCTTAAAAATCAAGGGGCTAAAATAGCGTTTGATCCTAACTACCGACCAAAAATGTGGCGCAATCATTCCCATGCCATACACTGGTTAGAAAAGGCGTATAAGGTCAGCAATATTATTATGCCTGGCATTGAAGAGCATGAGCAGTTATTTGATCATAAATCTCACCAAGAAATTATTGATTATTGCCAATTGTTTGGTAATAGCGAAGTTATTATCAAGTGTGGTACAGAAGGGGTTTATGGTTTTGACACAGACATTTGTGTTCATCATCAACCTTTTCAGCCAGCTCCTATTCAGGTAGATAGTACGGCAGCAGGAGATTCTTTTGCTGGTACTTATTTAGCGGCAAGATTATCGGGGGATGATATTGCATTATCCATAAAAAAAGCCTGCTTTGTTGCCGGTCAAGTTGTACAGCATAAAGGTGCTATATTAGCAAAACCTACATATCAGCAAGTCAAAGCTGATATGTCTTTCTGTTGAGGTAAAAAATGAAAACTAAAAAATTAAGTTTAGCTAGCCAACGTGCAATTGAACGTGGTTATGATGAGAAAGACTCGCAATGGTTAACTGAGTTTGATGTCCATGCATTAAAAGGTGACTTAGCTTTTGAAGAAGGAGTTATTCGCCGAGATCCTTCTTCAGTTATTAAAGTGGCCGATCTATATCATGTTTGGTATACCAAAGGTGAAGGGGAAACCGTAGGCTTTGGCTCTGAAAACCCAGATGATAAAGTGTTTCCTTGGGATTTAACGGAAGTTTGGCACGCCACGTCTGAAGATGGTGAATATTGGCAAGAGCAAGGGGTTGCTATTGTACGTGGTGAAGCTGGCTCGTATGATGATCGTGCGGTGTTTACACCAGAAGTGTTAGCTCATGATGGCCAATATTATCTCGTTTATCAATCGGTTCAGTACCCTTATACTAACCGCCAGTATGAGGAAATAGCCCTTGCAACGGCAGAAGATCCATTTGGTCCTTGGAAAAAATCAGCACAGCCTATTTTAAGCCCGTCTAAAGATGGTGAATGGGATGGTGATGAAGACAATCGTTTTCATGTGAAAAGTAAAGGTAGTTTTGATAGTCATAAAGTTCACGATCCTTGTTTACTTGTTTTTAATAATCAATTCTACCTTTATTATAAAGGCGAAACGATGGGAGAAAGCATGAACTTTGGTGGCCGTGAAATTAAACACGGTGTAGCTATCGCTAAAAATGTTGAAGGCCCTTATATCAAATCCGATTATAATCCTATCTCAAATAGTGGACATGAAGTGGTTGTATGGAATTACCAAGGTGGCATTGCGTCTATGCTTACCACCGATGGTCCTGAAAAAAATACCGTACAGTTTTCACCTGATGGCATAAATTTTGAGATCAAGGCGCACATTAAAGGAGCGCCTGAAGCGATTGGCTTGTACCGAGACCCTGAAGGTGTTGAGCTAGCTAAACCAGGTATCGCTTGGGGCTTGTGTCATAAATACGATGCGAGTTGGAACTGGAATTATATTTGTAAATTTACCCCAAGAAAGCAAGTGTTAGATGCAGGAACCTTTCAAAATATTGCCTAACTCTTCACGCTAAACCGATTTTACAAAAGCACGAACTTATCTTCGTGCTTTTTTAATCACTGTATTATAGGTATTAACGATATAAAAGTGTTGGCAACCACATAGATAATTCAGGAATAAATGTTACCAACATTAGGACAATTACTAAGGGGATTAAAAAGGGGATAGTCGCTTTCGCGCATTCTTCAAAGGGCACCTTTGATACTCTTGATAAAACATACAGCACCATACCTACAGGCGGTGTTAATAAACCGATCATAAGGTTAAGCACCATCATAACGCCAAAATGGACAGGGTCTATACCTAATCCAATAGCAACGGGTAATAATACTGGCGTTAGAATAGTAATGGCGGCAATGGTTTCCATAAAACAACCGACCACAAATAATATCAACGTCATTAATAATAATATGGCGGTTTTATTGTCTGTGATGGTTAGCATCCAAGCAGTAAAATCTTCAGTCACTCGCTGGCTTGTTAATACCCAGGAAAATATAGCTGCGCCAGCAATAATCAATAAAATAATACTGGTAGTTTCTATTGTTTCCATACTGACCTTGACTAGCTTGGGCCAAGTTAGAGTACGATAAACACAGGTGCCTAAAAATAGTGCGTAGGCTGTCGCAGCAATAGCCGCTTCGGTTGCCGTAAAAATGCCAAATAAAATACCACCAATAATAATAATAGGCGTCATTAATGACAAAAATGCCGCTTGAAAGGTACTAGTAAAACGCGTCATGCTAAATCGAATGTCTTTAGGGTAGTCACGTTTCTTTGCATAATAAGCCACCATGATCATTAAGGCTATTGCCATTATCAAGCCTGGAATGAAACCGGCAGCAAATAATTGACCAATAGAAGCGCCTGCCATGACACCATAAATAATCATGGGTAAACTAGGGGGGATTATTGGCCCTATTGTTGATGATGCTGCGGTTATACCAACGGCGAAACCTGCGTCGTAACCTTTATTACGCATAGCTTTTACTTCTATAGCACCTAAGCCACCCGCATCTGCTACAGCAGCACCAGACATACCGGCAAACATAATTGATGCGCTAACGTTTACATGGCCTAAGCCGCCACGCATCCAGCCGACCATGGCATTGGCAAAATCAAAAATACGGGCAGTGATGCCCGATGAATTCATTAATGCGCCGGCTAAAACGAAAAAAGGAATAGAGAGTAATGGAAAACTATCAATACCGCCAACCATTCTATGTAGTACTACAAGTTCAGGTACTTGGCCGTCAATCATGATGGCTAACAGTGCTGAGCCAGCCAAAGCAAAAGCGACTGGAAAGCCTAAGATAATCATCACTAAGAGTGATATAAATAATGTTGCAATAACCATATGTTTTCCTAATAAACCTTAGTCGCAGCCTGTTGGACTGTTTTGATTGGATAAAATGTCAGGTTGAGTCAATATTTGATGTAAATACTGGCCGCTTCGTAATAACATAATTAACAAACTGGCAAAGATAATGCCGTATATCACACTGATAGGTACGGCAATAGACGCCATTTTATGAATATGTAATTTAGGGATTATTTGCCAAGCAAAGTAAGCTAAGTAAGCAATGAAAACGACATTTAAACTCGCAATAAATTTATATATCGCATGTGAAAGCTTTGTTGGTAACCAGCGATGAAAAAGGGATACAAAAATATGATTATTTCTTCTAATGCCGATACAGGCACCAATAAAACCTAAGCAAACTAGTTGATAGCGTGCTATTTCTTCAGTCCAACCTAGTGGCACTGAAAATAGGTAGCGGCTAATAAACTGTGAAAAAACTGTCAAGGCTAATAGCCAGAAAAGAATAAAGGCGAGCCAATCTTCAATGTTATAATCTTTATATGAAAAGTGCTCATCTTCTTCCATATGAAAATCACTTACCGCTTGCTTCTCTATACTATTGTCATGGTTATTTGATGTTTTGTATTCCGTCATAATATTTGGCTCCTAACGCTTTTTTTACTGTTTGGTGGCTCGATAATACTTTTGCTCTAAATAAATTACGATCAACGGTTAAAACCTCAGTTCCTTGTGATTTAAACCACGCAATGAGTTCACGCTCTGCTGTACGAATGTCCGTTGAAACACCTTGTGAAGCTTCTTTGAATACTTTTGAAAAGATAGCTTTGTCAGAAGAGGATAAAGCTTGCCAAAAGTTATCACTAACCACAGTGAGAATTGAACCTTGTATATGGCCAGTTAAACTAATGTACTTTTGCACTTCATAAAACTTTTTAGCTTTGATGGTTGGTAAGGGATTTTCTTGTGCATCTACAACACCTTGTTGTAATGCCAAATAGACTTCTGAGAAAGCAATGGGGCTTGGGTTTGCGCCAACAGCCAATGGAAAAATTTTATAAATAGTGGCATTGGGCACACGCAATTTTATATTGCGCATATCATCAGGGGTGTAAATCGGCTTATGTGACGTTAAGTGGCGCTGACCGTAATAAATGTTGCCTACAATGACGTTGCCGTTAGTTGCTTGTTTATAGCCCTGAACCATTTTTTGAAATAATAGACTCTCAGTAAAGGCTTGCCAGTGTTGGTAGTCTCTAAAAATATACGGAATTTCTGTTAACGATATTGGTGGGTATGATTGGCCGGCAAAACTAGCGCCGGTATAAATTATATCAGTAGTGCCTAAACTTAAACTTTGATTTAAATCTGCTTCTTTTCCCATTATTGATGTAGGAAAAACGTCTATTTCATAGCGGCCATTAGTTTGTTGACTAATTTCTTTACTGGCCCAGAGCGCCCATTTATGTAAAGGCTCTGATGTTTCATAGACATGAGCCCATGTTAGGCGCTTTGGTTGTGCTGCTTCAGTGTAGCCAGAGTATAGAGTACAACAGAAAATGCTGAGTAACATTAAACGGCTGATGTTGGGTTGTATAAAATAAAGATTAATTGAAGCTTGGTAAGATAGTAAAAACATCACACGTTGCATTTTGTTTGTTGTATTTTGTTAACATTTAAATATTTAAACATGTTAGAGTGCATAAAAGCAACAAATGTATCGATAAATAAACAGTTAATACGAGAGCCTTTACGATGATCACATTAAATATAAATGAGCAAACATATGAAGTTGATGCACCAGACAATATGCCATTGTTATGGGTGTTACGAGATTTACTGCAAAAAACGGGCACCAAATATGGTTGTGGTAAAGGGCTGTGTGGTGCTTGTACTGTTCATATTAATGGTCAAGCGATCCGTTCTTGCATTACACCTGTGGTTGTTGCAAAAAATACAAAAATTAAAACGATTGAAGGCGTTAGTCAGCATGGAGATCATGAAATACAAATTGCTTGGCAAGAAAACAATGTCCCGCAATGCGGCTACTGTCAATCGGGCCAAATTATGAATGCACTACCTTTAATAGAAAGCGCTGTTGAAAATAATGTTCAGCCAACAGATGAAGACATTGATAACCATATGTCAGGCAATATCTGCCGATGTGGTACGTATCCACGAATTAAGCAAGCCATTAAACAAGCTGCTAAAGCCTTAGCGAACAATGAAGGAGCAGTAAAATGAAAATGTCTAAATTAACACGTCGTGAGTTTCTTACTTACTCGGGGGTAACGGGTAGTGGTTTATTATTAGCCTGTAGTACATTAACGCAAGCCAACTCTAAAATAGCGCAGAGTGCTCAAAACAGCGTAACTGACTCAGCTCAGCGCTTAAATATATTTGTTGCAATTAAAACGGACTCTACCGTCGAAATTGTCACTCATCGCGTTGAAATGGGACAGGGCACTAAAACAGGTATTCCTCAAATTATTGCGGATGAATTAGAAGCTGACTGGCAGAAAGTTAACGTAATTCAAGGATTAGGAAATAAAGAATACGGTGATCAAAATACCGATGGCTCAACGAGTATTCGTTTGTTTTTTGACAAACTACGAGAAATGGGCGCCTCGGCGCGGATTATGTTAGAGCAAGCCGCCGCTAACTTTTGGCAAGTTCCCCTTGAAGACGTGTATGCCCAAGCAGGTTTTGTTAAGAATAAAAACACGCATAAGTCATTACCGTTTGGTGCTCTTGTTGAACTTGCGAGTACTCTGGCAGTACCAGATCCGAAATCCATACAGTTTAAGTCACCAGCAAAATATAATTATATTGGAAAATCAGTACCTATTGTTGATTTAAAAGAGATGACAATGGGGCAAGCAGATTATGGTATTGATAAAATGCTACCTAATATGTTGGTGGCTTCAATTGAGCGTTGCCCAGTACTTCATGGGCAAGTGAAGTCGTTTGATGCCAGTGAGGCTTTAAAAATCCCTGGTGTGGTTGATGTGATTGAAATGCCTACAACCCGGGAAACTGTGGTGTATTTTCCTTTATCTGGGCTGGCAGTGTTAGCGACAAATACTTGGGCTGCATTAGAGGGAAGGAAGGCGTTAAATATTGTCTGGGACTTGGGAGAAAATCAATCCTATAACTCCGAAAAAGAATTTGCTACTTGGCAAAATAACCTTAAAACCTCGCCACAACTATTCAGTGAAAAAGGCGATGTTAAACAAGGGTTTAATGATGCTGAAACTATAGTTGAGGCGAGTTATCAAACGCCTTACCTAGTCCATGCACCCATGGAGCCGCCAATGGCAACGGCATGGTTTAATGACGGTGTTTGTAATGTATGGGCTTGCGTACAAGATCCGCAATCTGTTATGGCAAATGCGGCGGCGATGCTGAAGTTGCCAGAAGAAAACTTTATTGTACAGCCTACACTACTAGGTGGAGCTTTTGGCCGTAAATCTAAAACAGACTTTACTAATGAAGCGATATTTTTAGCAGATAAAACCCAACGACCGGTTAAAGTTATTTGGAGTCGAGAAGATGATATTAAACATGGCTACTATCATGCTGGAGCGATCGAAAATTTAAAAGCGGGTATTGACAGTAAAGGTAAAATTACCACCTGGCATGGCCAAACTACCTATCCAACAATAGCCTCAACATTTAACCATCAAGCGGATACACCACAAGATTTTGAATTAAGTTTAGGCTTTGCTGATTTTGCCTATGATGTCGATAATGTTTTAATGGAAAAAGCACAAGCCACAGCTCATGTTCGAATTGGCTGGATGCGCTCAGTGTGTAATATTCAACATGCTTTTGCTATGAATAGTTTTCTAGATGAAATAGCTCAGCAAGTCAAAATACCAACTGCGCAGTTTATGTTAAGTACCTTAGGTAAAGATCGTAATATTGATCATAAAGCTGAGTATGGTTTTAACTTCACTAATTACTCAGAAACTTTAGCGCGTCATCCGTATTCAACAAAACGGTACAAAGAAGTACTCGAAACTTTAATTAAACAAACCCCAATACACGAAACCTTACCAGAAGGGCAAGGATGGGGTGTTGCTGTGCATCGCAGCTTTGTCAGTTATGTTTCCGTTGCGAGTAAAGTCACAGTAAAAGCGGGTAAATTAACAGTAAACGAAGTACATTGCGTAATCGATTGTGGTCTAGCGATTAACCCTGATCGCGTTCATTCACAAATGGAAGGCGCCATGATATTTGGAATATCTATCGCACTAATGGGTAATATTAGTATAGAAGGTGGTCAGGTAGCTCAATCTAATTTTCATGACTATCCCGTAACTCGAATGTCGCAAACACCAAAAATTGTCGTACATATTCTCAATCCCGCTGACAATGTACCTGGTGGAGTTGGAGAGCCGGGCGTGCCGCCTGTTGCGCCTAGCATCACTAATGCGATATTTGCGGCCACAGGAGAAAGGAGGCGTACTTTACCTTTAAACAAATATTATAATGTTTAAATAAAAATATGGATAAGCCCTTGATAAACACGCCATCCATTCCTCTAAATCTATCTCTCTACACTTAAGCAGTTCCTCGTCACCTTGCACGATATATACACAAAACTTACTCAATTAGGTGGGTTTTTGTGTATATATTTTAATTTCTGTTCACATTGATCTTATTAGTTATCATGTAGCTGCATTAACATGCTAAAAATTTAAACATAATATGTTTGCATTTTTAGTAGGTTTGATCTTAAGATATTTAGCTATTTGTTAAATAGTCAAAAATTAATAGGGTTACTTAAGCAAGATCTGCTCGTTTTATGTGGCTCAACAAAATAACAATATTAAACGTCTAGGAAAGAGAAAATGGAAATCAAAAACAGTTTTAAAAAGCTGCCTTTAAGTATTGCTGTGTCTGCTGCTCTATTTCAGGGAGCTACATTTGCAGCAACATCCGATATTGAAGTCATAGAAGTAACTGGTATTCGCAGTAGCTTGACTGAATCTATGGAACAGAAGAAAAACGCACAATCAATTCAAGATAGTATTGTTGCTGAAGACATAGGTAAATTTCCGGATCAAAACGTTGCAGAATCATTACAGCGTATTTCTGGGGTCATGATAGACCGAAATAACGGTGAGGGCTCTAAAATTACGGTTCGAGGTATGGGACCACAATTTAATACCGTAGATATTAATGGCCGTACTATTGCAACCACAGACAGAGGGAGAGAATTTGATTTTCAAATACTACCTTCTGAATTAATTTCAGGTGCTGAAGTTATTAAAGCATCACGCGCAAATATTAAAGAGGGTAGTTTAGGGGCTTACGTTAATATAAAAACAGCTCGCCCGTTAGATAACCCCGGTTTCCATGCTGTTGGCTCTGCTAATTACCGATACAATGATTTAGCTGAAGAATATGATCCTAAAGTATCAGCAGTGCTGAGTAATACTTTTGCAGATGATACTTTTGGTGTATTGATGGGCTTATCATATCTTGACCAAACTAACCGTATTGACAGTGCTTTGACTAATCGTTGGAATACTATTCGTGCTTCAGATGTTGCTGAAGGAGAAGTAGTTCGCGATGTAAATGGTAATGCGATTAACACTGCTAATATGGAAGCTTGGACTCCAGGTAGAGCCGTTTATTCCATTGATACTGAGCAACGAAAACGTACCAGCGCAAACTTAACGCTTCAATGGGCTCCCACGAGTGACATAGTAAACACCTTTGATGTTCTCTATTCAGACCTGAGTCTTCAAGGCGATAGTAGTGGTATTCAAGTTCCGCTTCAGGGAAATAATTGGACCAATCTCGTCTTGTCAGACAATATGACTATGCTTGAAGGAACACGTAGTGGTGTACCTATTGATGGTTTACCTCAGCAACGTGGTCAAGAATCGAAAACGTTAGCAATGGGTCTTAATAGTACGATGCATTTTGATCGTTTAACGGTGAGTGCTGATATTGCTTATTCAGAAGCAGAGTCTCTACCGCGCGTAAACGAGATGACATTTCACTATGTGAATCCAAATTATGATGACAGTTTAGGTATATTTGATCCTGATTATATTGACGGCCAAATAAAAGGCTTAACCGCCAATGATTATATTAATGTTAATAATCATGGCAATATTATCGAAATCGATTCTACTATTGATTATGCCGATCCCGCTGCTGTTCGATCTTGGTGGACAGATATAAAACATAATAAATTAGAAGATGAAATCCTTGAAGCTAAACTCGATTTCAATTATGAAATTGATAGTAATTATGTAGAGTCCGTTGACTTTGGTATCGCCTATTTAGATAGAAAAAAATCTAATGATTTATTTCGTGTCGCTAATGGCTGTTTAAATAGTGAATTACATCAACCATTACCGGATCCTGCTTTAGCTGATGATCCTGCTTTACAAGCGTACATCAATCGTAATACGTTACAGCCTTATCATACCTGTCAGAATTGGGATTTAGATGACAGCTTGTTCTCGGTTAATAACGCTAGCTATTTACGCAATGAGCCAGGTAACTTCCCAAGAAACTTTACACTTATTAATGATATTGAAGCGTTTAAAGATGAAATGGGCAGGATCAGAAATGAGCCAAACTGGACTGACGAAATTCATCGACCTTCAGAGTCTGTTATCAATACAGATGAAACATTGTCTATATATGCACAAGCTAATTTGGCCGGTGAAGCTTCCCTATTTGATTGGAGCGGTAATATAGGTCTTAGGTATGTTGATACCGAAACGACTTCAACGGGTCATCGCAAGGATATTGTTGATATTGCAGTCGAAAGTATTACACCAGATCAAGGAACTATTGTTGAAATTGACTATGGTGAGTTAGAAGCGCAAACGTTAGGCACAAGTTACGATCACTTCTTACCTAGCGCCAACTTAAGTCTTGATTTTCGAAATGGCTATTACTTTAAAACAGCTGCAGCTAAAGTGCTAACCAAGCCGGCAATCGAAGATACTGGCGTTAATAGTACTTATCCTGAACGTGTGCGTACTACTTTGTATTTTACCAATGGTAACAACCCATACTTACAACCTTATGAAGCAAACCAACTTGATGTTTCTTTTGAATATTATGTTGATAACGGTGATGCATATTCATTAGGGTTATTTTATAAGGATATTGATACCTTTATTTCTCAAAAAACGGTGAGAAATGATACCGGTTACGAATTTCCAGAAAATGATGGTTCGACATTACCTTTTTATGAAATAAGAACTGAAGCGACCAATCGTAGTGGTGGTGAAGTAAAAGGTTTTGAAGCCGCCGCGCTACATTACTTTGATTATTTACCCGGCCTATTAAGCGGCTTTGGTATTCAAGCAAACTACACTTACACCAACACTGAGGATAAAGAAGCGTTAGCCGATGATGAAGCGGCAAATGAAGCAAGACAAAATGTTACCTCCGCAGGAAGTGGTTTAGAAGGCTTCTCTGAAAACTCTTATAACTTTATTGCCTTTTATGACAAGGATGCTTTTCAAGCTCGACTGGCTTATAACTGGCGAGAAGGGTATTTAAAGCAGAGATCTAACGCTACATTAAATGGCTTACCTCATCATGTTGATGATTATGGTCAATTTGATTTCAGCACCTCGTATGATCTGAATGAAACCTTAACTTTTTCTGCAGAAGTTATTAATTTAACTGATGAATCTGTTAATGAATATGCTGATATTAAAGAGCGTATGGTACTTGTTCAATATACAGGTCGTCGCTATCAAGTTGGCGTAACAGCAAAGTTTTAGGGAGTAATTAGTTAAGTTTATCCCCTTACAAGCTTTGCCGGTTCTTTATGGTATTTCGTATTAAGAAGTGAGCACTTTTTAACACGGAACGGTAACCGGTAAAGCTTGCTTTTATCAAGTGTGAAGAGATGAATCAATAAATGGAAAATAAACAAACTATTACTAAGTATGTGGTTGTTGGTGGCGGAACAGCTGGGTGGATCTCGGCAGCTGTGTTAGCAAGAGCCTACCATAATCTCGCTATTTCCATCGAAGTTGTAGAGTCGCCTCTTATTTCAACCATTGGTGTTGGCGAAGCCACTATTCCATCGATTATGGATTTATTGGAATATTTAAAAATACCCGCTAAAGATTTTATTTTAAAAACGAATGCAACGTTTAAGCTAGGGATAAAATTTATTGACTGGCTTGAAAAAGATCATCAGTACTGGCACCAATTTGGCCATGTGGGTAATAAAATAGATGGTAAACCGTTTTATCAACATTGGTTAAAACAGCACAGCTTAAACCCGCAATTTAACTTTACTGATTTTTCGCCGGCTATAGCGCTAGCCAAGCAAAATAAGTTTTACATACCTGAGTCAAATAAACCTAACAATTTATCATCATCTACTTATGCCTTACATTTTGATGCCACGTTAGTGGTGTCGTATTTAAAACAATATTGTCAAGATCTTGGGGTTATACATACACAAGGCACAGTTGAAAAAGCTAAAACTGACAATGAAGGAAACATTAACCAGCTAATTTTAAAAGATAATAACATTGTCGAAGGTGAATTTTTCATTGATTGTACCGGCCAAAAATCGTTACTAATTCATAAAACCTTGCGTGTTGGTTTTGAAAATTGGCAACATTTTTTACCTGTTGATAGAGCTATCGTGGTTCAATCACCAAAAGTTGAACCTTTACCTCCTTATACGCAATCCTTTGCTCATGAACATGGCTGGCGTTGGCAAATTCCCTTACAAAACCGTACCGGAAACGGATATGTTTATTGCAGCGATTATTGCTCAGATCAACAAGCGTTAGATTTACTCGCGAACCATGTTGGTGAATTTATTACTCCCCCTAAAGTGATTGAATTTCAAACAGGAAAAAGAGATAAAATATGGTTTAAAAACTGTTTAGCGGTAGGCTTATCAGCTGGGTTTTTAGAGCCACTTGAATCAACTAGTATCTATTTAATCATGCGTACTATGCTCAATTTTGTACAATCAGTTCCAAATAAAACACCTCATCAGGCAACTATTGCTGAATTTAATCGACGTATAGATCATGAATTTCACTGCATAAGGGATTTTATCGTTTTACATTATTGCACTACAAAGCGAACAGATAGTGACTTTTGGAAAATGTGGCAGCAACTTGCTATCCCAGAAACATTAGCGAAACAACTTGAGCTATTTAAACAACAAGGTCGCCTGTATGAAGATAGTTATGATTTGTTTTCTGAGCAATCTTGGTATGCAGTACTGGCAGGAATGGGGGTTACACCCAAAGGATATGACCCGTTAGTTGATGCCTCACACTTTGGCAAAATATCAGCCGCGTTAGCTCAATCGGTGCAGTCTTTAAATCAATCGGCGGAAAAAGTACTTTCACATGATGAATTTATTCAACTGATGAAAAGTTAGAAAATTAACAACCTAATTGCTCTGTTATTTTATTGGCTGTTTCTTTAACTGATTGAATTAAAATGTTTTTAGTTTCTTTATCGCCGAGTGTTGAAGTCAGTGATGAAACAGCAAGTACTGCGACAACAGCTCCTTGTGGTTGACCAATAATCGCAGCGCAGTCAGTAACACCATCAGTTAATAGACTTTTTCTAAAGCAATGACCGTTAGATAAGATATCTTGCAGGGCACTCTCTAATTGCTCTTTTTCTTTTGAGCTCATACTTTGGTAGCTTGCATCACGTTCATAAATCAATTGCTTTACCGACTCATTACTGTTTGCTAGCAATACACGACCAGAAGTAGTTTCTACGGTTGGAAATAGGGTTCCTTCAGCTATTGAAAGAGAAACAGGAGCATGACTTTTGGCGTGAACGATGACCATCACCTTACTTTGGTACAAAATACTTAAGTGTGCGGCGTGTCCTGAATGAGCAGAAAAATCTTCCATAATAGGAATAGCTGTTTGTCTTAGCTGATCTACAGGCGATATTTTTCTTGATAGGCTATATAACTTTAATGATACAGTGTACTTGCCAGACACTTCATCGCGTATTAAATAACCTCTCCCTTCTAAGCCAATAAGAACACGATAAATTTCATTTGCAGAACGATTTATACCTTGAGCTATTTCTGTTTGCGATAAAGGAATCGCTTTTGAAGCTAGGTATTCTAATATATCTAAGCCTTTATCTAGTGCGGGCACTGCATATTTATTCGTTTTTTCGCTACTCATTTTATTCCTATTAAAACTTCTGCTAACAAGCTGAAAACTATATTTTTTTTGGTTCTTTACATTAAGGCGAGTGATTCTGTGTTGAGAATTAAAACATAGGTTGACACAAGTTAAAATGCATTTTTATTTAAATCTAATATTTACCTAGGAATGATGGTTTCGTTTTATTATGACAATGGTTAAAAATATAGAGAAACGTGATGTCATAGTCATGACTTTATACCCATGGCAGCTAACGCCTAGCTGTTTGAGGAAACCGAAATTCCATAAAAAGGCTTATTTATTCACACAATATACTTTGAGCTACTCTGTGGTATTAAAATATCAATAAAGTTTTAAGATTTAGTAACTCATTTTAAACTAGACATTACAAAAGCATAATGATTACTTGGGTTAGTGCTTGAAAATGTTTTTCATACACTTGTAGCGGAAATTATTTTTCTAATCGTCTTACCAATATGTGCAATAAACAAGCACATCAATAAGCAGAAATTTATAAAGGTATTTATCAATAGTGATAAAAAACTATAGCGATGAAGGCCACGATTAGGGGAAGAATATAAATGTTTACTAACAAAAAGAGTAAAGTAGCAGTAGCTGTAATCGGTATTTTAAGCACAATGATTGCACCACATACATTTGCAGAAGACACTAATGATATAAAAAAACAAGAAAAAGAAAATATAGAAGTAATTACCGTTTCAGGTATTCGCGGTAGCCTAAAAAAGTCTATGAATGACAAACGCTTTGCTACTGAAATTATGGACAGCATTTCAGCAGAAGATATTGGCCAATTACCCGATGAAAATATAGCAGAAGCGTTGCAGCGTGTTACAGGCATACAAATGTCACGTGGTGCTAATGGTGAAGGTACTACTGTTCAAATTCGTGGTTTGTCAGACAATAACGTTGAAATAAATGGTCAGACTACAGCAGGTACAAGCGCAGACCGTAGCGTCAATTTTGCTGATATTCCTTCAGAGCTATTCTCAGGTATTGAAGTATTAAAAGCGCCAACAGCAGACCGTATTGAAGGCTCATTGGGCGGTACGGTTAATTTAAAAACTCGCCGCCCCTTAAATATTCAAGAAGATTATGTCGCAACAGTAACTGCTAAAGCAAAATATTCTGAAGTATCAGGTGAAACAACGCCAGACTTTAACGTGTTTTTAGGTAAAAACTGGCGTGATACGGCTATCGGCGACTTTGGTGTTATTGTTAACGGTGGTCGTAAAGAAACAATTTCACAAACCGATGCGTTTGGTGGTGGTGACTGGGATGATGCTCCGGGAGCTTGGTATAGAGTTGATGGTAGCAAAACATCAGGTGCACCATTTAATTCTGGTCCTTGGGTTTATGATGATAATATTGATTTAAATAATGATGGTGTTTCAGATAATAAAGATATCTTTTATGTGCCTAATGGCTTAAGAACTTACTCTCGTTATGATGAAATTGTAAAAGACTCTTTAAACCTTACTTTAAACTGGCAACCTACTGAAAATATTGATCTGTTTTTAGATTATACCAAAACAGAGTCAGAAGAATACTCTAGTGGTTCTCAAATCAATATTGCTACTAATGCCTGGCGCGCTGTTCCTTTATTACTCGGTGACAATCAATTTGATAGCATTGGTCATAGAGCCGGCCTAGTTGATGGTGATGGTGTGCTTGATACTTCGCTAGCGGGTGAAAACTATTATTTAGCAAGCGGCTTACTTGGTGGTGCTAATCTTCGTACTGGCGGCGCACCTTCACAGAAAGACACATTGCGTGAAGCAGATAAAATAACCTTTGGTGGTGATTACATTGTTAATGACAATCTTGTTGTCTCTGCTGAAGTTAGTACTTCAGAAGGCTCTAGTACTACTAAGCAAGCACAGTTAAACATGGGGTATGATTGGAATAATGATTCACAATTAAATGGTAAAGACTGGGCGGGTATTGTTGATTATGATTGGAATAGTGCCAGTTTAGTTGATTACACTTTTTATGAAGCACCATTCTATGCAGGTGCTGGTCCAATAACCCCTGATGAGTTATTGGCCATTGATCCAACAAATATGGCTTATGACCGTTTAAGTTACTTCCAGATGCAGCGTAATGCGGATGATACATACTCAAGTGATGATTCTGCTAAATTTGATATCGACTATGAATTTGATGATGGTTTTATCACGCAAATTAAAGTAGGTGCGCGTTATGCAAAACGTAGTTTTGAGCGTATGTCATATATCAACTCAAACCAAAAAAATACTATTGTCGGTGATGATGGTGTTTATGAGAAAATTGATATTCAAGATATTAAAGTACACCCTGAAGCTAACTCAACGCCTGAATTAGCGCAAGTAGCTACTGATTTACAGCAATGTTTTGGCAATACCTCTATTGAATTAGATGGTGTTAGTGGTAACTTCCCTCGTACTTGGTCAAATACTGAGAATTGTGGCAGTGACTTCTTTACCAGTTATTTTAATATGCATGATATTCGTGCATTTAATCCAACTAAAGGGGCCGGTTACTATGAAAATACAGGTATGCGATATGACGTTGAAGAAGAAACAGCAGCGTTTTACCTAAGAGCTGATTATTTTACTGAAATTGCTGGAATGGAGTTATTTGGTAATCTAGGTGTTCGTTATGTTGAAACCGATACCTTATCTTCAGGTTATTTAAATAGTGTGCCAGGCTCAGAAACAGCTTATGAGTGGGTTGAATTTGACGGTAATTACAGTGACTTCTTACCAAGTTTAAATGCAAACTTAGCGCTTAATGAAGAAATGGTGTTACGTTTTGCCGCCTATAAAGCGTTATCTCGCCCAGGTTTGTCGGCAATAGCACCCAGTGTGAACATTAAGTACAACGATGAGCTAGAAGGTTATGCGGGTAATGGCTCTATGGGTAATCCAGACTTGGATCCTATTCGTGCAACTAATCTTGATTTATCTTATGAATGGTATTACTCAGAAGACAGCATGTTCTCAATCGCTGCATTTTATAAAGATATTGACTCTACCATTGCTAATTCTCCAGAATTACAAGATGTTGAAATCAATGGTGAGTTATTTAAAGTGCTACAACAGGCTAATCTACCAGGTACTAAAATTAAAGGGCTTGAGCTTGCTGTGCAACATGGTTTTACCAATTTACCTGGCATATTAGCGAGTACTGGTGTTGGCGCAAACTATACATACACTCAAGAAGACAGTGAGTTGGTCGATCAAGAGGGCGAAGAGATTAAACGTAGAGGGCTATCAGAGCATAGCTATAACTTTGCTGCCTTTTATGATGATGGTGATTTAAGCATACGTTTAGCTTATAACTGGCGTGATGATTTTGTAAGACGCACTAATGTTACTTTAGGTTGGAATAGTCCTAACTTCTTACCTGAAATAGAGGCGGCACGTGGTCAATTAGATTTAACCGCTAACTATCAGTTAACTGATAACTTAAAGATTAACTTCTCAGCTGCCAATTTGAATGATTCAGAAACTAAACGTTACTTAAAGTATGAAGAATTACACAGTTACTTGGCTAAAGCGGGTACTCGTTATAACTTAGGTATGGTTTATCGTTTTTAGTAAATCCATCGCGCCGCTGTTGATTACGTTGACATCAGCCAAATAGCCTATTTAATCGAGTACCTTAGGGTACTCGATTTTTTTGTGTTTAGATTTTTCTTTAATGGGGCATCCCATTACTTTTAGTGTATAGCTATAAAAGAGATGTCAGTGTAGAGATAATTCTGAGTTTACAAAACATAATTTAGTT
This sequence comes from Colwellia sp. KS18-150, assembly GCF_057551365.1. Taxonomy (NCBI): domain Bacteria; kingdom Pseudomonadati; phylum Pseudomonadota; class Gammaproteobacteria; order Alteromonadales; family Colwelliaceae; genus Colwellia; species Colwellia sp. KS18-150. The sequence goes on along the minus strand of NZ_BAAJMC010000012.1, from coordinate 87,999 downwards.
TTATCGAGTCATCCCAAGTTAAATTTTCCCTATTAACTAATATTGAATATACTCAATATCATACATGGTATATAAGGTGGCTTAACGAATGCTTATAGAAAACCCTTTAGACTTTATTAATAATTCAAATATTGGAATCCATACGGTTTCACCTGATGGCATAATTCAATATGCTAATGAGCATGAATTAAATATATTAGGCTACTCTGAGGAAGAATATGTCGGTCATCATGTATCTGAGTTTCAATTTGACAAATCATGTTTAGATCAAATGATGAACAAACTGGCGAAATTCGAATCCTTTTCAAACTTCCCAGCTATGGTTTACGGCAAACACAAAATAATATATATACTATATAATTCAAGTGTCTATGAAAACCAAGGTGAATTTATTCACACTCGTTGTTTCGGTAATGTAATATCAGAAAATGTGTATCATGCTTGTAAAATTGAATATAAAAGATTACTTGCCAATAGCATGGGGTAGTCTGTTATTTCTCTTTTGATATTAAACATCTCTTGGGAGACCTATATGTTGATATCAAGCAAAGGTCTCAAAATGAAAAATACGTGTCAGCGATGATAAGTTAGTGTTTAACAGAGAAGTGAAATTTTGTTACTTCTAAATACTTTTCTTCGGGTAATAATATGGTATTGGGAAAGTTTTTGTGATTAGGTGAATCAGGAAAGTGTTGGGGCTCAATTGCTAAGGCGGAACGATGCTCCATTAACTTGCCTTTTTTACCTATCACGGTGCCATTCATAAAATTACTCGAATAGACTTGTATACCGGGTTGAGTAGTTAAAATAGATAATTTACGACCTGTTTCTTCTTCAAAAAGAGTCGCTTGTTGGCGCATTTTTCCATTATATTCATTCAGCACCCAGTTGTGGTCATAACCACCATATTTTTGATCTTGGCCACCAGCAAGTTTAAGTTGCGGATGTGCTGTACGAATATCTTTCGATATAGCTTTCATTTTTCTAAAGTCAAAAGGCGTTTTGTTAACGCTTAAGAGTCTCCCTGTGGCTATTAAATAGGGCTCCACTTCGGTTATATAATCGGCATTTATCTGTAATTTGTGATTTTCAATAGTACCTCGTCCGTCACCATTAAGATTAAAATACAAATGGGGAATGATATTGACAGGCGTTGCTTTATTGGTAGTAGCAGAATAAGAAATAATAAACTCGTTATCATTAGTTAATTCAAACTTAGCAGTAATTATTGCCTCTCCCGGATAACCTTGTTCACCATCTGCTGAGATATAAGTAAATACAACGGTATTATCAAAACGGCTAACTTGCCATAATTTTTTGTTATAGCCAACGCTACCACCATGATTATGGTTGATTTTGTTTTCACCGCCGTTATTAGTGGTAAGTTGATAAGCTTTGTTAGCATAACTATAACGACCATGTTTAATACGGTTAGCAAATCGTCCAACGGTTGCACCGTTATAACAGCAATCATTAACGTATTGCTCTGCAGTGTCGTAGCCAAGTATTACATCACTGAGATTACCATTTTTATCCGGCACTTCGATGGCTTGAACATAAGCGCCAAAATTAGTTAACCTAACTTTCATGCCATTGATGTTGGTAAGTTGAAACAACCAAATTGGCTGATTATTATAGTCTCCCCAGTGTTGCTTAGTGATCTCTGGCCAATGTGGGAGAGAAGGGGACTCTTTTGCTTGAGTTCCCCTGCTTATGTGAATTAGAAATAAATAAAAGGTAGCCGTAAGTAGTAACTTTATTGCGAATGTTTTCATCGCCGAGTTTAACTTTTTAATGACAGAATTATTTTCTGGTCCGTCACTTTTTTATGTTCAATATTAAAACTCTTATCTAAGATTAACAGCAGACCATCAATATCGCCGGCTTTGAACATTCCCGTGACTTTAATCGCTTTAAGTTCATTATCATCAGCTAATTTTAAAGAGATATCTGTATAACGACTTATTTCTTCAATTGTGTCAGCAAGAGAGTCTCCCCTGAAAATTAAGTTACCTTTTTGCCATGATAATTTGGATGTTAATTCATCCAAGTCAGCTGATTTTAACGTACTTTTATCTGTAGATAATGAAGTGTTTAAAATGATGACTTCACCTTTAACTACTGAAATAGCCTTACTAGTAATAGTTTTCACTTCTAGCGAGCTAGTATCATAATCAACAAGTACTTTTCCATCGGTCACAATGAGTTCCACTAAATCTGCATTAACCTGAACATTAAACGCTGTGCCAACGGCCTGAATAATTTTGCCTGCAGCCACAACTTGAAGAGGGCGAGATTTGTTATGCGCAACTTCAATGTGTAGTTCACCTTGTAGAAGTTCAATGACTCGAGCGTGCTGGTTATAATTTATATTAACAACACTATTAGTATTTAAAATTAAAACGCTTGTGTCAGGTAAGTGAATTGTATTTCTTTCGCCAACACTTGTTTTATATTGAGTTACTAAGGATGCGTATTGAGTTTCGCTATTTAATGGTGATTGATTTGTTTGCAAGAAAAACACACTCACTAAAAGCAAAAGAGAAGCTGCGATAGCCATCACTTTGTGAGAGAACTGTTTGTTTTTAACTTCTGATTTAGGAAATATATCAGACAAACGATGTAGTTCATCTAACTTATCCCACATTTGTGCTACTTCAAGCATCACTTTCATATTTTCTGTGGATTCATGCAACCAACGCTGAAAATTTTCCGTTTCTTGGCTTGATAGTTGTCGGTCTATTTTTGCAATCCAGTCACTAGCCTGATCTAAAACAAGGTCATCTTGCTGAGTTTGTTGGTTAATATGGTGTATATTATTCATACTCACCTCCAAGTCCATTTTTTGAATTATTCATAGTTGATTCGTTTATCTTATTTCTATTACGTTTGAACTGCATGCATTTTTTTGTGCCTGCAGAGATATGTTTTTCTACTGTGCTTTCACTTAACGAAAGTTCTTGAGCTATTTCTTTTTGTGAATAGCCATATACTTTCTTTAAGACAAATACCTTTCTACATTGAACGGGGAGCAATCGTATCGCCTCACAAAGTTCAGAAAATTCGTCACTGGCAACTTGCTCTTTAAACAGTGTATCTGTACTTGCATCTGAAATTATACGTTCAAATTCACTCCAATCATCAACACCATCAACCAGTTTTACATAGGCTTGTTTTTGATAATCTAACGCTAAGTTTTTAGCGGTGGTGAAAATAAAAGATTTATGTGAGGTAATAGCTTGAGGGTTTTTAACCTGACAAAGTCTAACGTAAGTTTCTTGTACTATATCTTCTATTTCACTTGGCGGAGCAATACGCGCAACGACACGACGTAAACTTTCTCTTGAGGCCAAATATACTTGGTGAAACATACCGTCTCCAGTCATCAGTAAACCTAATTAGTATAGAATGTATTTAATCAATTTTTTTTTGCTTACTTATATGACGATTGAAAGAAAAAAATCCGCCAGTGATGGTGAAAAAAAAGATAATTATTGAATAATGATAAGTGTTCTGGCTATTATGTTTTTTTTTCTCTTCATAGAATATAGGCTTATTCTTACCAAATTGATGCTTAATTTTAACTATACTTTAGTTGGGCTTGGTCAAAAAGTGCAGGTGTATTTTAGTGTTATCGTTTAAAGCGATTTCAATCGTTAGAGCTGTATTTTTTAAGCTAATGAAATCACTTTTGTGTAAAGCTTTTGCTTATTCACATAAAAGTATTTTGCCATTATTAGTCATAATTATGGTGCCTTCTGCTATTAGTTATGCAAATAGTCATCAAAGCTTAATAAATTTCAGTATTGAAAAGCAAAGCGCTGACAAGTCAATTATCATTTTTGCGGAACAAGCAGATATCACTTTACTGTTTCCGCATAGCGATCTTGAAAATATAACAACGAATAAGGTTTCTGGCTGGTATCAGGTTTCTCAAGGTCTGGCAGTTTTACTTGCAAGAACAGGTTTAATTGCTGAAATTGATGATAGTGGACAATTTTCTATCGTCATAGACGATGAGTATGTTCACAAGCAAGAAGCGTTAAAGTTAGCTCGAGAAAAAACAGAAAACAATTCAAATAATATCAGTACTGATTCTTCTGTGATTAAGATCACCAAAAAGAGTTTAGAAGTTAAAGCCAAAGATGAAATAGAAATTATAACGGTTTCTGGAGTCAGAGGCAGCATTGTGCAGTCACTCAATAGCAAACGATTTTCTACCGAAATTAAAGAAACTATTTCAGCTGAGGACATTGGACAATTACCCGATGAAAATATCGCTGAAGCGCTACAAAGAGTCAGCGGTATTCAAATGTCTAGAGCAGCGGATGGTGAGGGAACTTCCATACAAATTCGTGGTATCTCTGACAATAACGTCGAAATTAATGGCCAAACCGCATCAGGCTCATCCGCAAACCGAAGTATTAATTTTCAAGATATTCCCTCTGAATTATTCTCAAGTGTTGAAGTGCTAAAGGTTGCTGCGGCAGATAATATTGAGGGCTCTCTGGGTGGAACTATTAATTTAAAAACTCGTCGGCCATTAAATATTCAAGAAGATCAAATCGGTTCAATTACCGCGAAAGTTAAATATCAGCAATTAAGCGATGAAAAATCACCTGATGTTAACGGTTTTTTGGCAAAGAATTTTAGAGATACAGACATTGGTGATATCGGTTTTGTTTTTAATTTCGCGCGCAAAGAAGTGATCAGCCAAACCGATGTTTATGGTGGTGGTGATTGGTACGATGCCCCAGCTCAGTGGTTTCGCCGTAGCGGTGGACAAGTACCTGCAGGGAATTCCACCAATAACCAGTTTTTATCACCTGGGCCATTTCAGTACTCAAATGGTGTTGATGGTAATGGTAACTTTGCTTACGGCATTGATGTTAATGGTGATGGTTTGGTTAATAACCAAGACAGTTATTACACTTCAGGGGGCATTAGAACAAATTCCCGTTATGTTGAATCACAGCGAGACTCTTTAAATTTCACTATGCAATGGCAACCCAACAGTGCATTAAACTTGTATCTTGATTACTCAAAAGCTAACAGTGATGAAAGCCTATATGGCTCACAAATGAGTTTAGCCTTCAATGCCGCACGTTCATTTCCTGTAGATGAGGGTATGGTCCCTAAAATAACAACTATCGACAATGGTAGTTACATGCTTGAAAGTGCTTTAATTGGTGCCACTAGCGTTAGGATGGGCGGGACGCCGTCTGTCAGAAATACACTGCGAAAATCTGAAAAAATAACTGTCGGCATCGATTATCAATTTAGTGAGCAATTATTAGTTGAATCATCTTTTAGTACCTCCAGTGGTTCAAGTCAAGGCAACCAAGCGCAGTTAAATATGGGCTATGATTGGGACGAAAATGGAGAGTTCTCTGGCTCGGACTGGGCCGGACTTATCGCTTATGATTTTGGCAAGGGTATTTTGCCTGATGCTACATTTTATCAGTCACCAGCGCATACCATCCATGGCGAAGCGCCAACGAATTTTGACGAACTGGTGGGGTTAGACCCCTCGAGTATATCGTATGAAAAGCTAAGCTATTTTCAAATGCAAAGAAATGCTGATGATACGGGAAATGATGATTCAGCTTTTAAATTCGACCTTACATACGATGTAGAAGGGGATTTTTTCAGTGCTATAAAAGTGGGTGCTAGGATAGCTTCACGGACTTACCACCATGCCGCTTACATTAATCCGAATCAAAAGAATGAAATTGCTATTGATGGCTTATTGCAAACTATTGATATACAAGATGTTCATGTTAACCCTCAGTCGAATGAGGATGTACAAAATATCCAGATTGCTAATGATTTATTACCGTGTTTTTCCTCTGATAGTATTGATGTTGGTGACAGTAATTTACCTAATCATTGGAGCAGCACACGTTGTGGTAGCAACTTCTTCACTGACTATTTTGCTATGCATGATATTAGGGCAATTAATCCATCGTCAGGCTCAGGTTATTATGAAAATGAAGGCTCCCGATATGATGTCACTGAGGACACTCGCGCCTTGTATCTTAAACTCGATTTTTTTACCTATTTAAATGATATGCCATTATTTGGTAATGTTGGTGTTCGTTATGTAGAAACTGACACAGAGTCTTCTGGCTACCTACGAAATGAACAAATAGACGCCGAAAAAGTTAGTTTTTCATGGTTGACCTTATCAGGTGAGTATCAAAACACTCTGCCGTCAATCAATCTTAATTTGGGCTTGAATGATGAAGTGATTGTTCGATTTGCCGCTTATGAAGCCATCTCTCGACCGAGCTTAAATAATATATCTCCTGGAATTGACATTAAATTTAGCCAAGAGCTTGAAGGCTATGCTGGAACGGCCAGCATGGGTAACCCAAATTTGCAGCCAATTCTAAGCCAGAATATTGATCTTTCTTATGAGTGGTACTACGCAAACGACAGTATATTTTCCACGGCTTTGTTTTATAAAGATCTTGCTTCAGTTATTTTTGTTGATGCCGCTGAAAAAAGTACTGTAGAAATAGGAGGGCGTTCATTTTTAGCCACCCAACCTCAAAACTATGCCGGTACGTCGATTCAAGGGCTTGAATTTAATCTTCAGCATGCTTTTTCACACCTTTCTGGCTTATTTTCTCATACCGGTTTAGGTATTAATTATACTTATACCGATGAAAATTCTAATAATTATGATGAGGAAGGGGATACTATTGGCCGGGTAGGTTTATCCGAGCATAGCTATAATTTACTCACTTATTATGATGATGGTACTTTCAGTATTCGTTTAGCTTATAATTGGCGTGATGATTTTGTACGAAGAGCAAGTGTTGCCTTAGGTTATAATCGCCCAGAAACGCTACCTGAAATTGAGAAAGCTCGCGGTCAATTAGACTTGACTGCGAACTATGCAATTACCGATAACTTTAAAGTTAATTTCTCCGCTGTTAATCTTAATGAGTCCAAAACAGAGCGTTATATCAAATATGAACAACTCACTAATTATGTTGCTTTCTCTGGCACTAAATATAATGTTGGTGTGATATATAGGTTTTGATAAGAGAGTAATATACTTTCAACGATAGGTACTTTGACGCTATTTAACCTATATCCATGTTAGTTAAACTACTTTTTGTTTACTTTCTTATAAGGGTTGAGCTTTTGCAACGTAAATTCAGGGTGTTCACTTCGGCTATTGTTGAGCATTACTAACATCTTCTCTACTAGGTTTGGCTCTTCACTAGCTACATTGATTGATTCGCTTATATCCTTGTCCAAATTGTATAATTCTACAGATTTATTTTTAAACTTTACCAACTTCCAATGTTGATATCTAATCGCTTGAATAGGCCCTTGATTTTCATTAAATTCCCAATAAAGGTAGTTGTGTTGCAACTGTTGTTGCCCTTTACCTAATAGGACCGGCAGAAATGAAATTCCGTCTGTTTTTGGACAACCCTTGGCAGTACTAATTTGACAAAAGGTTGGCATAAAATCCCAAAATGCTGATAGGTGATCTGATTCACTGTTTTTTTGAATAACATTTGGCCATTTTGCAATCATAGGGACACGAATACCTCCCTCATAAAGGTCTCTTTTCTTTCCTCTGAGTGGACCATTACTGTTGAAAAAGTTATCGTCATACTCATGACCGTTATCACTGGTAAATATGATCAGTGTATTCTCGTCAATTCCTTGCTGTTTTAGAGTGGCTAACAGTTTTCCAATATCTTTGTCCATTCTAGAAATCATGCCCGCATACGTGGTATTACCTTCAGCGTCATTCTTATAATGACCATTTTGATTCATCATTCGCTTAGGCCAACCTAATGATTGGTATTGTTTTTTAGAGTCTTCTGGCACCGTGAGTGCTAAATGGGGAATCGTGTAGGCAAGGTACAAAAAGAACGGGGTTTTGGGTTGTTGCCTGTTAACAAACTCAATAGCTTTTTCGGTAAATAAGTCATGGGTATAGACACCGGAATTGGTCAAGTGATCATTTTTATCCAGCAAGTAAGGTTGGTTATTTTCGAACAATCTATGCCAATAATAATAATGTGCCTCAAGATGTGTTTTTACACCAAAAAAATAGTCAAACCCCTGAGCTAGTGGCATAGATTCATGATCGTTTTCAGTTGCTTCTGATAAGCCCCATTTACCTATAGCCGCGGTTCTGTATCCCTGATTTTTAAGCATCTTTCCTAAGGTGTTATCTTGAGTAGATAAATCTACTGGTTTTCCGCTATTGGTCCATTTAGGGTTTCCACGAATCGGACTATGGCCTGAGTGCAGCCCAGTCAAAAGGCTTGCTCTTGACGGCCCACATACTGTAGAGCCTGCATAGTGTTGGGTAAACCGCATGCCATCTTTTGCCAGCTTGTCTATATTTGGCGTGTGTATTTTTAGTTGTCCGTAGGCGCCAATATCACCATAACCGAGATCGTCAGCCATGATAAAGATAATATTAGGCTTGCTGGTATCATTTTTATTGAGAGGTTGACCTGTCTGTTTTGCTAATATTAGTGGCTGCCAGCCAGCCAGAAAAAAAAATAACACTAAAGATGAAAACATTCGAGTTAACTTCATACGACTACCTTATTTGTGAAAATATTCAATCTTGAATAGATGCTACTGTTGAAATAGCTGTTAAGGTTGAGACGAATGACGATGAATAATCCGCCACTTTACTCATTTGATATAGAGTACGTAAGTTGAAAAAACGCTAGGGTCTTTATCGAAGGACTTTGTTGCTAAAGGAAGTTGTTTATTTGTGGTTATTTGTAATTGAGCACTTTCAAATGGTCTAAATCATTTCTTATAACTTTAATCTGTTGAAAATATTTTTCAATGGTACCATCATTTTTCATTGACTTAAGGCCTTCCTCTATAGCAGTAAAAACACGCTCACCATCAGGATGGTTCTTAGAGATAAAAAAGTGCCTAGTCCCTTCTAACGCGATAGATATATTGGGTACTGGGTATAACTTTATTTTCTGACTGAACTGAATAAGCTCCTTATTGAAAGGGAATTCGAGTAAGGTATAGTCGAGACCTCGATAAACGATACGAGTATAAATATTTTCATATTTAGTGACTAAGTCTATTTGGGTAACATTATGATTTTTTAGTGTCTCTATGTCGTTTTTCCATGATGTTTGTAAAACCCCATTTAAGGGTTTTAAATCATCTAAAGATTTAACATTCATTAGTGCTTTATTTGAATTTAAACCATAAATACCTTTTTTTATGACTCGTGACTCTAATACTGGTGAGCTGATAAAAGTATGTTTAGGTTGTGACTCTTTAGTGGTTAAAAATGATGAAATGACCACATCTCCGTTGCTAAGAAATGCACTGGAACGCTCTAAATTTGGAGTCGTCAAGAAGTCGAAGTCAACGTTTAGGCCACCTATATGAAGTGCTTGTTTGATAATAATCAGTTGTACTAATGCTCTTGTGACGTGTTTATCAGCTAAGTCGGTAATATATATAGCATCAACGTTGTTTTTATCTAACAGCTCTTGGTAGCGCTTCTTTAAATCTTTATTAACAGCAATTTTCAGTGGTGTATTTGCAGTAGCTTGAAAAGTAGCGGAAAAAGCTACGAATATAAATAGTAAAGCAATGGAAGTTAACTTCATTAATGAGCGCCACTCTTAAGTTGATGTTAAAAATAGGTAATGATATTTAATGTAGACCATTTTTATTTAGATTTATAGCCATTCCTAATTAATGCACATTCACACTAACTTGTGAGCATTGTTAGCTTGAGTAGCCTTTCATAAGCTTAATATTCACTTCTTAATTTTTATATCTAAAAATTCACACCTCAAGAAATATGTTTATTAAATGACATTTATATGGCGGAAATTTTTCAGGTATTCGTCTTACTAGATAAGTAAGGATGATTATTTATTTAATCAAACTCTGGCCCGTTTTATAGAGAATTAATAATGTTAACAAAGCTAACCATTATCAGTACCATTTTATTATCGTCAGTACAATTCAGTACCGCTTTTGCGGCTAAAGGAAATAAAGACGTAAATCAGGAAATATCAAAACCAAATATCGTCATCTTTTATATTGATGATTTAGGTTACGGTGATGTTGGAAGTTATGGTGCCATCGGTGTTGAAACGCCTTCAATTGATAAGCTTGCCCGGCAAGGGGTTAGGTTTACTGATGCCCATAGCTCAGCAGCAACCTGTACACCATCTCGATATTCTTTACTAACGGGAGAGCATGGATTTCGAAATAATGCTGCTATTTTACCGGGTGATGCACCAGCACTTATTAGGCCTGGTAAAGCGACTTTACCTTCACTGTTAAAAAAAGCAGGCTATCAAACCGCTGTTGTGGGTAAATGGCACCTTGGTTTAGGCAATGGCAATGTAGATTGGAATGCTGATGTTAGTCCAGGTCCATTAGATATTGGTTTCGATTACAGCTTTTTACTTCCTGCAACCGGCGATCGCGTACCGACCGTATACCTTGAAAACACTCGTGTGGTTAATCTAGATAAAAACGATCCTATTACTGTCAGTTATAAAGGCAAAGTTGGCACACGTCCAACACGACTTGAGCGGCCTGATTTGGCTAGAGTTGTGGCTGATGAGCAACACAGTGAAACCATTATTAATGGCGTAAGTCGCATTGGAACAATGGCTGGCGGTGAATCAGCACTTTGGATAGATGAAGACTTTCCTGATGTATTTACAGATAAGGCGATAGATTTCATCCAAGCAAATAAATCTAAGACGTTTTTCCTTTTTCATTCTTATCATGACATTCATGTGCCACGCCTTCCTAATCCAAGGTTCAAAGGCAAAAGTAAAATGGGACCTCGTGGTGATGCCATAGTGCAAATGGACTGGATGGTTGGCAAAGTAGTTAATGAGCTTGAGCAATTAGGCCTTAGGGAGAATACGCTTATCATTTTTACCAGTGACAACGGGCCGGTATTAACTGACGGTTATGATGATAGAGCCATTGAATTACTAGGAGAACACAAACCATGGGGACCATTTCGAGGCGGAAAATACAGTGCATTTGAAGCAGGAACTAGAATGCCTACTATTGTTACTTGGCCAGGTAATACCAAGAACGGTGTGAGTGATGCTTTAATTTCTCAGATGGATATTTATGCCTCAGTGGCAAAACTGGTGGGTGTTCCATTACAAAAGGGGGAAGCCAAAGATAGTGAAGAGCATCTACTCGCTTTACTTGGAAAAAAAGCAACTGCCCGAGAAGAGTTAGTTGAAGAATCAGTGGCGACAAACTCACTTAGATTTAACCAGTGGAAGTATATCGCTCCGGTTAACAATAACAATGTCGCTTCATTTCTAGCGCATAAAAATATTGAAGGAGGCTTTTCTAAAACACCGCAGCTTTATGATCTAAGCAAAGACATCAATGAACAAAATAACCTAGCGAATGAAAAGCCAGAACTAGTCAAAAAATTACAGCTTCGCCTGAGTCAAATTGTTAACTCTGGCTATTAACCCTTGGCATTAAATAAAGGCATCAATTAAAGGTATTAATTTAGCGCGTTAGATAACAGAGCGTATATAACGCTCCGTTATCAATAATAAATGACAAGTTTTATTGGAGTGAAGTATGGCGGTATCAGTAACTATTCATCAAGGTTTTATAAAATTCAACAATTTAATATCAGTAAAGCAGCTGCTAAAAAGTATTCTGCCTATTACAAGTATTTTGGTTGGATTGTCTGGTTGTGGAGGTGAGCTAGTAAAAAAAGAAGCAACAGAGACTTCAGTTAACGCAGCAAAGCTAGATTGGGAAAACCCGGAAATTTTCGAGATAAATAAATTACCGGCACGAGCCTCTTTTTTTGCTTATGAATCGGCTCAGTTAGCTATTGATAACAAGCCAACCAAGTCAGCTAGATTTTTGTCGTTAAACGGTGAATGGAAATTTAATTGGGTTGATAAACCAAGTTCAAGGCAGATAGATTTTTATAAAACTGATTATGATACCAGTCAGTGGCATGATATTAGTGTACCAGGAAACGTTGAAAGGCAAGGGTTTGGCGTTCCTCATTATTTGAACATTGATTATGTTTTTCCTGCTGACCAGCCAAATATTCCTCATAGTTACAACCCTGTTAGCTCCTATGTTAAATACATTGAATTGCCTGATGATTGGCAAGGGCAACACGTTCGCATTCATTTTGGCGCAGTAAATTCTGCCATGTACCTTTGGGTAAACGGGCAAAAAGTAGGTTACAGCCAAGGTTCAAAGTTGCCAGCAGAATTTAATATTACCGAACACCTTAAAGTAGGCAAGAATAAAATTGCGGTTGAAGTTTATCGTTGGTCTGATGGCAGTTATTTAGAGGATCAAGATGGTTGGAGTTTAAGTGGCATTGAACGCGATGTTTATTTATATGCAACGCCAAAAAATCATATTGTAGACTTTTCAGTATTATCAACATTAGTCAATAACTTTAAAGATGGGCAACTCAATGTTTCGGTTGATTTAGCTATTGAAGAAAATGAACAAATGTCTTTGGCAGTTAAGTTATTTGATGGTCATCAACAGGTATATTTTGCACAAAAATCCCTTCAAGAAAATCAGCAAACAGGTCAATACAGCAGTTCAATAGCATTCTCCAGTGAGGTCAAGCATGTTTCCCCTTGGTCTGCTGAAACCCCTCATCTCTATCAATTAGAAATAAGCTTGTTCAATAAAGCGGGTAAAGTAATAGAAGTAATTCGTCAAAATGTCGGCTTTAGAACACTTGAAATGAATAACGGTTTGTTTCTAGTTAATGGTAATCCCGTTACCATTCGAGGGGTAAATCGCGTTGAACATCACGCTATTGGTGGCAGAGCCTTAACTAAAGCTTCAATGAAAAAAGATATTGAACTCATGAAGCAACTTAATATCAATGCTGTTCGTACAGCGCACTTCCCTAATGATCCTTATTGGTATGACTTAGCTGATCAATACGGCCTGTATGTAATGAATGAAGCCAATATTGAATCTCATAAATATATGCAAATTGGCAATCAGCCAGACGAAAGGCAACAGCTTGATGATAAAGCCGAATCAACAATAACGAAAAAGGTCGCTTTTAATCGAGAAGAAAGTCAGAAAAAACATCACTTAGCTTTTAAACCACAGTGGCAAGCCGCTCATTTAGCGCGTGTAGCTCGTATGGTAGAGCGGGATAAAAACTATCCATCAGTGATCATGTGGTCATTAGGCAATGAAGCGGGTTTGGGCACTGCGTTTAAACAAGCAGCTCAATGGATAAAAGAAAACGATAGCTCACGCCCTGTAACTTACGGCGGTTGGGGCACAAGAACCGGTCACTTTATACTTGATTACTCTGAAATTTACACCCCCATGTATGACAGTATTGAAGAGTTAGCCGACTATGCCAATAATACCCCTGATAGACCGCTGATCATGGCTGAATATGCGCATGCTATGGGGAATAGTGTCGGTAATCTAGATAAATACTGGCAAGTTATCTATCAATATGAACAACTACAAGGTGGTTTTATTTGGGATTGGGTTGATCAAACTTTCTTAGAAACTAATGATAATGGCGATAACTTCTGGGGTTATGGTGGTGATTACAATGATGGTAAAAATAACAAAAACTTTTTAGCCAATGGTTTAATTCAACCAGACAGAACATTAAATCCGCATGCGCATGAAGTGAAAAAAGTTTATCAACCGGTTGAGTTTACGTTCTTTGAGCAAAACAGCTTTAAAGTCACGTTAGTTAATCGTTATGATTTTATTGATTTATCACATCTTGATTTTACTTGGACACTAGAAGAAAACGGACAGGTTATCGGCACAGATAAACTAAGCCAGCCTAATGTCCTAGCGGGTCAGCAAAGCGAGATTGAATTACCACTGCATCAATTTAAGCAAAAAGCAGGTGCAGAGTATTTTGTAACTATCAAAGCAACTGAAAATCAGGGTGATAATGTCTTGTTACCTAAAGGACATGTGATTGCTTGGCAGCAATTTCCTTTAGTGAATAATACAACTAAATCTCTGGTAGAGGTATATGGTAAAACTAAATCATTAGGTGAAATAAGTCTGGTTGAAACAGAGCAATCGGTAAATATCTCAAGCGAAAACCTAACAATAACGTTTGATAAAAGCTCAGGTTTATTAAGCCAATACCGAGTAAATAATATTGACTTAATTGATCAAGGTTTATCAGGTAACTTCTGGCGAGCAGTTACTGATAACGATAAAGGTTGGGGTGTGCACTATAAACTTAATGTATGGCAAGACGCCTCCACGAAACAAGTCCTCGAATCTATTACTGCAGAGCAAATAAACAGCAATAGTATTGCTATTACCACAGTTCATAACCTTGCAAGCGATGTAGCAAAGCTAACTACAAAATATGTTGTTTTGGCTAATGGCCAAATTGACGTTAACAGCAGACTAAACCCGTTTAAAGAAAACTTACCGCTTATGCCTCGTGTCGGTATGCATATGCAAGTTTCCAAAACCTTTCAACAACTTGAATGGTTTGGACGAGGACCGCTATCAAGCTATAGCGATAGAAAAACCAGCATGGCAGTTGGTATATATCAATCTCAAGTAGCAAAGCAATTACATGACTATGCAAGACCTCAAGAATCAGGTAATAAATCCGATGTTCGTTGGTTTACCCTAACAAATGAGCAAGGAATTGGCCTGAAAATATCATCTGCAATTCCTATAAATGTTACTGCAGTGCCGTTAAATAAATTTGATTTATATAACGTAAAAAAAGCGCCGCGACATAGTGCCGCTGTGCCTTTAAGTGATAGCACCACGGTGCGTATTGATATGCAACAGATGGGGGTTGGTGGTGATAATAGCTGGGGAGCTATGCCACATGATGAATTCTTAATTCCCGCTAAAGACTATCAATACAGTTTTTCATTAACGCCATTAATCAAGTAAGTGAAAATTATGAACCTGAAAAATATATCGTTAAGTCATTTTGTTAAAATACTTATATGTTTATCTTTGCTGAGTTTGCCATTGGTAACAAGTGCTTCACAAGATGATGCTCAACAAAGCAAGCCAAACATCATCGTTATAATGAGTGATGATGCAGGCTATGCCGATATCGGCTTTAGTGGTAATACTTTTGGTAAGGCTAACTTCGCTACCCCTAATTTAGATAAATTAGCAGGTAGCGGTGTTAAATTTACTCAAGGGTATGTAAGTGCCTCAGTATGTAGTCCTTCTCGTGCAGGTATGCTAACAGGGCGCTATCAGCAGCGTTTTGGTCATGAGTATAATTTGCCAGTGAAACCTGAGCCAGGTGATGTTGAAAAATTTAATGGTATAAATGTTTCAGAAAAAACCATGGCAGATCACCTAAAATCCGCAGGGTATAAAACAGGCTTAGTAGGAAAGTGGCACTTAGGGCTGGCCGAGCACTTCCACCCAAACAATCGTGGTTTTGATGAGTTTTATGGCTTATTAGGTGGTGGGCGTAGTTATTGGGAGCAAGCAGGTAACAACACTGAGTACCGTAAAATGCGCCGTAATAGCAAGGAAGTAAAACATCACGGCTATTTAACGGATAGCTTAGGTGAGGAAGCTATTTCCTTTATTAAACGAAACCAAGACAATCCTTTTTTCTTATACCTTTCATACACTGCGGTTCACGCGCCGATGGAAGCAAAACCAGAGCATGAAAAATTGCTCAGCCATATTAAGGATGAACAGCGCCGTACTTTAGCGGGCATGACCTTGGCGCTTGATGAGTCTGTTGGCCTCGTCATGTTAGCACTTGATAACTTGCAGTTAACAGAAAATACCTTAGTGGTGTTTTTGAATGATAACGGTGGCCCATCAGATTATAACTACTCTATTAATAAACCATTTTCTGGCGTTAAAGGCACCTTGTATGAAGGGGGGGTGCGTGTGCCATTTACCATGTCATGGCCAGGGTATATCAAAGCAGGCACTCAATACGATGAAATGGTTTCTGCCTTAGATATTTTACCTACGGCATTAGCCGCAGCTAAAACAAAACCAGTAGGAAAAAATAAACTGGACGGTGTAGATTTATTGCCTTATTTGAATAATAAAGTTGATGATAAACCTCATCATACATTGTTTTGGCGTCGTGCCGCTTTTGCTGCTGTACGTGATGGTGATCATAAACTAGTTCGATATCCAGATAGACCAGCGGTTTTATACAATGTTGCCCAAGATATCAGTGAGAGCAACAATATTGCCAATGAAAACCCTCTCTTAGTTAGAAAATTAATGAAAAAGCTTTTTGCTTGGGAAAAAGAGCTACAAGCTCCGATGTTTTTAACTCACTCAAAGTGGATTAAACAAAACCGCGAACGTTACTCTCGTTACACCGACATAGACAAGCAGTAGGGGCTTATCCAATGAAATACCTAATTAAATTGAATACCTTAAAAAAGCTGTTGTTCACTGGCTTACTTGCTTATACATCAATATCACTAGCGAATGAAAAGCCTAATTTCATTGTGATACTGACCGATGATCAAGGTTATGCCGATGTTGGTTTTAATGGCAGTAATGACATTATCACACCAAATATTGACCGTATTGCCCATGAAGGCACGAAATTTACTAATGGTTATGTTACTTATGCTGTTTGCGGACCAAGTAGAGCAGGGCTCTTAACAGGGCGTTATCAAGGCCGTTTTGGATTTGGCCGTAATCCTATTATTGACCCAACTGATGCTAATTCAGGCTTGCCACTCGAAGAGCAGATGATCTCTGAAGTACTAAAACCTCTGGGTTATACCTCAAGTATTATCGGCAAGTGGCATATGGGCACTCATGAAAAATTTCGTCCCAATAAAAGAGGCTTTGATCATTTCTATGGGTTTCTTTCGGGGGGTCATAAATACTTTCCTGAAGATCTCACTATAGATAGCATTGAAAATGCGAAAAAAGATTGGTCTTGGTATAACACTAAAATCATGGAAAATGACAAACGCGTTGAGATTGATGAATACCTTACGGATGAATTATCCAATGAAGCAGTGAAATTTATTGAGCGTGAAAAGGATAATCCATTTTTCTTATACCTTGCTTACAACGCACCACATACACCTCTACAGGCTAGCCAAGAATATTTAGATAGAAATACTCATATAAAAGATAAAAAACGCCAAACCTATGCAGCCATGGTGACAGCTGTTGATGATGGTGTTGGTCGAATTCTAGCTAAGCTTGATGAACTTGGTATAGATGAAAATACCATGGTGTTCTTTTTATCTGACAACGGTGGTGCAAGAAACAAAGGCTCTGATAATGGCGAGTTACGTGACTTTAAAGGCAGTTATTTTGAAGGTGGGATTCATGTACCATTTGCCGTGCGCTGGCCGGGTAAAGTCCCAGCTGGTAATGATTATGAAAACCCTGTCAGTTCGTTAGATATATTAGCTACCTTTGCTGGGCTAACGAAAGCGTCTATCGCTAAAGAGCGTCCACTTGATGGCGTTAACTTAATGCCATTTATTACAGGTAAAAATAAAGGAACGCCACATGATGTCCTTTTTTGGCGAGCATTTGATCAAGGAACGTTAGCTACACGTCGTGGAAATTCGAAAGCGATTAATTCAGCGATAGATGGCGAGCATCTATTTAATTTAGTCGATGATTTATCGGAGCAAAAAAACTTAATTAAAGCTCATAGCAAACAGTATCAGCAGCAGTTAGAAGAAATGAAGTCTTGGGAGAAAGAGCTTATCGATCCTATTTTTAAGCCTTTGCAAGGGCGCCATACCGAAAATGAACGCGTTAAAAATACAAAGGGGGAATAAGATGTCAAATCTTCAAGTTGGCATAAAAACAATGTTCAAGGCTGCAAACTTAATGAGAGTTCATTTATTCACAATGTTATTGTCATTAGTTGTCGTATGTAGTGGTTATGCTCAAGCCGCGACTAAGCCTAATGTTCTATGGATTTATGTTGAAGATATGAATGATTGGATGGGGGCTTATGGCGATAACACCGTGGCGACACCCAATATAGATTTATTAGCGAATCAAGGCGTTAGATTTGGAAATGCTATTATGCCCGCCCCAGTGTGTTCATCAACTCGTTCGGCGATTATTACTGGTGCTATGCCAACCACACTAGGGCTTCATAACCACAGAAGCTCTAGAAGTAAAAATGCTCAAATCTATTTGCCAAAAGGTTATAAAACCATTCCTGAACTGTTTAATCAGCAAGGTTATCAAACCTTTAATATGGGTAAAGAAGACTATAATTTTAATTACAAACACAGTGAGATGTTTTCATTTGACCCTATTACAGACAAGTTAAAAAAATATCGTGCTAATCCAAAAGTTGTTGTACAAAAAGGAGCGAAATTTAAACTGAGTGCACTGGATAAAAGTAAGCCTTTTTTTGGCCAAATACAGCTTGAAGGTGGCAAGGATAAAGCCAAGGCAATAAAACGTATAGACCCTGAGTCAATGGTTGATAAAATTCCACCATATTACCCAAAACATATCAGTTTTTTACAAGCTTGGGCACGACATTATGAACAAATTGCCATTACAGATATGCGTGTTGGCAAAATAATTGACGAGCTTAAAGAAAATGACCTATTAGAGAATACAGCCATATTTTTCTTTACTGACCATGGCATGGTACTACCTCGGCATAAACAATTTGTTTACGAAGGAGGTCTGCGTGTGCCTTTTGTTGTCAGTTGGCTTAAAGGTAATGACAAACTTCGGGAAAATGGTGCTGTGCGCCAAGATATTATCAGTGGCATTGATATCGGTACTACTTCATTAGCAATTGCTGGAATTACTATCCCCAAGTCTATGGAAGGTGATGACTTATTCGCGAAAAACTATCAGGAAAAAACTTTTACCATAGCCGCAAGAGATAGATTAGATTATACCTTCGATAGAATTCGCGCTGTGCGCACTGAACAATTTAAATACATCAAAAATTATTTTCCTGAACGTGCTTATATGCAAGCACAGTATCGCGACTTATATCCAAAGAAGTTTCCCTTTATGACCGCTTATAAAGCGCTATTTAAAGCAGGGAAGTTAACAGCTGCCCAAGCCGCATTTATGGCGCCAACAAGGCCCGCAGAAGAGCTATATGACTTAATCAATGATCCATATGAAATAAACAATTTAGCTCAAAATAAAAATTATAACCAGCAGCTTGAACATCACCGGAGTATCTTAACAAACTGGATAAAAACAACCGATGATCAAGGACAATATAACGAGTCAGACTCTGGTGTAGCTGATGTTATAAAGCGTTGGGGTAAGCACTGTATTAGTATTGAGTGCGAAAATTATCGGAAAAAATACAATAAGTAATTTACCCAAGGATAAAGCCTCTTGATCGGCTAACTAATACTGAGAGAATCGAACGATGAAAATATTAGTTTTACTACTAATTTCAATGGTCAGTTTTATATATTCACCACAATTGATTGCTCAACGCGTAAATATTGATGTTGGTGTCATTTTTGACAGTGCTACCAAAAGTCGATTTGAAAAAATAACAGAGAAAAGTCCGTGTTTAGATATTAATGAATACGCTTATCAAGGCTCTACTAGAGTATATGCTGAAGCATTATTAATTTGCCAAGCATTAATACTCGGTGGCATAGACCCCATTTTTAAGTTCCATGAGTATCCTAATTATGGTCGAGCGTTAAAAGAACTTAATAAAGGCTCTATTCACTTAATGTTCAGCTCAGCTTGGTTAAGTCAGAAAAATGACAATCTTTATACGTCAGAAGCTTTAATGTTTGCTGGAGATTTTGAAAAAGGTATTTATACGATTAAAGAAAATATATCGTTACTAAACGTCAGTAATTTAAAGCAATTAAAAGACTTTACTGCTATTTCGAATAAGAAGTTTTTAAATGATTGGCAAATTTTATCAGGGTTAGGTGTTGATATTTATAGTAATCCTAGTTGGGAACTCTTATTTAAAATGATTAAAGCTAAACGGGGAGATTTTATTTTAGCTGAATTTTCACCTGAGCCAGATATGAGTATCGTCACTTCTGGTGTAAAGCTTATTCCTGTGCCCAACTTAAAAGTAACTTTTAATGACTCTAGGCATATTTTTGTTAATAAAACCAAAGATACTTCAGCAACTATATTTTCGGCATTACAAGTAGGACTAAAGACTTTACACCACAAAGGAGTAATTAAAAAAGCCTACCAGAGTCTTGGGTTTTATAACGAACACACAAAAAGCTGGTTGTCTCTTTGTTGCCAAGAGAAAACTAGTAACAATCATCACGAAAGGTATTGAGAATAAAGTGAAACAAACAATAACCACCTTAGCACTTTACCTTATATTCATAAGTAAGCTGTATGCCGTAGATTATTATGTTCATCCTCAAGGCGACGATGATAATACGGGGCTCTCTGCCAATATGGCGTGGAAAACGTTAAGCAGGGCGAGTCATCAGCAATATCAACCGGGTGATAAATTACTATTGGCTAAAGGAGAGCAATTTTTTGGGAAATTGTTGTTAAATAATCAACAGGGTAAAGAGAATAAACCAATAATTGTGTCTAGCTACTCTTTGCAAGATAGTAATGAGCAATTTTCTTATATAGATGCAGGTAATGAAAATGCAGCGTTAATGATCATTAATAGTAGCTATATTGAAGTGACGGACTTAGCTTTGTCTGGTGCTACGGCAACTGAAAATGAACAAGTTGATAAGGACTTTCACCTTGGCGTTAAAAGTAAAACTAAAGTTAAACCAATGCGAGTAGGGGTGTTAATTAAAGCAACACAAGCGGGGATTTACCAAGGTATTGAGTTGAAACGACTGCAAATAAAAGATGTGTTTTATCATCAGCCTGGATTTCAACGTGGTAATAATGAAGTTAAAACAGCCAATGGCAAACAAAGCTATGGTTGGGGAATTCGTGTAATTAACAACGTAGAAAGTGCGATTATGACTGATTTAACTATCAGCAATAATAGCATTACCAATGTGGCTCACACTGGTATTAAATTCACAGCTAAATATAAAAAAATACAAAATATACACGTTACACATAACAAAGTAATTAAAACGGGTGGTCCAGGTATTCAACTTAGTGGTGTAAAGAATGGATATTTTGCCCATAACTTGGTGAACTATTCTGGTAGCAATGATGATTCAAGAAAATGGGGCAGGGGCAGCGGGTTATGGACATGGGGTAGTGATAACATTCTTATTGAACATAATGAATTTAGCAATGCCAATGGTCCCGGTGATTCTGCAGGCGTTCATATTGACTTCAATTGCAGTAATGTTGTGGTTCAGTACAACTTAAGTACTAACAATGCTGGTGGGTTCTGCGAAATATTAGGTAATAATTTTAACAATGCTTATCGCTACAATATTAGTGTTAATGATGGTCACCGAATTAAAGGTACTGATGGTGCTTTTCAAGAAGGGAAAATATTCTGGTTAAGTGGTTACAGAGGGAAACATCAAGCACGCCAGGGGCCTTTCAATAGTTATTTCTACAATAACACTATCTATGTTGACGAAACTATTGAAGCCAAAATAGCCATAGATAAAAGGGCTAATGGCATCTTAATCGCCAACAATATTTTTCATATTGTCGGCAAAAGCAAAGCAGTCTTAGGAGACCAATATCTTGCTGACAAGGTCAATGATAAAGAAATAAAGAAAGTGATTTTTCAAAACAATCTTTTCTTGAAACACGCAAACTGGCCAGCTGAAATTGCTATAAAAGATAGCTCTCCTATTTTGGGAAATGCAAGGTTTCTCAACGCAGGCGGCGTAAATAAAGTCGACTACACACCAACCAATCTACAACTAATTAAGAACAAAGGAATTGAAATTACTCCGATACCGGATGACAAAATCACACTAAATGTAGGCTTGAAAGTAAAGTCAGATATTTTGAATAATCCAATTCGAAGTTTGCCCGATATCGGTGCCATTGAAGTTCAGTAGTTAAATTTACTAATGAACTTACTTACATATAAATCTAAAACTAAAAGGTAAAAAAATGATGGATTTTGCAAATAAATTAGGGACGCTAGACAGTACAATATTTGTCGTCTACGTAATAGGCTTGTTGTGCCTAGCTTTATGGATTTCTCGTAATGAGAAAAAAGAAGGAGCGAATACAGAGGATTATTTTTTAGCAAGTAAATCCTTACCTTGGTGGGCTATTGGTGCGTCTTTAATTGCAGCAAATATTTCAGCAGAACAAATTATTGGTATGTCTGGCTCTGGTTATGCCATGGGGTTAGCTATCGCGTCATATGAGTGGATGGCAGCCATTACCTTAGTGATAGTCGGTAAGTATATGCTGCCTATTTTTTTGAAAAATGAAATATTTACTATGCCGCAATACCTTGAACAGCGCTTTGATAGTCGAGTTAAAACGACCTTATCTGTATTTTGGTTAGCGGTTTATACTTTTGTAAATTTAACCGCCGTCTTATGGTTAGGTGGTTTAGCTATTGAAAGTGTCGCAGGTGTAGATTGGATGTTCGGGATGATTTTTCTCGCAGTATTCTCGGTTGCTTACTCATTATATGGTGGTTTAAAAGCGGTTGCTTTCACCGATATTTTGCAGGTGGTACTGTTAGTTTTTGGTGGCTTATTACTCAGTTACTTAGCTCTTGATGCGGTTTCAGATGGACAAGGTGTTTTAGCTGGTTTTGGTGTGTTAACTGATTCTATGCCAAGTCATTTTGATATGATATTAAGCCCAGAAAATGAACACTATATGAGTCTACCTGGTATCTCAGTGTTAATTGGCGGTATGTGGATTATGAACTTTAGCTATTGGGGGTTCAATCAATATATTATTCAGCGAGCATTAGCCGCGAAAGATTTAAAAGAAGCACAAAAAGGTATCGCTTTTGCTGCTTATCTTAAATTACTAATGCCGCTTATTGTCGTTTTACCTGGGATCGCCGCCGTTATTCTTTACCCAACATTAACGACACCCGATCAAGCATATCCATCAATGATGGCGTTAATGCCAGCAGGTATTAAAGGATTGATTTTTGCTGCTTTAGTTGCTGCTATTGTTTCTTCACTTGCTTCTATGACAAACAGTATTTCTACTATTTTTACTATGGATTTATATTCACGCTATAAGCCAAATAAAAGCCAGCGTCACTATGTTCATGTCGGTAGGATTGCTTCATTAGTGTCGTTATGTATTGCATTGATTGTTGCAGAGCCATTACTAGGTAAGTTTGATCAAGCGTTCCAGTACATTCAGGAGTTTACTGGTTTCTTTACTCCAGGCATTGTAGTGATCTTTGTTTTAGGTATGTTCTGGAAACGAGCTACGTCAATGGGAGCTTTATCTGCAGCTATAGGCTCGGCAGTATTTTCATTATTACTTAAGTTTGCATGGCCTGAGCTACCTTTTATGGACAGAGTTGGTTTAGTCTTCTTACTGTGTTTAGGTCTTTGTTATTTGGTTTCTATTGCAGACAAACCCAATGAAGAAGATAGCAGTGTCGACTTATCAGAAGTAAGCTTTGAAACCAAAACTTCGTTTAATGTTGCTGCGATAGGGGTTGTACTTATCTTGATTGCTTTATATGCAACTTGGTGGTAGCGATAAGCTGGTTAGAGGATAGCGGTATGATTACAAGGCGTTATTCTCTAACAAGATATGAAAGTAAAATGTAAATCAGTAAAGATGGACAAGACTATGTATTTTTGAATTACTATTTGTAGTTAATCAATCCGGTTAGTCGCTTTATATTCTAAGTGCATAAATGCCCAAACGGATATGATACCCAGAGTAGAAATCAAAATTAGCATGTTCATAAAGCTAGACCAGCCTCCTGCACTATCTGCCAACCTGCCACCAATAAAAGCAAAGGCTGCGCTGGCCGCAAAGCCGAACGCATCAATTAAACATACTAATGTTGCACTATGGGGACCTCCGTATTCAATAGAAAATATTGACATGGGTAGGTAATAGGCAGGAGAAATTGAAAAAGCAAATAGAAAAATTGCCCCTAATGCCACTAGGTAGTTCGATTCAGTACTTAAATTAAATAAAGGTAAATACTGTAAAGTAAGTACACTCAATAAACTAAGGGTTAGTGCAAGGGTTAAAACTGTCCTTATGCCTCTTTTTGAAAAGCGGTCGTAAAATGCGATTGATGCTAAAAGCCCGAGCAAAGAGCCAACGGGAAATACCGTAGAGGCCATTGCGGCTTGCGAGGGCGTCAATTTATAGCTTTCCATAAGATAAAGTGCAACAAAATCCAAAAAGGCCATCATACAAGTAAGCACCATTAACATAATCACCACTAGCCAAACTCTGGGACTTTTCGCAAACGTTACTAGCCCTGCGATTGTGGTGGTGCCTAGAAGAGGATGATTATATTTGTTATTTAACGCCTGTTTCGATGCCTTGGTCTGTTCTAAATTATTTGAACTGCTTTCAGTTTCTTTGAAAAAGTCAGGATCTTCGGGTTTCTCTTTCAAGAAAAAATAACAGCCGATAAAAATGACAAGTGCAAAAGCCGCTGCGATAAACGCTACCGTTCGCCAGTGCAAGAAGCTTAACAACCAGCCAAAGCACAAGGTAGCCAGTACAACACTAAACCTAGAGCTGGTTGCGAGAATGCTCCAAACTCGCCCATAACTGAGAGGGTGATACCATTCCCCAACCAATTTTGTCATCCCCGGCCATCCTGAAGATTTTGTGCAATAAAGTAGAAATGAAAATCCAGTAAAAGCCATCACATTGGGTGAAAGTCCAAATGCAATGATAAACATTGCAGTAAGAAAAATTCCGATTAAAAAAGTAAACCGACCACCAATTTTATCAGCAAGAGGTCCCCAAATAAGCTTGCCCACTAGCGCACCTAAAGTACCATAAGCCGCAAAATCACCAATATTTGTTTTTGTTAAGTTTAACGTTTCATCGGCAAGCAAGGCGGGGCTTAAAATGGTAACCATTTGACGACAAATCATCATGGCCGCGTAACCGAGGTACATAGATATAAGAATATTTATTTGCTTCGGGGGACGGATAGACATAATTACTCTTTGAGCTGTTGTCAGTAGAGCTATTAAGTGATGACTCTAATAGCGATAATTTTATGCTTTAGTTGACACTAAGCTATTCAGTTACTTACGTCAACTTAGCAAGTAGAGTGTGAATAGCTTTTAAATATTTATGCTAAAATTAAAATTACTATTAATTAATAGCTAGAGAAAATTGAGTGAAAATTAAACTTTTATTATTAATAATTTACTTTATTTATCTAAGCGATGTTAAGGGGCAAGACTTAAAAGCTAGCTTATCTCTGTTACCGCCACATGCCGAAATAGGCAAAAGAGGGGAGCCTTCAGGAGGATTTGTTGAATTAGTTAAAGCCATTGATGATGTATATACCCAAGGAAATATTTCCATAGATTTATACCCCTTTGCTCGTTCATTGATGAATATAGAATCAGGTGTAGCTGATTTTCATTTACCGATGATCAAACGCTCTAATATTGAACTAGCCACGCCTTTTATTTATGCAAGTGAATGTATCAGCAAAGTTTCATTTGTGCTCTACACAAGAGCGAATAGCGCTCCATTAAAACATCAAGAAGTCAGTACATATGATATTGATACCCAACGCGGACACAAACAGTTGTTTTTATTTGATATTATGGAAAACAACACTATCGAACAAGGAATCCAAAAACTACTTAAGGGAAGAATAGACGGATATATTATGGAGCAAGACGCAGTTGATAACTATATTAGAGAAAACAAAATACAAAATATACGCAGAGCTTTATATGGTGAATGGGACTCTTGTATTGTTATCCCCCAAGGAAAAAGGCAACCAGAGATAGATAGGATAATTTCTAGTGCATTACGTGAACTAAAAAAAAGTGGTCGACTTCAGCAAATCACGGAGACTATTCATCAACCATTTGTTGATTGGCAACCATACTTAACAAGCGAATTTAGTGCACATTGATGGCTTATAAGAAGCATTAAATAAATCACATGGAACAGATAGACTAAAATTATTAAGTTTCACTAAAGGCGTGTTAGGGAGCGAATACTTCTTTAGCGGCTCTAAATGCCTCTTGAGCTGCAGGAGCACCACAATAAACTGCACTATGTAGAATAACCTCCCGTATTTCCTCAATTGTAGCACCATTATTTAATGCTCCACGTATATGACCTTTCAGCTCTTGTGGTGCTTTAAGTGCCGATAGCATAGCAATGGTTACTAAGCTTCGCGTTTTTAAATCTATCCCTTTGCGTTGCCATGTTGCGCCCCAACCATGGTCGTTAATGTACTGTTGCATTGGCTCGGTAAATTGGTCAACATTTGCTAATGCTTGATCTACAAAACTATCTCCCATTACTTGTCGTCTTAATTTTTCACCTGTTGATTGCATCAGTTACACTCCAATTTAATTAAATGTTCAAATAACTTTTATTAAAACGCTACTACTAGTTAGCATTAGGCTCTTAAATAAAAGCCAACAAAGAAACGTCTTTGTTGGCTTGATGAGTTAGTAAAGCATTAACGCCATACTAGAAATTTTCTAACATGGCTCTTATGTACTATTAATAGAAGTTATAGCTTAGTTGTAATGTAATAGTTCGCTGAGCATTGAGTGTTTCAGCAGTGATACCTTGATCACCCGTTGGTGCACCTAATACAGCCCCAATAGGTGCAGCTGGTGGACCACTAAATTCACTTGCTTGAGTATTCGTTATGTTATTAACGATAAGCATAAGTTTCCAAGTATCTTCAAGTGAAGATATACCGAAAGTGAAGTCTAACGTGGTTAAGCTGTCTGATGGGTAAGTTTCATTGATTTGGCTAACCATTTCACCACGGTAACGAACAAAACCACTTGAACTAAAGCTTATATCATAATCAGAAAAGTCTGTGTTATAAAAGTAGCCTATATTACCTGTCAATTTTGGTGCTTGTGCTAAGTCACTGCCGTCGTCTTTATGTACTGTGTCAGCATAGGTAACGGCGCCACTAAATCTTAAATCACTAGTAAATTGCAACATACTATCAAGCTCTATACCCTGTGATTCTACATCCACATTTTGAGTTAAGAAACCAGCACTAGCATCTGTTACTAAAAAGGAGGTTTCCTGAAAATCATTAATTTTAGTGTAAAACAAAGCAACGTTTAAATTCATGCTATCATCAAGAAGTACCATTTTACTTCCTAATTCATAGGTATGTGTTTCTTCCGACTTTACTCGTGCACCACCTTCTGATACATCTAATGAAGGGTCTGCACTAGTAACTTCTGCAGATTCAGCAAAACCACCAGTTTTGCTACCTAAGCCATAAGAAGTATAAACTACTGTATCTTTAGATAACTCGTATGATAGTGAAAGGTTACCGTTTAAAAAACTGTCTGAGAATTCTAAGTTAGATTCAAAAGGAGGGTTAATAACCGTATTCCATAAAGTAGCATAGGGCCCTTGAATACGATTAAAGACTACATCTTTACTTTCATCCGTATAACGTAAGCCTGCGGAAATAGTTAACTCGTCAGTTGCATAATAATCGGATTGTACAAAAGCAGAGACAGTTTCAGTTATTTGTTTAAAATCATTACCAAAAGAGCCGTTAAATATTTGGCCTGTTGGCCCAACAGGAGGGAAGTTTGGGGTATTAAAAAACTGCTCTTCTAATGAATCCCAATCACTCTTAAAGTAAAATACCCCAACCATATAATCAAAGTTATCTCCATCTTCAGAAGCTAAACGAAACTCTTGAGAAAATTGGTCGTAAGTCTCGCCACGTTTAAAATAGGTACTATAAAACTCTACTTCGCCTGTTTGTACGTAGGTCAACTCATCAAACGCATTACCAAAATCGAAATCATCATAAAATACCATGTCATATTCAGCATAAGAGGTTACTGAGGTAAACAGTAAGTCATCAAAATACTGCTCTATGGTTAAGTTGTATGAATCAACTGTAGTCTCGTGATAACTCTCGCCATTCGGACATTCAACACATATTGCTGTTTTTGTTTCATCAAGTTGAGCTTCACCAATAATGTCTAAAACATCCTCACTAAAGTAATTACCATTGTCTACATATTGGTATCCATTACCGATTCGTTCTGAATCTGAATGTTGATATGCTGCTGTAATAGTTAAATCATCAGTTGGAGTATAAACAGCTGTTGCTCTAAGACCAACATCGTTATCTTCAGGAACATCTCTTCCTGTTGCTAAATTTTCAACGTAGCCATTTTTATCTACATAATGCCCAGCAACGCGAATTTGTAAATTATCACTTAAGGGGATATTGATAGCACCATCAATAATTGTACCGCCATTTACAAATTCGGTACTGGCCATGATATTTGCTTCAAAATCTTCAGTAGGTTTTCTTGAAATAACACTGATAGCACCGAGACTGGTATTTTTACCTAGTAAAGTACTTTGTGTACCTTTAATAACCTCAACTCTTTCAACATCAAAGAAGGCAGCAGAATACATTCTACCTTTACCCACAAACATGCCGTCTTGAAATAGGGCTACCGATTGATCGAAAGATTGCGTTCTGGCAGGTGTTCCTAAGCCACGTAAAGTAAGTGCTAAGCCATCATCTGGAGCCCGTGAAAAAACCATACCTGGTACCAGTTCAGCCATGTCAAACAAGTTATCAACACCTTGATCTTTTAGTAAGTCACCCGATACAGCTGTAATCGTTGCTGGTACTTCTTGAAGGGTTTGCACTCTTTTTTGTGAGGTCACTTGAATAACTTCTAAAGTGGGCGATGATGTTTCTATATTTGTAACGGCAGTCGTTTCTTCTTCGGCTTGAACTTGGATACTCAAACCCGTTAATACTATAGCTAACGATTTAAGTATTGGATTCAGTTTAAATGTTTTCATGTTTTAGTTTCCCCATATCTTAAGCTTATTGTAGAACTTTAATTTTTGTTTGAATGATATTAATTTTTATAATTATATTGATACATTATTGCTGTATCGTTTTGCGGTGATGCTGTATCACATTATGGTTATACTACGTTTGTTTTTTAAGCCATGTCAATAATTAATCAAAATTAAAAAGAATTTTTTATGAAATAAAAACTTTAATGGAGTAATTAAAATTAAATAACTTTATTTAATTAATTGTTTAATAGAAGGTTATTTGTATCTTTGCTATGTGTATTTTATTTTCAATAAAATAAAATATTTTTAACTGTATCATTATGTGATACTTTAATTTCGCAATGTGGTGTGTTTTTCGGGTCGGGTTATAGGGGGAATTTAGTCTAGGAAAAAATGTCGAAATACATCTCTGTAGTAAAATAAAACACACCAAGCCTTGTGATTTTTTACTATAAATATAAAAACAAATAAATTCAGTTGTTTATTGAGTAAGTTAACCATATCTGAGGGGGAAGTATGAGCGGAATATTGATAATGGTATTAATATATAATGTCATTGTTATAGGCAGTATTGGATGGTACCTAAAGTGGAAAGAAGAAAAAAGCCATGTAGTGACAGATATGGCATTAGGGGGGCGAGATGCTAATATCGCAATGTTCTCAGTAACACTTGCGATAACTTATTTAGGTTCTGCACACGTATACGGGTTAATGGAAATGTCATTTGTAATGGGGGCTGTGGCATTATGGTTTTGTTTCGCTCATACCATTTTAATTTGTGTTATCTGTCTGGGTACTGGTCGTTGGATCAGGCGCATTGGTACAGCAACTATCCCTGAGTTAATTGGTAAGTTATATAATAAACGTTTACGAACCTATACCGCCTGTGTGGGAGCTATGGTGGTTTTCGGCCTAGTGACTTTAGAAACTCAAACTTTGGGGATAGGTATATCCGCTATGTCAGGGTGGTCTCTTGGTTGGTCTGCTGTAGTCGGAGCTGCGATAGGAACTGCTTATGTAAGTATGGGCGGTATTAAACAAACGATGTGGGTAAACTTAGTTAATGCCATCGTTATGTACACATCTATTATTATCGCGGGTATATATTTGGCTTTTGTCCTGCCAGAAGGCTGGGAAGGGGTTGCTCAGCACTATGTATCTACAGGCGAAGAATTTAAACTATCAATATTAGCTACACCAGATTTACTGGTAGGGTTTTCATTAGCGGCAATATTTTCAGTTGTTTTTTCTCAATCGGTCAACCAGCAAGGCATGCAAGCGGCAATGTCAGCAGCAAACGAGAAAGTAATAAAAAGATCACTCTGGATTGCAGCACCTATTAATGGTTTGTTTGGAGTGTTTCCTGTTTTAGTTGGATTAGCTGCTGCCACTATTCCTGAGTTTGCAGAACTAGGACCAAAACTAGCGGGAGCCACTATGATTGTAGAATTGTTTCCAACTTGGTTAGTTGTATTATTACAAGCAGGCTTTTTAGGAGCACTGTTATCAACTTTTGCTATGTCAGCCCTAGCGCCAGCGACTATTTTTGCTAAAGACATTATTGGTGCGAACGTAGAAGGTGGTTTAGAGCCTGAGCGGGAAAAAAATCTGATCCGTTATGTTATTTTTGCTATAGGTATTATTGCCGCAGGTTTAACTTTTTTCTTACATCCTAACGTTATCTTAGCTATTACTTGGTTATTTGCATGGCTCGTTCCTTTTTTCTTCATTATTGTTGCGGGTCTTTTTTGGAAACGAAATTCACGTGTGGCGCATTTTGTTGTAATGATTTCTTGGCTAGTAAATTTATTGTGGTCATTCACTAGTATTAAACAAATAATCGGTTTAGCGTATCTAGAGAATGCTCATATTGTTGCGATCGTTGCATTGACCTCCACCATCATAGGTAATTTTTTAGCTAAGCAATCTAAGCCAGGGCTATTTTCTAAAACTCATGAAAGTAATCTTGTTCAAACAATATAAATTTAAGCATTAGGAGTATATATATGAATATTGCGACAGAGCTATTTTTAATCGCCTTAGGAACTATTATAACTATTGTTCTTATCTCGACTGTTATTTCAAAAATTATTGAAAAATTGGGAGAATAATTATGACAATGGACTCATCAACAGAGCTATGGATGTTAGGTGTTATTATTTTTGGTGTTGTTTTTTACGCTATCGCTATGCGTTATGCCAATCATTCAGATGATGATTAAATTTACACGGTAAAGTGATTGTTACTTTAATCAACGACAAGGAAATAAGGATGTCTTTAGTTTTATATTACTCACCTGGGGCGTGCTCAGGTGTAACGATAAATGCAATAGAAGAATTGGATCTTAAGTGCGAATATAGAAAGGTAGATCTCGCTTCAGGCGAACAAAAAAAAGCTGAATACTTACAAATAAACCCGCATGGTAAGGTTCCTGCTTTGGTTATTGACGGCAAACTATTGACCGAAAATCCCGCGATACTAATTTATTTAAATTCATTAGTTCCGGGTTCGAAGCTCCTTCCTTCAACAGGGAATACATATCAAAAGTCATTTTATTATTCTGATTTGATGTGGTTTTCGAGTTCATTTCATCCATCAGTTCGTCATGTCTGCATGCCTTCATTTTATACCGTAAGTAGTGATGTTGATGACGTAGTACAAAAAGGGGAGGCCGCACTCAAAGTATACTTTGAGATTGCGGAAAATCGTCTAATGGAGTCAACTTACTGGTATGGCGAGCAATGGTCTATTGTTGATGTCTATATGCACTGGTGCTGTACGAGAGCTTTGCGAGGAGGTTATTCGCTAGATAAATTTCCAGCGATTTTAGCCCATCAAAAAATAGTTGAATCAAGGCCTAGCTTCCATAGAAGAAATGCTATTGAAAATAGTTAACATAACTTTATAGTTGAAAGTATGAGAAATTGCGCCTAATCAGCAACTCGCCCTAACGCTGATTCTATAATCGCTTTAAATTCAAGAAGCTTCGCACTAAGCAACTTTTTATTGCGATTAAAGCGAACGGAAGGAACTGGAATCGAAATCGCTATATTTCTTCCATAAGGATCTTTAATAGCAATACCAACAGCACAAACACCTTCGCAATGCTCTTCCTTATCAAAAGCAATGCCTTTTTTTCTTATTACTGATATTTCTTCCAATAACTGGTTTTTGTCAGTAATTGATACTTCAGTTAGTGCTTTTATTGGGTTTTCTTCAATAAAACGAATAAGCTCTTCATCTGTCATTGTTGCCAGTATAGCTTTTCCATTGGCGCAACTGTACACCGGAAATGCATCGCCTACTGATGAAACAGCGCGCAATTTTTGCGTATTAGAAACCACCTGATCAATGAATATCATCATATCTCCATCTTGAACAGATAGATCGATTGTTTCTTCAATCTCGAGTGATAAATTTTTCATGTGTGGTAGTAATACGCGGTCAATGTCTGCTTTTGCCGCCGAGCCTAATGAAACTAATCCTGGTCCTAAACGCACTCTAGATGATTGAGTCGCTGAAATAAGAAATCGCTCAGAAGCCAAGGCATAAACTATTCTTTGTACTGTTGATCTAGGTAAATCAACAATATTTGCTATAGCACTTAAGCTAAGTCCATCAGACTTTCCTTCAAGGGATCTTAGAATCTTAACGGCTCTTGATATAACCTGTATTCCTTGGCGGGAACCAGTTTCAGTACTCATCTGTATATCCTTTTTGTCATAACCTTACTTATTTACTTCGCATCAAGTGTATCACGATGCAATACAAACTAGCACGGCTAAATTACATATAACTTATTAAAAGTCATTATTATTTATTCACTGTAACCAAACTTCCCATAAAAACACATAACAAATATTTTTTATGGTTGACATGTATCGTATTATGGTACAGGATGTACCATAAATCACTATATGGGTTTAATGTACCATATAGTGGTTCATCTTTAGGGTGGCAGTCAAGTTTTAATAAGATAAGTATATCTGTTTAAAGTATTTGGCTTTTTGATACTAGCGAGGACACATGACAAAAATAGCAATTATAGGTGCAGGTTTTATGGGAGCAGGAATAGCTCAGGTATTTGCCTGCAAGGGTCTAAATACCAAAGTTTATGATCCTATTTCTTCATCTCTTGACACTTTGCATAAGCGTATTAGTCAGAATCTTGATTTAATGAAAACTTCTCATGACTGCCTAAAAAATATCATTGCCTGTAAAACACTAAATGATGCAGTACATGATGCAGATTTTGTTTTTGAAGCCGCACCAGAAAAATTAGCGATTAAAAGATCAATTTTTAAAGATCTTCTTCCTTTAGTTCAAGATGATGCAATTTTAGCAAGTAATACCTCTGTTATCCCGATTAGTGATATAGGTGAAGATTTAGAGCACGGTGGTAGGCTTGTAGGAACGCATTGGTGGAATCCTCCATTCTTAATTCCTCTCGTTGAAGTTGTTCAATCAAATCGATCATCACCAAATGCTATTGAAAAAACTATTTCATTGTTACATGAAGTCGGTAAACAACCTATTCACGTAAAAAAAGATGTAACAGGCTTTGTTGCAAATCGGATGCAACACGCATTATGGCGAGAAGCTATTGCGCTGGTGAATGATGGTGTTTGTGATGCAGAAACAGTTGATATAGCAGTTAAAAATAGTTTTGGTATGCGTTTACCTGTACTCGGTCCCATCGAGAATGCAGATCTAGTTGGGCTCGACTTAACTCAAGATATTCATAATGTTGTGCTTGCCGACCTAAATAAAGATACAGGTCCAGCTAAGATTTTGTTAGACAAAATTACTAGTGGTGAACTTGGTATCAAAACAAATAAAGGATTAAGAAGTTGGAGTCAGGAACAGGCTGAAGAAGTACAACAGAATCTAATACAGTACCTTATAAAAGTTACTGAAAATCCATTTCCACATTCAGACAATTAAAGCGAGGCTAATAATGTCACTTGACGATAAAGTAATGCTAACTGTCGCCTGCACGGGTGCATGGCCGACAAAAGATATAACCCCATATATTCCTCTTACGCCTGTTGATGAAGCAGATGAAATAGTACGTTGTTGGGAAGCCGGTGCATCTATCGCCCATATTCATGTGCGTGATAACCAAGGCAATGCCTCAATGGACTTAGAAAAGTTTCGTGAAACGGTTGAGCTAGTTCGAAGCCGTTGCGATATTGTTATAAACCTAACAACATCAGGTGGAGATTTAAGCGATCCAAATGCATTGCCAGCTGATGAACTTCGTATGATGCCTTTAAAAGAGTTACGTCCTGAAATTTCATCTTTTGATGCCGGCACTATGAATTGGGCGCACAGCACCATTTTTGAAAATAGTCCTAAATTTTTAGAAAAGCTCGCGATAGCAACAGCCGAATGTGATGTTAAACCTGAAATTGAGATTTTTGATGCAGGTATGATCTACAACGCACTTTATTATTTGAAAAAAGGGCTATTAAACGAGCGACCTCACTTTCAATTTGTTCTAGGAGCACCAGGGGGCATGACTGCAGAAGTTAAAAACTTAATGTTTTTATTAGATATTTGCCAACAACACTTAGGCGATAATTTCACTTGGGGAGCTCTAGGCATCGGCAGAGGGCATTTACCAATTATGTACGCATCATTGGCATTAGGCGGTCATCTTCGAGTAGGAATGGAAGATAACATCTACTATCGAAAAGGCCAGTTAGCTAAATCTAATGTTGAATTTGTCGAACGAACTCAACGTATGGTGGCTGAAATTGACAAAAAGATTGCTACGCCAGATGAAGCACGTCAAATACTCAATTTAAAAAACTGTCCAATTAAGAATTAAATAACATCATTTAACCTAATAATGAATAAGTAGGAGAAATATCATGGGAAAAAAAGTACTCGTTGATTTAACACACCCTTTCGGTTCAAACATGCCAGTATGGCCATATTTTAAGAAACCAAAAATTGAAACTATGCATGGCCTTTCAAAGGCAGGTGTATTAACTCAAAAAGTCGATTTTGTTATGCATTGTGGTACACATGCTGATTCACCTCGCCATGTTTTGGAATATGAGTTTGATGGAAAACGTGCTCGCTATACACACGAGATGGAATTAGATGAATATTACGGCGATGCTGTTTGTTTGGATGTAAAAATTCATCAATGGGGTCTTATTTCTGCTGTTGATCTTGATGATGCAGTTGAACGCTCAGCAGTTACTCATGAAGACCTTGAAGGGATGATTGTTATTATTCGTACAGGTATGCATTTAAAATGGGATGATTCTAAAGATTACTACCACTATTGTGCAGGTACTGGTGTTGAAGCAGGCCACTGGTTTGTAAAACATAAAGTAAAAACTGTTGGTTTAGATCAACAAGCACTTGATCACCCACTACATACTTCAATGGGTCTAAATGGAACTAACATGAACCTTGTTGGACGTTCATCTAAACCAATTACTGAGGAGTACATAGAAGAGTTTGGTGAAGAAGCGTACGCTTGGTTTCACAAAGAAACGTTCATCAAACTTCATGGACAAGAAGCTTATGACGAAATGTATGGGTTAATTGAAGAAAAAGCCGGTTGTGTTGGCACATGGGAGCCTTGTCATAAATTAATGCTTGGTAATGGTATCACTGGCTGGGAAAACGTAGGCGGCGATCTTGAAAAAGTCGTTGGAAAACGTTTCAAAGTAATGGGCTTCCCAATTCGCTGGGTAGAAGGTGATGGTTCAATGGTACGTCTAGTTGCAGAGATTGATGAAGACGATCTGAACGACGTTCCAACACGCGTATACAAATACGGTGATCACTAAGCAACCCAAACTAGCTTAGGTTATTCAGTTTAAGGAATATTTGATCGTTCTATTAATTATAGAACGGTCAAACAAACCAAACTTTATTTAACTTCTAGTTTAATGGCGTTAAACACCAAACCTAAAAGTAAGTGAAGACAATGTTAACTTCATCTAGCCATTATAGTTAAATTTCAAATATCTAATTATCCATTAAAATTCTACGTTCGGATAAATACAATGAAAACAATTCAATTAAATGATGTAAAACCTTATAACCCACCATCGCATTTCGGTATGGTTGCGCTAAAACTTCAAGGTCTTGAAGAAAGTGGTCTTAAAAAGTTCTGGCAGGGCTTATCGTATTTTCTACCAAATGGCGGTTGTGAAGTGCAATACGAAGCTGGCACCTTTGGCGCTGAATTTGAAAAAACGTACTTTGTCATTGAAGGTGAAATTACAGTACTTGATACTCAAGGAAATGAATTTGTTTTAATGGCTGGTGATTCAATTGCAATGTTACCTAATGAAGGTAGATCGGCACTAAATAAAACAAATAAAACAGCAACTGTACTGGTTACTGTCTCTACTTCTTAGTCGTTTTCTCAGTTTAATTTAACGATAACAGAAAGTAATCCATAGTGTAAATATTAAGAGGATGTAGTCATGTCTATGACCGAAACGTGGAGCAACGATCTTGCTCAAAATATATTTAATTTAAAAAACAAAGTGGCAGTGATTACTGGCGGTAATGGTACTTTGGGTGCTGCCTACGCACAAGCTTTTGCCTTACATGGCGCAAAAGTCGTTGTTACTGCTAGAAATATGAAAACACTTGAAGAGACTGTTGCATCAGTTCAAGCCGTAGGTGGTGAATGTATCGCTATTGCTTCTGACGTTACGGATAGTCAAAAAATTCAGACATTAGTTGAGAGTATTGATAAAAAATTCGGACGAATAGATATTTTAGTCAATAACGCAGGCATGGCATTTCGTGCCCCCGCAGAAGAGATGCCTGCCGATAAATTTAATCAAGTCATGAGTGTTAATGTTACTGGCACACTTATTCCTTGTCAGGTATTTGCTAAATACTTCATGAAGCAAGGCCATGGTAAAATTATAAACACATCTTCCGTCAGAGGGTTTTCTGGCCACCCTGATGGCTACACTGCATACGCGGCGTCAAAAGCTGCCGTTGATAGTTTAACTAAACAATTGTCAACAGAGTGGTCAATTAAAGGCGTAAAAGAAAATTTTATTATCAATATTAATGCTATCGCACCAACTTTAATCAAATCTCCTTTAACAAAAGAGATTTGTGAAGATCCAGCTCGAATTGCACCTTTTTTAGCTAGACTTCCAATGGGAAGAGTTGCTGAAACACATGATATGGTGGGGTTAGTATTGTTTCTATCTTCTCCCGCATCTGATTTCATCAACGGTCAAATTATTTATGTTGATGGCGGGTGTACCGCAGGCTAACAAGAACGTTTGATTGTTCGATATAAATACACTTTGTAACTTATTTTGATGACTACTAAGTGTTCTATTAACATTATCCATGGATGGATAATGTTATTTCTTAAGTTTACTTAATCACTTCTTTTTTTTCTATGTATTTATCTTATAACTCTTGTTATTTTATTGATATTTACTTGTAATAAGCTAGCTATTGATGCGAAATTTTTCTTGAATTAAGTAAACTATCAAGCTAGAAATATAGTTAATTTAATTATTCTATTTCAATTAGCTAAATATCTCTTAAACCGAGTTTAGGCTATTGAATAAACCGATTTGATGTTGTGATCTCCACTAACATTCCTTGGTTGATATTGCATTATTAAATCTCGTTGCAATAGAATCCTCACCTCTAAAAAAGCCTGTCATTTTATCACTTGAATACTCTACTTGTATTTGCCACACTGTTTTGTTTTTCAAATTTACGTTTATTAAGGTTTAAATATGGATTGGTTGTCGGTAATTCCACCAATAGTGGCCATTGTTGTTGTTTTGTGGCGAAAAGAGGTTATTTTAGCCTTACTGGCAGCGGTATTTAGCTCCGAGTTATTGTTAGCTTTTAATGAGCATAGCAACCCTATTTTTTATGCATTCCTTGGCTCTATTGAACGTGTTGTTGATGTTGTAAGCTCACCTGGAAATGGCCGGCTGCTTGTTTTTAGTTTACTGATTGGGGCATTACTCGCCTACGTTAGAAACTCTGGCGGAGTCACAGCCCTAGTAAATAAAATAGTCAACAAAGGCATTGCCAAAAGTAAACGACAAGTGGGTACTGTCACTATGTTTACGGGCATGGTGATATTTATCGAGTCAAACCTAAGCGTACTCACAGCGGGTATTTTATCAAGAGATTTATTTGATAAGTTTAAAATGAGTCGAGCCCGTTTAGCTTATATTATTGATAGTACTTCAGCGCCGATTTGTATTTTAATACTACTTAATGGTTGGGGGGCTTATGTTCTAGGGTTACTGAGTAATTATGATTTAGAAGAGACGTCAATGGCGGTATTATGGGGCACGATACCTTTTAACTTTTATGCCATTATCGCCTTGTTAATGGTGATTTACACTGTAGTGACAGACAAAGTTCATGGCCCGTTAAAACAATCTGAACTAGAGCTGCATAAAGTTAATGAAAAGGAACAACTACGAGTAGAAGAAACCATGGTTGCGCCAACAAAGGCAAGATTTATGGTGGTTCCTCTAGTAAGTATGGTTGCTTCAATGTTCTTTTTTATGTATTGGACGGGCGATGGTGATATTACTAATGGTAGTGGTGGAAAATCAGTACTTTATGCCACCTGTTTCGCATTAATGGTGGCGTATTTTCTTTTACTTTTTTCTAAGCGCTTTACACATAAAGAGTTAGTGGATGTTGGTTTCGAAGGATTATCTGAGTTATTACCTTTAGTCACCATAGTACTCTTTTCATTAACGTTAGGTGCGAGCTTGAAAGAGCTTGGTACAGGTTTGTTTATTGCGGGCTTTGTTGGCGATCATTTACCACTAGTGTTTATTGTGCCCATGTTGTTTATTGCAGGTGGTATTATTTCATTTAGCACAGGCACCTCGTGGGGTACTTTTGCGATATTAATCCCTATCGGTGTCCCTTTAATTCAATCATTA
The DNA here is from genome assembly GCF_057551365.1 of Colwellia sp. KS18-150. NCBI lineage: Bacteria > Pseudomonadati > Pseudomonadota > Gammaproteobacteria > Alteromonadales > Colwelliaceae > Colwellia > Colwellia sp. KS18-150. Next base: position 49,165 of record NZ_BAAJMC010000012.1, on the reverse strand, counting down.
GGCTTACCGCCTTCGTTAGTTATTGCTGCCATTTTAGGTGGCGGTGTGTTTGGTGATCATTGTTCGCCAATATCAGACACAACCTGCGTATCAGCAATCGCCTCTGGATGTGATTTACTTGAACACGTGAAAACACAGCTTCCTTATGCTGTTGTTGGGGGCATTTTAACTTTAATTTGTTACTTTATTGCCAGCTTTGTGATGTTATAAAGCTTATGATATAAAAGGTTAATCATTCATTCACCGTGATTAACCTTTTATGGATAATAATAAAAAAGTGATTTTCCCTTTAAGTGCGTTATTAGCACTTTGCATCGGGCCACATTTTTCCTTATCGGCCAATACGTCCTCACCAACACTTGTTAATAAAAATATCGCTATTGCTATTCATGGTGGTGCGGGCACTATCAAAAAATCTAAATTTACCCCTGAAAAAGAAGCGGCTTATCGGGCGAAACTTTCTGAGGCACTTGAAGCTGGATATTCAGTATTAGATTCTGGAGGAACCAGTATAGATGCTGTGACAACAGCGATTAATGTCTTAGAAAATTCACCATTTTTTAATGCTGGAAAAGGCGCAGTTTATACTCACGATGAACGTCATGAGCTTGATGCCTCTATTATGGAAGGTAAAAATAGGCAAGCAGGCGCTGTAGCGAGTGTTACTCGTATCGAAAACCCTATTAATCTAGCCCGATTGGTGATGGAAAAATCTGTACATGTCATGTTAAGTGGTCAAGGGGCTGAAACGTTTGCTGAGCAAAATGGTGTCGTGATGGTGGATAACAATATCTTTGATACGCCGCATCGTTACCAGTCCTTACAAGATGCGAAAAAAAAGATGAAAAAGGCGCAGCAAAATAACAGTTATCAGGCTGCTCACCAAAGTTTAGACGTAGAATATAAGGTCGGGACAGTAGGCGCTGTCGCGCTTGATAGCGAAGGAAATTTAGCTGCAGGAACATCCACTGGCGGTATGACCAATAAACGCTTTGGCCGTATAGGAGATTCACCTATTATTGGTGCGGGAACTTTTGCTGATAATAACTCCTGTGCCGTATCGGCTACCGGACATGGCGAATACTTTATTCGCTATAATGTTGCCGCTGATATATGTGCAAGGGTGCAATATCAAGGGAAAAGTATTGAGCAAGCGGGTAGTGAAGTTATTCATGATGTTCTTATGCCAGCTGGCGGGACGGGTGGTGTCATTATTATAGATACTCGAGGAAACATCAGCATGCCATTTAATACTAAAGGTATGTATCGAGCTAAAAAGTCATCTAAGTCTGCAAGCTACATTGGCATCTTTGCACCTGAGGCTGAGGAGTAACAATGAAAGCGGTTATTTCAACCATTTTAATCATGTCACTGATAGCTTTTATTGCTATTAAGTTTTTTTTCACCAGTATCTTTGCTCTTTTTGGCTATGCGGCGCTACCGATAGAAAACCTACAAAGCTTAACTCATTCTAAAAAGGTCATGCAAAAAGTACAGAGTCGACATAAACAGAAAAGTGCTAATGTATCGAAACGCTTCATTAAGCGCTCAGGGAAAAAAGTCGCTATTACTGCTGTGTCAGCAGCCACTATTGGTACGGTTGCGGTTATCGGCACGTTAACGTACTTAGAGGTAAGCCAGTACTGCGATGAAAAACGTATTTTAAATGAAGATGCTAATTTGTTATTTGATCGCCAAGAAGAATTTCATATGCAAGCATGCCTAGAGCAAGGAAAACAAGACTCAGCACATTTTGCAAATGAAGCTTGGGAGAGTGTTAAAGAAAGTAGCAATGAGCTATTTGATGACCTAGAAACCTCTAGTGACGAATTACTAGACCCAAGCAGAAAGGCAACGGTAGAGCTGTTTGAGTCAATCGACAAATGGTTTAAGAAAACATTTTAAAAATTTTGAGTGTTATTTAATTTAAGTCAAATATCATTAATGTTTGTTTTGTAATAATGATAAACTTCACTCAATTGTTCTAGATAAAAATAATAATAGGAAAAGTAAATGCAAAAGCTTCAACAGGCACTCAATCAAGGGCTACAAGCATTGAACAGTGGTAATTTAAGTGTGGCTGAACAATGCTTTAATTGGGTTCTGGCCCAAGTACCTAATGAGCCTAATGCATTATTTCTCCTTGGTGGTGTGCGTCAAAAACAAGGGCAGTTAACTCAAGCAGAACAGCTGATGTTAAAAGCATTACCAAATCATTCCCAACAAGCTGATGTCTTAAATAGTTTGGGCAATTTAATGGGAAAGTTAAATCGGGTCGAGCAAGGAATCAGTTTTTATCAGCGAGCTATTAAGAAAAGAACTGTTTTTGCCATAGCCTATTTTAATTTAGGGCTACTTTACCGCGCTCAAGGTTTAAAAGCAGAAGCGATAGCCGCATTGACCACGGCAAGCCAGCAATCACCACAAAATGCACAAATTTGGTCGGCGTTAGGCAGTGCTTTAAAAGAAGTTGATCAACTTGATGAAGCAATTGTCGCCTTTGACAAGGCATTAAGTATTCAACCGAATAATATCAATGCCTTACATAATAAAGGCGTGACTTTACGTACCTTACAAAAGCCAGCGGAAGCTATTGACAGTTATAACATTGCAATAACCCAAGCTGAAAATATTGCTGAATTACACTTTAGTAAAGCCTGTGCTGCTTATGATTTAGGTAACGGCAAAGAGGCAGATGTTTGTCTAAATCGGGCTATTACTTTAAAGCCTGATTATGTCCTTGCTCACGAAACATTAAATAAAATGTATTGGGAACATGGCGAGCACGACAAGTTTACTCAGTCATTTCAAAAAGCGATTAAACAGCAGCCTAACTCAGCGCCATTACGAGTTGCTTATGCCGATATGCTAAAACTTGCTAAGCGTAGTGAAGAAGCTGTTTCAGTATTAAATACGGCATTAAAAGATTTAGGCGGCTTACCACAAATTAATCACAGTTTAGGGTTACTTCTTGGCCAAACGGGTAACTCTGCCCAAGGCGTTGAATTTGTTGCTGATGCGGTGAAACAGGATCCAAACAACATCCGCTACAGAATTGACGTTGCAAACTTTCTAATTCAACAGGAGCAATATACAACGGCGATGTCACACTTAGATGTTGCTCAGCAAATAAATCCTTTTGAGCAAGAAATGTGGGCATTAAAAGGCTTATGCTGGCGGTTAACGGGTGATGAACGTGAAGCTTGGTTAAATAATTACGACCTGTTTGTACAGGCGAAATTTTTAGATACACCGCAAGGTTATGACAATTTCGAGCACTTTATTCATGAATTGCGCACTGCATTAATTGGCATGCATCAAAAAGTTAGTACTCCACTTGATCAAAGTGTGCGTAACGGTACTCAAACACCGGGTAGATTATTATTTCAAGACGTTAAAGTTATTCAAGACTACCGTCAGGTTTTAGAGAGTCGTATTCGAGAATATTTAGCTGGTATGCCAGAAGATCCTACTCATCCATTTTTAAGCCGAATAACTAAAGATTTCCGTTTTTCTGGCAGTTGGTCAGTCAGGTTAAAGCAAGAAGGGTTTCATGTTAATCATGTTCATCCTGACGGTTGGTTTTCTGGTCCTACTTATATTGAAGTGCCTAAATCAATTCGTACTGACGATCCAAATAAAGCTGGCTGGGTTAATTTTGGTGCCACAGGTATGAACCTAGGTGAGGCAAGAGAAAAAACCGCAGTATCTGTTTGTCCACAAGAAGGGCTTTGCGCATTATTCCCTTCTTATATTTGGCACGGAACAAATCCATTCCAAGAACAAGCCTACCGAATGACGACTCCATGTGATGTATTGCCGGTTTAATTGCTATAGATAACATCACTTTTCTAAATTGATTAGTTAAAAATAAGCCAAAAAGTTCAATAGTAGTAGGGAGCTTGGGCTTAATGCTGTATAATTCGCGACCTTATTATTTTGAGTGGTTTGGGCTGTCTTTGTTGATCAGCTTTTCATTCAATCACTATTGGTGCTATTGAGTTAGCTACAGCTAGGAATATCATTTTGATCACTACTTCGAACATTACCATGCAATTTGGCGCTGAGCCTTTATTTGAAAACATTTCTGCAAAATTTGGCAATGGTAACCGTTATGGTTTAATCGGTGCTAACGGTTGTGGTAAATCAACGTTTATGAAGATCCTAAGCGGCGATTTAACTCCAAGCTCAGGTAATGTGTCAGTAAGCACAGGGAATAAAGTGAGTACCTTAGGGCAAGACCAGTTTGCTTTTGAAGAATATAATGTTATCGATGCTGTTATCATGGGTGATATGGCGTTATGGAAAGTAAAACAAGAAAGAGATGCTATTTACGCTCAAGCAGAAATGAGTGAAGCTGATGGTATGCGTGCTGGTGAGCTAGAAAGCGAGTTTGCCGAAATGGATGGTTATACGGCAGAGAGTCGCGCGGGTGAAATCTTGCTAGAAGCTGGTATTGAAGAGTCTTTTCATTATGGTTCGATGCAGCAAGTTGCACCAGGTTGGAAATTACGTGTATTACTAGCACAGGCACTTTTTGCAAATCCGGATATTTTGTTACTCGATGAGCCAACCAACAACTTAGATATTCATACTATCAGCTGGTTAGAAGGGGAGTTGAATAAACGAAAATGTACTATGATCATCATCTCTCATGATAGACATTTCCTTAATTCTGTTTGTACTCACATGGCTGATATTGATTATGGTGAGTTGCGAATTTATCCTGGTAATTACGAATTTTTCTTAGAGCAATCGAGTTTATTACGGGAGCAGTTACTATCTGGCAATGCCAAAAAAGCGGAAGAGATTGCTGAATTACAAGACTTTGTTAACCGTTTCGGTGCTAATGCTTCTAAGGCTAAGCAAGCAAGCTCACGCGCTAAAAAAATGGATAAAATTAAACTTGATGAAGTTAAGTCTTCAAGTCGTATCACGCCTAAAATTGCCTTTGCACCTGGCAAAAAAATGCACCGCTCTGCATTAGAGCTTGAGAACATTGGTCATGGCTTTGATGGCGAGACATTGTTTGAAAAAGGTGATTTACTGCTTGAAGCCGGTGCTAAATTAGCGGTTATTGGAGAAAACGGCGTAGGAAAAACAACTTTTTTACGTTGTTTAGTCAACGAACTAGCCTGTAATGAAGGGGTAGTTAAGTGGTCTGAAAATGCATCTGTCGGCTATTGTCCACAAGATAGCAGTGCACTTTTTGATAATGACTTAACCTTGATGGATTGGATGTCTCAGTGGCGTCGTCCTTGTCATAATGACTTAAGTGTACGTGGTATGTTGGGTAAATTATTATTTACTGATGATGATGCCAATAAAAAAGCTCGTAACTGCTCGGGTGGAGAGAAAAACCGCTTGTTATTTGGCAAATTAATGATGGCTGATATTAACGTGCTTATCATGGATGAGCCGACTAACCATATGGATATTGAGGCTATTGACGCACTAAATAATGCCCTTAAAGCTTTTGAAGGCACATTAATTTTTGTCAGCCATGATCGTGAGTTTGTTTCAAGTTTAGCAACACGAATTATCGATATTAAAGATAAAGGCTTTGTTAATTTCCAAGGCTCACTCGATGAGTATTTAGCTAATGCACAAATTCAAAGCAAAGTTGCTTAATTTACCCATAACATAAAGGTTACTTATGATTAACAATGATATCTTACGCCGTTTGAGTAAAATTTTTGCTTTTAACGATGAAAAACTTTTAGCAATATTTTCCTTAGTCGATTGTGATATTAGCGCTGAGCAGTTAACGTCATTTTTTAAAGAAAAAAATGAAGACGATTATCAAGTATTATCAGATGTTCAGTTAGCCAGTTTTTTAAATGGTTTAATCATTGAAAAAAGAGGGCCTAAAGATGGTCCTCAACATCCTATTGAGCAAGAGTTAAATAATAATTTAATTTTTAATAAAGTTAAAATTGCACTGGCATTAAAAGCCGATGAAGTTATTGCCATTCTAGAATTAGCTGATTTAAGTCTAGGGAAATATGAACTCAGTGCTTTTTTTAGAAACGTCAATCATAAACATTACCGTGATTGTAGTGATGAGGTTTTATCGACCTTCTTAAAAGGTTTACAAATTAAGTTTCAAGCTTAATATCAAAACATTCGTATAATAAGGTATCGTGATGTCATTTTCTTCTCTTGGCCTGTCTGAGGTTATTACAAGTACCATTGCAGAGCTTGGATATAACACACCAACAGACATTCAAAAACAAGCGATACCTATTGCTTTATCGGGTAAAGATATCATTGCTGCTGCGCAAACGGGTACCGGAAAAACAGCTAGCTTTGTCTTACCGATAATTGAACAAATAGCGCAATTACAAAATACCGATAATAGTAAACCTAAGTTACGTGGTAAGCGTGTTCGAGCGCTTGTGCTTACGCCCACTCGTGAGCTTGCAGTACAAGTTGAAGCTAATATCGCTAAATACAGTGAAAACCTGCAGTTAACATCGCTTGCTGTATATGGCGGTGTCGATGCAGCATCCCAAAAACAAGCACTGATCTGGGGAGTTGATGTTCTGGTGGCAACACCTGGTCGATTATTAGATTTAGTACATCAACGCGCATTGCATTTTGATGAATTGTCCGTACTTGTACTAGATGAAGCAGACAGAATGCTTGATATGGGCTTTATTGATGATATTAATAAAATTATTGAGCGCTTACCTTCAAAGCGACAGAATTTGTTGTTTTCAGCAACAATTTCACCAGATGTTCGTGGACTAGCCACAAGAACGATAAACAATCCTGTTGAGATTGTAATCAAACCAAATAAAGCTTCAACACCCAATATTAAGCAATGGTTAGTTACGGTTGATAAAAGTAATAAGTCAGCCTTATTAAGTTATTTAATTAATGAGCACCAATGGCAACAAGCGCTTATATTTATTGAAACTAAACATGGCGCTGCCAAGCTAGTATCGCAATTAGAAAAGCGAGGCATTAAAGCTGAGTCTATTCATGGTGGTCGAACACAAGCTGTTCGTGAGCAAATCTTAGCCGACTTCAAGTCAGGTAAAATTACTATGCTAGTCGCGACAGGAATAGCTGCGAGGGGGATTGATATCGATAACCTTACCCGAGTGGTGAATTATGATTTGCCTGCTCAGGCAGACGAATACATTCACCGCATAGGGCGAACTGGTAGAGCAGGGGCAACAGGAGAAGCTATTTCACTCGTTTCCAAGGATAACTTTAGAGAGTTATGTGCTATTGAAAGTCGTTTAGGGCACATTATCGACAGAAAGGAATTTACATATTTCCCTGTCAAAAAAGTCGTGCCCGTCTCTATTTTAAATTTTGTACCCAAGCATAGAAGAGCGTAACTTAGGCTAACAGGGTATCTATTGAACTTCACCTAGCAAAGTAAAAATCTTCTTAGCGATATCGGTATTGTCTTGCAGGCCATTAAATAAATCACTCTGTTTACCAAAAGCAAATACCGGTACATCAATGGCTGTATGCCCACCTGATGTCCAGCCACTGTTAGTTCGAGCATCAATTATGTATTTAACTTGCTTCAATAAAGCAAGTTGAACAGTTGATGTTTTTTTATCTTGGTAAATATTAGAGGAATTCTCAGTTTCCGGTTTCGTCTTTACTTTATTTAGTGAAGCAATTTCCTCTTCACTTAACTCAAAGTTAAAAAGCTCAGTGGTGCTTTGTGCATTTATTTCAATATTCACTAGTTTTTTAGCAATATAATTAACCGAATGTTTCATGGTTCGTAAATGTTTAGCTTGCCACTCGTATTTACCATTTGCTGCTAAGGTAAAGCCACCGGTACTATGATCGGCGGTAACAATAACTAACGTGTCAGGGTGATGACTTACAAAGTGCTCTAAATACTCTAATGTTTTTGCCAAATCATCCATTTCTGCCATAGCACCACTGATATCGTTTGCATGACCAGCCCAATCAATCTGACTGCCTTCAATCAACATAAATAACCCATTGTCTGGGGAGCTATCGTTCTTTTGTAGGTTAATTAGATGATGAAGTGCTGATTTAGTCATGGTGGCTAAACGGTGTTTATCAGTGTCATCAATCGCTGAAGGTAGCCCAACTTTACCGAAAAGTCCCATAACAGGCTTGTCTTCAGGCATTGATTTTAGGCCTTGATAGTTATCAAGATAATGAAAGCCAGCCTGTTTAAATTCTTCTACTAGGTTTCTATCTTTGCGGATAAAATATTTCCAACCGCCGCCAAAATATAAATCCGCCTTAATACCATCATCGATATAGCTATTTGCAATGTCGTTATAGTTCTTACGGCTTTCGTTGTGTGCTAAGTATGATGCAGGTGTCGCGTGATTGATTTGTGACGTTACCACTACGCCGGTTTTCTTCCCGTTTAGTTTTGCTCGCTCTAAGACGGTTTCAACACTGTTTTTATCAACATCGACACCAATAGCACCGTTATAACTTTTTACGCCGGTTGCTAAAGCGGTTGCACTCGCTGCAGAGTCAGTAACTACACCAGATACTGGGGCAGGGTATGTGCTAGACATACCTGTTAAATGACGATCAAATACGCTTTCTTCTACTACCTCTGTTTGAGGATCATCACTGAAGTAGCGATAAGCAGTAGTGTAGGCTGGACCCATGCCATCACCAATAACCATTATGATATTTTTTGGAGCCTGTTGCTTCTCAACTTCGTGCTTTTCTACGGTTGTAGCATTGGCAAAAGATAGTGTTTGTAAAGTAATTACTAGTGCGGGTAAGAATAGTTTCATTAATTTTTCCAATGAGTTAACGGTATTATTTTGTTATTTCCAAATCAACCCAAACTAATCGGTGATCTGATGAGGCTTTTCTGTCTTTAATCAGACGAAAGCTATCGTTATTTTCTTCAGGCCAAAATACGCCAGAGCCTAATACTTTATGACCAAAGCTAGACGGTAACACATAGTCTGGGCGCATCCCCCAATGAGCAGTGTAAAACATAGCGTCTTTGTTGTTAATATCATGCTGTTGCCCACCTAAGCTTTTAGGTTTTGGATCTTGAATTTTATCACTGTTCAAAAGCGCATAAATACCTTGTGTTTTGGGGCTTGCGATAGCATTACCATTAATGATTGAGGCGTTTAAATCCCCTAATATCACAAAAGGCTGCTTGGGCGTTAAACCACCTTTTGTCCCTGAGTCATCATAAATATAATGACCTTGCTCACCATTGATATAGTCAAACCAAAATCGAATTTCATCATGGTTACGTTTACCGTTTCTATCTTCAGGGCCATCAAATACTGGTGGGGTAGGGTGACTGGCTAAAATATGGATAGTATTGCCATCTATATTTACAGGAATATCCCAATGAGACTTTGAAGAGAGTCTTAACTTTTTCCACGTTTCTTCACTGTACCAAGGTAAATTTGTACTTGGCACCACAGGCTTTAATGCGTTTGGCATATCATGCCACTTAAACAGCTGGAATGTTCTGATTTTACTCTCATCAATTGGGTATTTTGATAATAGCGCCATACCATAATGGCCTTCAAAATAACCAAATCCATGGGTGTCTTGTGGTGGTTGATTTACTTTACCGTCTTTATTTAAATCATCATTTATTGTAACGCCGGTGTTAACGGGTCCTTGATAAAAGTAAGGATAAGAAATCCCCGATTGACCTTGTTGGCCTTGCGCTAAATATTGATTTAGAAAATAACGTAAATTGGTGTGCTTATTATCTACTCGGTCAAATTCATTGAGTAAAATAATATCAGGATTTACCCGTTGGATAATTTCTGCAATATTTTTAATTTGTTGTGAGTTCTTTCTTAACTCTTTAGTCAGTTCATTGCTATGAACTGCTGCCCCTTTATCAAGATAATTTTGAGCCTCCATGCTGACATTAAATGTTGCGATGCGAAGCTTAGTAGGTGATTCAAATGCCATAGTTTTGCTCGCTAGTATTAAGCTGCCAATCACCACTGATAGAGTTGAGATTGCTTTAAGTTTTTTTAATATCATTGGGCTAAACCGCAACCTCGTAAAATAAAGTCAGTTAAAAAGTGTGTGATATGGTCAATATCTTTATCTTCATAATCAGCTCGGTTCATAATCGTTAATATTTGGTTATCAAAATCGGCATAATGCTGTGTTGTTGACCAGATCAGAAAAATTAAATTCATCGGATCTACATTATTCATTTCACCATTATTTATCCAAGTTTGAAATATTTTTGCTTTGTCTCTAACCCATTGTCGTTGATAAGTTCGGGCGAAATCTTGTAAATGCTGTGCGCCTTGGATAATTTCCATGGCATAAATTTTAGACGCTTTTGGATGTTTAAAAGACATGTTGATTTTGGCGCGTACAAATTTTTCAATCGCCAACTTAGGACCATCCTTTATGTCGATATCACCAATACCTTCATCCCACATGTTTAATGTTTGCTCTAACACAGCATGGTAGATATTTTCTTTGTTTTTAAAATAATACAGCACATTAGCTTTAGGTAATTTGGCTTTATCAGCAATAGATTGAACAGTCGCCCCTTTATAACCTTGCGACACAAACTCATCTTGAGCTGCTGTTAATATTTTTTCTACACTTTTTGCTCTAATGGTTTTATGTTGATTTTCTTGCATTTTATTTAACTAACGTTGTTGTCTAAATTATTTTAAGCAGGGATTATTTCTTATTTTCTATCAAAGTAACAGATTAATTTTATGACAATTTATTGAAAAAAAATTACTTACCCGTACAGCCCTTTAAATACTTGTCCACTTGGTTCACTTTGGCCTTTATTACCTTACCTTATACCCACAATAATGCACAATAGCGAAAAACAAAAGTTGACCTGATGGTAAGTTTAATTGATTTGTGATATTTTTTTAATTAAATTGTAATAAAACTGTTGCAGGCTATTAAGCAGTTAATTACATCTGCTGCTATTATTTTGATGGCACGGCAGTTAATAATAAGAATTAAATTCAAAACACTAAAGGAAACTACAAATGAAAACCCACTCTCTATCACGCATAACTGGCGCGTTAGTTGTTGCGCTTGGTTTATCTACATCTGTTATCTCAACAGATGTTTTAGCAAATACCACGACCTCGGCTTTAAAGGGGCAAGTTGTTGGTCCACAGGGGAATGCTGCTGTTGGCTCTAAAGTCACTATAATTCATGTGCCATCAGGTACAACTAAATCTGCAACCGTTAATAGCTCTGGCTTATTCACTGCCAAGGGGTTACGTGTTGGTGGTCCATATAAAGTAATCATTGATTCAGATAAGTTTCAAGATACTGAAGTTAAAGATATATTTTTAACTTTAGATGAAACATACCCTGTTAATGTAACTTTAGAAAACCCAGATGACATTGAAACTATCGTGGTAACTGGTCGTAAAATGTCGCAATTTTCTGGTAGCGCTAGCCCTTCATCACACTTTAATGCTGAAGATTTAGCAAACATGCCAGCTATCAATCGTGATTTAAAAGACATTGTTAGAGCTGACCCTAGAATTTATATTGATGAAAGTCGCTCTGATGCTATTCATTGTGGTGGTGGTAGCCCAAGATTTAATAGTCTGACGCTAGATGGCGCGAAAATGAATGATAACTTTGGTTTAAATGCCAATGGTTATCCTACCACTCGCGTACCATTTTCTTTTGACTCTATTGAACAAGTGTCTGTTGAACTTGCACCTTACGATGTTAAGTACGGTAGCTTTAGTGCTTGTAATATCAATGCTGTTAGTAAATCGGGTACTAATGAAGTTCACGGTGGTTTCTTTTACGACTACACTAACGACTCGATGAAAGGCGATAGTATTGAAGGCGAAGATTACGACTTAGGAAGTTTTAGCGAAAAACGTTACGGTGTGAATGTTGGCTTCCCTTTAATTGAAGATAAACTTTTTGCTTTTGTTTCTTATGAGAAACTTGATGGGGCAGAAATATTTACTTATTCACCTTTAGGTAATCAAATTGCTCAAGGTGATGTTGATAGAGTACTTGCTGCATCACAAAGTGTTTATGATTACGATGCGGGTGGTATGCCTGGTAGTATGCCTGTTGAAGATGAAAAATTCTTATTAAAACTTGATTGGAACATCAATGAAGATCATCGTGCAAGTTTTGTATATAACTATAATGATGGTTTTGAGTTAGACCAATCAGATGACTGGGCATTAACTCTTGATAGTCACTTTTACGAAAAAGGTGCAGAGTTAAAATCTTTTGTCGTGTCTTTATACTCTGATTGGTCGGATAATTTCTCGACACAGATGAGCTATGGGCAAATGGATCTTGATAATCGTCAAGAGTCATTAGATGCGGATAGTGGTTTTGGTGAAGTACAAATACGTCACAATGGTAGTACGATTTTCTTAGGTCCAGATGATTCACGCCAAAGTAACAAGCTTTATTGGGATAACCAAACGTTTAAAATCGCAGGTAACTACTATTTAGATTCACATACTATAACTGCAGGTTATGAGTATGAATCGTTAACTGCTTTTAACTTATTTATGCAGCATACTGATGGTGAATTTAGATTCAACTCAATTGAAGATTTTGAAAATGGTTTAGCGTCACGTATTTATTATAATAACTCTGCTGGCACCAATGAACCAACTGATGCAAGTCAAGAGTTTACTTATGATGTTCATACTTTTTATTTACAAGATGAGTATACCTTTACAGACATAGACGCGACATTAATGTTTGGTTTACGTTATGACATGTATAAGAGTTCAGACGAGCCTCGCTATAACCAAAACTTCGTTGACCGCTACGGTTATGCCAATAATGAAACTTTTGATGGTATTAGTATTTTACAGCCACGTGTAGGTTTTAATTGGACTGTTGATGATAACTTAGATGTACGAGCAGGTGTTGGTTTATACTCTGGTGGTAACCCAAATGTTTGGTTGTCTAACTCATTTTCAAATGATGGTTTAGTGCAAATTGCTACACGAGAATACCATGTAGATTTAGTCACAAATGATGATGGCTTAGTAGATTTATTTGCTAATAATTGGACTTCGCCAGGTACGCCAATTTATGGTGTACCTCAAGCAATGTACGATGAAATTGCAGGTATTCCAGAACAAGGTGGTGATGGCTCGGTAAATGCTATCGATCCTGATTTTGATGTGCCATCAGAGTGGAAGTATTCAATAGGTGCGACCTATACCACTGATAGTGGTTACAGTTTTACCGCCGATTTATTATTGAATAAGAAAATGAACTCTGCCACGATTAAAGATGCAGGTATTCAATATTCTGGTGAAGTAGCTCCAGATGGACGCCCTCTACTAGAAAGCCCATCAGGCCGTGCATTTGAATATGTGTTAACTAATAGTGATAGAGATGGTAAATCTACTGTCTTTTCATTAGGTGCTCATAAAGCATTTGATTTTGGATTAGACGCAACTATTGGTTATTCATATACGTCGTCTGAAGATGCAAATCCAATGACAAGCTCAGTAGCTGGCTCTAATTATGGTAACTTAGCAACAACTGATGCTTTGAATCCTCATATGGCTACATCAGACTATGAAATACCACATCGCTTTACTATGACAATAAACTATTCAGTGCAGTTGATTTCTGAGTTACAAACTCGTTTTAGCTTATTTGGTCAATCAAGCTCTGGAGCTCCGTACTCTTATACATTCTCTGATTCTGATGGTGCATTTGGTGACAGTAACTGGAATGGCTCACGTCAACTTCTATATGTTCCAACAGAAGGTGATGCAAACGTAGTGTATGGAGATGACTTTGATAAAGCTGCCTTTGATGCATTTATTGCTAGCGAGGGTCTATCACGTGGTAAAATTCAAGAACGCAATAGCCATAATGCCGATTGGTGGACAACGTTTGATTTAAAAGTTGAGCAAGAGTTACCTGGCTTTATGGATGGTCATAAGAGTAGTGCTTTCTTCATCGTTAAAAACATTGGCAATATGTTAAATGATGATTGGGGCGTTATGCGCAAAGGTACCTTTGTGGGTCATGAAATGGTTGAAGCTTCAATCAACGATCAAGGTCAGTATGTTTTTGAAGAGTTCTATAGTGGCAATGAAGATCAAAGTGTACAAGTAGAGCCTTCTCTTTGGGAAGTGCGTGTTGGTTTAACATATAAGTTCTAAGTTAAATCAAGTTCAATACAAACCGCACTTTATTGTGCGGTTTTTTTTGGAAAATTTTCATGGCGCTATTAACAAATATACAAATAATGTTACTATATCATCTGTTCTTGACTAATTGGTCAGGTTTGTTGGGTGGAGCTTATGAATAATAAATTAATTGAAAATATAGAAGAAAAGCCTTGGCCAGCGCTTATTGAAAAGGCGCGGACTGCTTATCATAGAGCCTATGCGCCTTATAGTGATTTTAATGTTGGGGCTGCTGGGTTAACCACGAGTAACACCATTGTTCAGGGTTGTAATGTCGAAAATGCATCTTATGGTTTGACGGTTTGTGCTGAGCGTAACTGTATTGCTCAAGGTGTCATTCAAAATGAAAATAGTGCTGCGGTTAAATTTAGTGCAATGGTTATCTATACAGAGCAAGTCAAACTAACCCCGCCATGTGGTGCTTGTAGACAAGTTATCAGTGAATTTTTCCAGCCAACAGCTGTCATTATGTCAGTGAATCATCTTAACGAGCATCTTCAATGGACTATTGCACAACTATTGCCTGATGCATTTACGCCAGCTGAGCTACTTGATAAGACGCAGAACGACTAAGAAAAGGAATAAGGATTACTAATGTTGTTACCTCAAGAAATTATTGCAAAAAAGCGAGATAATTTACCCTTACTAAACGATGAAATAAGTTTTTTTGTTGATGGTTTAGTGTCAAACGAATTCAATGATGCGCAAGTTGGCGCCATGGCAATGGCTATTTTTCAACACGGCTTAAGTGAACATGAGACGGTAGCATTAACTCAATCTATGATGCATTCTGGTCAAGTATTATCTTGGCCCGACATAGAAGGGCCTATCGTTGATAAGCACTCTACTGGTGGTGTTGGCGATAAAGTCAGTTTTATGCTTGCAGCGATTGTTGCCGCGTGTGGTGGTTACGTTCCTATGATTTCTGGGCGCGGTCTTGGTCACACTGGTGGTACAGCAGATAAACTTGAAAGCATATCTGGTTTTAATGTTCAGCCTTCTTTATCAAAATTTAAAGACGTAGTAAAAGAGCTGGGGGTGGCAATTATTTCTCAAACCCCAGAGCTTGCACCAGCTGATAGGCGTTTATATGCCATTAGGGATGTTACCTCAACAGTAGCCTCTGTTGAGCTCATTACGGCATCAATTTTATCAAAGAAACTTGCTGCCGGGTTAGACACTTTAGTTATGGATATTAAAGTAGGTAATGGCGCACAAATGACATCCTTAAAAGAGGCTAAAATACTTGCAAAGAGTATTACCACAGTTGCCAACAATGCTGGGGTTAACACCCAAGCAATTATTACTGATATGAATCAGGTGCTTGGCAGTACAGCAGGCAACGCCTTAGAGATTTATGAAACGGTAAAGTATTTAACTGGGAAATTACGTGAGCCTAGGCTGCATCATGTCGTGGTTACATTAGCTAAAGCTATGTTAATTAATACTAAGTTAGCTGATGGTGACGTCGATGCTCAAGCAAAAGTAGACATGGCTTTATCCTCAGGTAAAGCGGCTGAAATATTTGACAAGATGATCTATGCCTTAGGTGGCCCAAGTGACTTAATCGAGAATCCTTGGCAATCGATGGCTAAGGCTGACTATATCGTTGAAGTACTCGCACCATGTCATGGGTATATCAGCGAGATGCAAACAAAAGATATCGGTTTAGCGGTTGTTTCACTCGGCGGTGGCCGTATCGATAATGGCGCTAAAATAGATCATAGTGTTGGCTTTGATCGAATTTTACCGATAGGAACCTTAGTTAATCGAGGGGATGTTTTGGCAAGAGTTCATGCAAGCTCAGTTGATAGTGCAAACAAAGCGAGTGAGCAGTATTTAGCTTCGATTAGCTTTGCAGAAACTCCTGTAATAGAGTCGCCTATTATTTATTAGTACTATTAATTGGCAGATATTAAGTGTCATTAATATTCTGTTTTACTAAATAGAATAAGCAGTCGTTTAAGGCTGCTTTTTTTTGTGTGGTTGCCTTGAAAATACGTATATTTCGTTTGCAGACTAATTGGTTATCTCGGCTATAAAAGTACTCATTAATGACGTTGTCTCCATTTTTATCGAAGAGCATTAAGTTGTCTATGCCATTACCATCGAGCCAACCAATCATTTCGTCTTGATGAGCACCACCATAGTTAAAATATTCAATGTTATCTTTTAATGTTACACCGCTATAGCCTTCATCATGTTTTGCATATGATAAATTTACATCTTTATTAAGGTGTAACCTTAGTGGGCGATAGATAACTTCAACATTTTTGGCTTGATGAATATAATCAATATTACCCGCTTGTACTAGTTGCTTAATGCCTGAATAAGCAACTTCATGGGCTTGCTCATCTAAAGAGCCGCCGCATTCAATTGTAATTAATGGACAGGAAAAGTTTTGCTCCATTAGTGAGCCTAAACTTAAGTCAGATAAGATTAATGTTTGGCAAAAAAATGCTGCTATGGATAAGGTTTCTGTGGTGATTGTTGAGCTAATAGCGAAGGTTGGGCCCGGACTTTTTGCATTGTGAAGATCGATTATCATATCCGCTTGAACTTCACGTATCGCTTGTTCTATCAAGTTTGCTCTTTCGTAACAGCCTTGTTGGTCGTCTTGAAAGCTATGATGTTGTCCTGCTTTGCCAAAGCATCGATTAATATCTTTACTACCACTGATAAAACGATTGGTGAAAATAGGTTTTTGTGAAGCTGCTTCTACAGAGCAAATGATTAAGCGTAAATTACTGTGAGGAAGTTCACTTTCATCTCTAGTAGTTAACCATCTATGTATCGCAATTAATCCTGAAGGCTCGTCACCTTGTAGCAGTGTCACAATGACTCGGTAGCTATTGGTATTAGCTCCTGTGATATCAATAACAGTTGGGCCTGTCATCGACAATAAAAACTGTACATAATCAGCCTGTAACTCTTGTGTTTTAGGATCTTGTAGGTAATTAATCTCGCTATAATCTATGTCCATATCGTTATCCTAAGTTTGACTAGGGGCTATTGATCTTTCGCGGTTAAATTTTGTTCGAGATAAAAGCGTTTTAATTGCGGCGAGTAGTTTTTAGCCTAGTCATTCTAAGCAAATACTACTCAACAATGAGTAAAGCGCTTTTAGCCGAATCCTTCGACCCCGTTTGTTGGTCATTTTTACGGCGTTGTCGCCTTTTTATGTGGAACAACCACATGGCAAAGGCTCTACCTTGTATAAATACCCAACAATTCGCTGCAAAAACAATCTCGAAAGATCAACAGCCCTGTATCAGCTAATAATTTGAGCTATAGCATGTCATATATCACTATTGCTTAGCTTTGATTAAGGTCAATAAAAGTGGTTGATGACCAAATAAATGTCATCGTAACAATAGATTGGATAATCCATTTGGTTTAACAATATTTCCGCGCTAAACTATTGGCAACATTAATAGTTGAGTTTTACACATGGCTGAAGAAACAATATTTTCAAAAATAATTAGACAAGAAATACCGACCCCTTTGCTTTACCAAGACGAACTGGTCACTGCATTTAGAGATATTGCACCAAGAGTGGATACTCATATTCTTATCGTACCCAATAAACTTATACCAACCATTAATGATGTTGATGAAGCGGATGAGTTAGCCTTAGGTCGCATGATCACTGTCGCAAAAAAGTTAGCAAAGGAAGAGGGCATTGATGAGAATGGATATAGATTAATAATTAATTGTAATGAAGATGGCGGACAAGAGGTCTTTCATATTCATATGCATTTATTGGGGGGACAACGATTAGGGCCAATGTTGTCTGTTTAGTCATAGTTTTTAATGATAAAAGCGATAAACGGTTACAAAGTTACGATTAAAAGCAGTGCACTTACTCAGAGGCTAACGCATAATTAATAAATGTAAATAAGTTAGGACTTTATGTGAATTGGAAAGAATTACTCGAAAATAGAAACCGTTTATTTTGGTTAGCCCATAGTGCAGGTTGGTTTGGTTTTGCGCTAGTGCATTATCTTGGCTCTTTATTGCATGATTTACGTGACATTTTTGTAGTTATCATTTTTCTTAATGCTTATGCCGGATGGTTAATCACTGTCCCTTTACGTTATGTTTATCGCCGTGTTTGGAATTTAACGCCGATTAAGATAGGTTTGGTTGTTGTTTTCGCTTCTTATTTTACCGGTGTTCTCTGGCAAGTAATTAAAAATATAAACTATTGGGAAATATATAAGCACGGTTATCAACCTGACTTTTGGTTGATGTACACAAAATCGAGTGTATGGTCATTTTATATAATCCTGAGTTGGAGCGGTTTGTATTTTGGCACCAAATATTATCAAATGCTGCAAATTGAAAAGCAGCGCGTGTTAAAAGCAAATACGGTTGCCCATCAAGCTCAGTTAAAAATGCTGAGATATCAATTAAATCCACATTTTTTGTTTAATACGTTAAATGCTATTTCGACTCTGATCTTATTAAAAGAAAATTCAACCGCCAATAGTATGGTGACCAAGTTAAGTGAATTTTTACGCTATTCTCTTGATAAAGATCCGATGAAAAAAGTAACCTTGATCAGTGAAATTCAAGCGCTAGAGTTATATTTGGCGATAGAAAAAGTGCGTTTTGAAGATAGATTACAAGTACATTTCAATATTGATGAAAACTGTCAAAAAGCACTGGTTCCTAGCATGATCTTGCAACCTTTGGCTGAAAATGCCATTAAACATGCCATCGCTACCCAAGAGCAAGGGGGCGCGATTACTATTTCCGTGACCAATTTTGCTCATGATTTGATGATAGAAGTGGCTGATGATGGTCCGGGTGCTGATATTGTTGATGGCAATTTATTTCGTGAAAATGGTGTTGGATTAGTCAATACAAGAGAACGATTACAAGCATTATATAAAGAAAACTTTTCTTTAGTTGTTGCCAACAATACCCCTTCAGGTGTTAAAGTGAGCATACGTATGCCACTTGAATTTACAGGTGAATAACCCACATAAATGAATAACAGGATTTTAGGTTATGACACTTAGAACAATCATAGTTGACGATGAACCCCTTGCTCGTAAGGGGTTGATGGTGCGTTTACAAGCTTATGATGATATTAATATTGTTGCACAGTGCAGTAATGGTAGGGAAGCTGTCGAAGCGGTACGTGCCTATAAAGTTGATTTAATGTTTCTTGATATTCAAATGCCTGGCCTAAATGGCTTTCAAGTGATTGAGGAAATTAATAACCAAGGTTTAAAGTTACCTATGGTGGTTTTTGCTACGGCATTTGATCAATATGCGATTAAAGCATTTGAAGTGCATGCATTAGATTACATTATGAAACCCGCAGATGAAGAGCGTCTTGATCAAACGATTACAAAAATAAGAAGTTACTTCAACTCTAGTACAGATGCAGATCACAAAGCTAAACTCGTTCGTTTAGTCAGTGATGTTACAGGTAATGATTGTCAAAAGATTTTAACAGAGCTCGCTAATAATCAACCTGTGAGTCTTTCTAGCTATTCTGATGTCCTTGCAATTAAAGATGCAGGTGAAGTGAGTAGGGTGCCCGTAAAAGATATTATTTGGATAGATGCGGCAGGTGATTATATGTGTGTTCATACGTTCGATAACACAAATCATAGTCAAGAAAGTACGCTAATTTTGCGTAAAACTATGAAACAACTTGAGGAGCATCTTGATCCAAAATTGTTTATCAGAAATCATCGTTCAACCATTGTAAATAAACATTACATTCAAAAATTCTGTAGCCAAATTAACGGCGAATATTTCTTGGTATTAAAAAACGGTAAAGAATTAAAAGTAAGCCGTAGTTACAAAGAAAAAGTAAAATTAGCGATAAACAGTTAACCATTAAAGTTGTTTTTAGATAATTGTTAGGTTTTCTTTCTGTTTATTTTAAAGCGTCTATACTCTAGTTAATAATATAAAAAAAGAGTATTCACTATGAATGTAAGCTATATCGCTCATGTATCAGGGAAGGTGCAAGGTGTGTATTTTAGAGTATCAAGTCAACAAAAAGCCATTGATTATGGTTTAAGTGGTTATGCAAAAAACTTAGCCGATGGAGATGTTGAATTGATGATATGCGGTGAAGAAGATAATGTTGAAAAAATGCTTGCTTGGCTAAAACATGGACCAAAACAAGCAGAAGTTACTCAAATGCAGAAAAAACAAGTTGACTGGCAAGAGCATAGTTTTTTTGCCATTAGTTAATCAGCAATATATTGAAAACGCTGTATGGTTTTGCCATCACGTTCAATTGATTCATTGAACATTGCTATCGGACGAACCCAAATATCGCTTTTATCACTTTCTGGGTGATAAACGACTAAATACTCCTCTGTTTCACTGTGCCTAGCAATATGAAGTACTTGATAATAATTTCCTTTAAAATGTTGATATTTACCTAGTTTGACCATTTTTATCTCTTAATTATATTTGACGATGTAAGGCCGTAGAGATTCACTACTCTACGGCCTTACTATTATACTCGTAACGCCTTTTCGCCGCGAGCTATACCGACACAACCTGAGCGAACTGACTCAATTATTTCCGTTTCGTTATTTAACGTTTCGATAAAAGCATTGAGCTTATCACTACTACCCGTTAACTCTACGGTATAAATTTGCTTACCGATATCAACAATGTTACCTCTGAAAATATCACTGATTCGCTTAACTTCGGTTCTTGATTTATCATTCATTGCAGCAACTTTTACTAATAGCAATTCGCGTTCAACATGTTTTCTTTCTGTTAAGTCCGTGATCTTTATCACATCAATTAACTTATTTACTTGCTTCACTATTTGCTCTAACACTTGATCATTGCCAATGGTGGCTATTGTGATGCGAGATAACGTATTATCGTCAGTTGGAGCAACCGTTAAGCTTTCTATATTAAAAGCACGCTGTGAAAACAAGCCGACAATATTGGATAACGCACCGGGTTCGTTCTCTAGTAATATTGATAAAATATGACGCATTATGCTTTTACTCCTTTTTCTACCCACATATCATCAATCGCACCTTGGCGGATATGCATAGGGTATACATGTTCTTTTTCATCAACTAATACATCAACAAATACTAGTTTGTTTTTAATTTCAAAAGCTTGTTCAAGTTTACTATCTAACTCATCTAAGGTGTCTATTTTTATACCTACATGACCATAAGCTTCGGCGATTTTAATGAAGTCGGGTAAGGACTCCATGTAAGATGAAGCATGACGCCCATCATAAACCATGTCTTGCCATTGACGAACCATACCAAGTGAGCGATTGTTGAGTGTGACTATGACAACTGGTAAGTTGTATTGCAGACAGGTTGACAACTCTTGAATATTCATTTGAATTGAGCCATCACCGGTTATACAAATGACATGCTTATCAGGGAAAGCAAGTTTTGCTCCCATCGCTGCAGGTAAACCAAAGCCCATGGTGCCGGCACCTCCAGAGTTTATCCACTGTCGAGGTTTTTCAAATGGATAGTATTGTGCAGCAAACATTTGATGTTGACCTACATCTGATGCGATATAAGCTTCACCTTTAGTTATTCTATACAGTGCTTCAACAACTCGTTGTGGTTTAATTTTTTCACCTTCAACCTGCTTGTATCCTACATGTCGCATATCACGCCATAAATTTATCTGTTGCCACCAATCTTTTAGTGCTTCATCATTGGGAGTAAATTTAGTAGCTTCAAGCTCTGCAAGAATTTGTTTAATAACTACATCCACTAAACCTACTACTGGTATATGGGCATTAATGGTTTTTGAGATGGAAGTAGGGTCAATATCAACATGAATAATGGTGGCATTTGGGCAGAATTTTTCTACATTGTTGGTAACCCTATCATCAAAACGTGCACCTAGAGCTAAAATCACATCGGCATTCGCCATGGTTTTATTGGCTTCGAAAGAGCCATGCATACCTAGCATTCCAACAAAATTGTCATGAGTACCAGAAATACCTCCTAGACCCATTAATGTATTGGTTACTGGTGCCTTAAGTGTTTCAACTAGCTCTGTTAATAATTCTGAAGCATCGGATAGCACAATACCGCCACCGGAATACACCACTAATCTTTCAGCTTCGCTGATAGTTTTAACAGCTTTACGAATTTGTTTTGGATGACCATTAACATTCGGATTGTAAGAGCGTAGTTTAACATTTAGATCAATATTAAATTCAGCCTTGTTTTGCGGGATCAGTAGGTCTTTTGGCAACTCAACAACAACAGGACCCGGTCTCCCTGTACTGGCTATAAAAAAAGCTTTGGCAAGAACGTTTGGAATATCAGCTAGATCACGGCAATTGAAACTATGTTTAATAATGGGACGGGTACAGCCAACTATATCTGTTTCCTGAAAAGCATCATTACCAATGAGCGTGGTGGGCACTTGACCCGCTAATACAACCATGGGAATAGAGTCCATGTAAGCTGTAGCAATACCGGTTACGCAATTGGTCGCGCCAGGTCCTGAAGTGGCTAAAACCACTCCTACTTCACCTGTTGAACGCGTGTAGCCGTCTGCCATGTGAGTGGCTGCTTGTTCATGGCGTACTAGAATATGTTCAATTTCGTCTTGTTGAAAAATAGCATCATATAGATCTAATACTGAGCCACCAGGGTAGCCAAAAATGTATTTTACCTTTAGTGCTGATAGCGCCTTAACTACCATTTCAGCACCAGTAAATAGCTCTGTTGTCATGCTAATATCCTTAATTCTATCTTTGATTAAATATAAAAAACCCTCGGCCTTATAAAGAGCGAGGGTTTGGTTTTGTTTAGTTGCTTAATTACACTTAGCTTTTTAGACAATTCAACCCTCGTAGTGATTTGACAATCACCACGACTATGAGGACGTTATTGAGTTTGCTAATGTGTGTAAATGAATTCATGATTTCCTGAATTAATCTCTTTAAATTACAGTAAAGCTTGGCTCTATTTTTAAAGGGTTTAGTGGCAAGTGTCAACCATTAAATACAAAAGTACTCGCAATTACATCAATAAAATACAGTACTGAGTATTGACCTAGTCATATAAACATTAAATCTAACTATAATTTATTGTTTTTGCTATTTTAGTTGCAAATATTGTTTTATAGTTACATTTCATGACAGTATTGTCGTTACTAACAGAGTAGGCTGTAGGTATTATACTTATCGGCGAAACATGGAAAAATAATATGACTTATTTAAAGAAAGTAATTACCGCAGTATTTATTGTTGCTGTTGCTAGTTGTTCAAGTACTTATGAAGCTGATGTCGATTTTGATAAAAATACTAAAATAGATACCGCTACATATAAAACATTTGCGTGGTTAACTCCTGGCAAGATAATGGCGCCAGCAGAAGATATTAATCCGGTAATGAAAATACGTGTTGATGAAGAAATTGAAAAAGCATTCATGGCAAAAGGTTATAAATTAATTGAAGATGCAGAAAAAGCTGATTTTGCTATCTCTTATACTGTAGGTAACAGAGATAAAATCAAGGTTAGCAGCTATCCAGCAAGCTATAATTCTAGTTTTGGCTGGGGTAGAGGTTATTACGGCGGCTATTACGGCGGTATGTACGGTGCAAATATGGGCACAGAAACCCGTGTTAGACAGTATACCGAAGGAAAATTAGCAGTAGATGTTTATGATGTTAAAACGCATCAGCCAGCTTGGCATGGTTGGGCAGTTAAACGTATAACCGATTCGGATAAAGAAGCACCTTCAGCAACGATTAGAGATATCGTTCACCAAGTGGTTGCACAATTTCACTAAGTTGAATAAATTTGTGATTAAACATTAAAGCGGCATTAGCTGCTTTTTTTATATATATTTTAATATTTTAGTGCATTTTTTATTATCTAGATTACACTCTAATATAAGGCCTGTTATAAGAATAGTATGTAGCAATGAATGATTTTATCTTTAAGGATGAACCTTTAGACTCAGATAAGAAAGTTACTAATAAAACGCAAAAGAAATGGCGTATATTAGTTGTTGATGATGATGACTCGGTACATCAAGTAACGAAGTTAGTTTTATCTGATGCTGAAATTGAGAATCGCCATTTAGAAATTGTTTCTGTGTACTCTATGGAAGAAGCAAAAAAAACATTATTAAATGATAGTGATTTCTGTATGGCTTTTGTTGATGTTGTTATGGAAACAGATCATGCAGGTTTAGAGTTAGTACAATGGATCAGGGAAGATTTAAAAAACCAAGCTATACGTTTAGTGTTACGTACTGGTCAAGCAGGCACAGCACCTGAAGCTAAAGTCATTAAAGATTTTGATATTAATGATTACAAAGAAAAAACCGACTTTACTTCCAATAAAATGATAACGACCGTTTACGCAAGTATACGTGCCTATCGCGATATTATGACTATTCAGCGTAGTTTAGATGCTTTTAAGAAGCTTATTGAAACTACTCACGATTTACTAAAAATACATCAATTGAAATCTTTTGGCTCAGCGGCGTTAAATCACTTATTAGCCTTAATGAATGTTGAAAGCTCAGCTTTATATATCGCTCGGACTCAGATTGATTTTGATTTAAATGCAACCAACTTAATTATTGCTTGTACTGGGAAGTATGTTTGTGAATCAGACTCACTAGAATCATCTGACATTGATGATGAAGTCAAAGAAAAAATACAACAAGTATTCATTAATAAAGCTCATTATAGCGATGAGAAATGTTTTGTTGGTTATTACCAAGCTGCTGTAAACGCAGCCTCAGTGCTTTATATTGAATTTGAGGATGACAATGAGCACTTTAAAGCCAGTCTAGCTGAATTATTCGCGACGAATGTCGCTTTAATTTTAGAAGGGCTAACGCGTCAAAAAGAGATTGAAAAAACACAAAAAGAATTGCTCTTTATTGTTGGTGAAGCTGTAGAAGCTCGCAGTAAGGAAACTGGATCTCACGTTAAAAGAGTCGCCATTATTTGTGAATTAATTGCTAAACACTTAGGCATGAGTGAGGCATTTATTGAGGCTTTACGTTTGGCAGCACCATTACATGACTTAGGTAAGATTGCTATCCCTGAATATATACTTCACAAGCCAGGGAAGCTTGAAGGTGATGAGTGGAACATAATGCAATCACACGCGCAAATTGGTGGTGATATTTTAGAAAAATCGACAGTGAGTGTGTCTAAATTAGCAGCGCGGTTAGCTCATTATCATCATGAAAATTGGGATGGCTCTGGTTATCCTGAAGGTTTAGTTGGGGATGATATACCTATTGAAGCTCGAATTATGGCTATTGCGGATGTATTCGATGCGCTTGGCTCTAAACGTTGTTACAAAGAGCCTTGGACGGATGATAAAATTAAAGGATATTTGGTTGAGCAAAAAAATATTAAATTTGAAGATAAATTAGTCGATATCATTATCGATGATTATGATAATTTCTCAGCGATAAGAGAGCAGTACCCTGATCCAGATGAGCATTAAATTGAAAAATCACACTAATCTTCTACTATTGAAATATTATGATGTTTCATCATAAAAAGGGTAGCTTTACTGCTTGGATGCTTCGCTTAAGAAAAATCATTAGATGGCCACTAATGACGACACGAGAAGCAGAAACTTGTGCTCAACACTCTTTTGAAGTGTCACTGATCAGTCATCAAATTGCTTTAATAGGTAAGCTAAAGTTTGATCGCAATTATGATCCGGCATTAATCGCCATTACAGCACTTTATCACGAGGCTTCAGAATCTGGAGGAGTGGGAGATATTCCCAGCCCATTAAAATATTATAACCCTGACTTAACTAAGCAAATAAAAAAAATTGAAAGTGAGGTTGAACACTCAATGGTGTATTCAGGCTTACCTGATTATCTACATGAAGCAATGGCTCCCTTTGTCATTCAATCCAATATTGATAAACAAATTAAGGCGATAGTTAAATCTGCTGATGATTTGGCTGCATATCATTATAGTTTGGCAGAAGTGAATGGCGGTAACAGGGAATTTACTGATGCTTGTAAATTACTTGAAAAAAGGGTGGCTGACCATTGTCAACAATGGCCAGAAGTTGCTGAATTTTATAACTCTCAATTCCCTGCTTGTATGCAAACACTCGATGAGCTTTCTCGTCCTGACTAGATTTGCTTATAGGTAGCAAAGAAACTCTTTAACTTTTCTAATGCAGGTATTAACTCATCAACATGCGGTAAAAATACCAATCTGAAATAATTTTTTTCAGTGATGTTAAAGGCACTACCGTGTACGAGTAATATTTTTTCTTGTTTTAGTAGATCTAAAACCATCTTTTCATCATCTTTAATATTAAACTTTTCAGCATCCACTTTTACAAAAAGATACAGGGCACCCATCGCGGTATTACACGATAAACCATCGATATCATTGATCATACTTACAGCAGTATTGCGTTGTTTAAGTAATCTGCCATCCCCTTCAATCAACTCATTAATACTTTGATAGCCACCTAAAGCGGTTTGAATAGCGTGTTGACAAGGAACGTTTGCACATAAACGCATTGAAGCGAGGATAGTTAAACCTTCTAAATAATCTTCAGCATGAATTTTAGGGCCTGAAACCACCATCCAACCGGCTCTAAAACCAGCAATACGGTAATTTTTAGATAAACCTCCCATGGTAATAATTAATACATCTTGAGCTAGGGAAGCGATAGGAATATGCTTGGCTTGATCATAAAGAATTTTATCGTAAATCTCGTCACTGAAAATAATCAAGCTATGCTTTCTTGCTAATGCAAGGATTCCTTGAAGAATTTCTTCAGGGTAGACAGCACCGGTAGGGTTATTCGGATTAATAAGGACTATAGCCTTAGTTTTAT
The DNA here is from genome assembly GCF_057551365.1 of Colwellia sp. KS18-150. NCBI lineage: Bacteria > Pseudomonadati > Pseudomonadota > Gammaproteobacteria > Alteromonadales > Colwelliaceae > Colwellia > Colwellia sp. KS18-150. The sequence goes on along the minus strand of NZ_BAAJMC010000012.1, from coordinate 22,167 downwards.
CCGTTATTTTAGCCGCCATATCATCAAGGTCTGGATACCAATAATTTTCATCATCACAGCGGTAGTGTATCGCTTTACCGCCTGAAAGTGATACTGCAGCTGTCCATAGTGGATAGTCTGGAGCAGGGATCAATACCTCATCATCATTATTAAGTAATCCTTGCATAGCCATAACGATGAGTTCACTAACACCGTTACCGATAAAAATATCATCAACACGTACATCTTTGATACCTTGCTGTTGAAAGTACTGCATTACAGCAACGCGAGCAGAATAAATACCTTGTGATTCACTATATCCCTGCGAGCTAGGTAGATTATGTATAACATCTTTTAAAATATCATCAGGCGCTTCAAAACCAAATGGGGCAGGGTTTCCAATATTTAATTTAAGAATTTTATGACCTTCGTCTTCTAAACGGCGGGCCTCTGCTGCAATTTGTCCTCTAATTTCATAACATACATTGCTGAGTTTAGATGACTTGTTTATTGCTTTCATGGTGAACTACTTCTTAAATTAGGGAATTGAGGGTAATGTTACATTGTTGCTAATAATGAGGGGTATTGAAATAGCTAAGATTAAGTTTTTAATGAATAATTGCAAAAAATTTTATTAAAAAAGCATAACAAGGCCATTTTATTAATAGCCAGTGACTAAAAAGGGGCATATAGCCCCTTTTAAAACTGATTGATGATAATCTATTTATCAAAAAGTGACATAACATCACTTATAGTCATAAGTGACTTTTCACCAGTAATGCGATTTTTTAACTCGATTTGCTGTGCATCTAAATTACGCTCGCCAATAATAAGTAACAATGGTGTACCCATTAGCTCATGATCGGCAAACATCACGCCTGGGCGCTCTTTACGATCATCAAATAGTACTTCAATACCGGCTTGGTTTAATTGCTCATATAATGTTTCAGCAGTTTCTTTAACACGTGCAGATTTAGCCATGTTCATTGGCACTATTGCAACTTGAAATGGTGCAATAGCTTGTGGCCATTTTATCCCGTATTTGTCATGATTTTGTTCAATAGCAGCAGCGACAATTCGTGAAACACCGATGCCATAACAACCCATAGTTAACGTTTGGTTTTTACCACCTTCATTTAATACCGAGCAGTTCATCGCTTGAGCATATTTTGAACCAAGCTGGAAAATATGTCCCACTTCTATACCACGCTTGATGACTATTTTACCTTGTCCACATGGGCTAGGGTCGCCTTCTACAACATTACGAATATCTGTAACGGTGAACGATGAACAGTCTCGTTCCCAGTTTACGCCGGTTAGATGTTTGTCATTGACATTTGCGCCACAAACGAAATCACTTAACTGAGCAGCGCTGTGGTCAACAATTATTTCACAGTTTAGTGACACAGGTCCGATAGAGCCTGAATTACAACCCGCTACAGTTAATATTTGTTCTTCATTGGCGAAAGTTAAAGGAGCTGCAACTTGAGGTAAATGCTCGGCTTTGATTTCGTTAAGTTGATGATCACCACGAACAATTAACGCAACTAATGGCGTTTCACCTTGCTCATTTTCTACACCACAAACAAGTAACGTTTTAACAATTGTTTTGATATCGATATCTAATAAACTTACGACATCATCAATCGATTTTGTATTTGGTGTATCTATTTTAGTTAATTCTTTTGTTGCTTGAGCGCGTTCACCGTTTGGTGCAAGGGCTTGTGCCTTTTCAATGTTCGCTGCAAAATCACTCTCATCACTAAAAGCGATATCATCCTCACCCGAGTCGGCAAGCACATGAAACTCATGTGAAGCATCCCCGCCTATAGAGCCCGTATCGGCCAATACTGGTCGATAATTTAAACCCAGTCGGTCAAATATTTTACAATAGGCATCAAACATTTTTTGATAGGTTTTCTCTAAACACTCTTGCTCTAAATGGAAAGAGTAAGCATCTTTCATTAAGAACTCTCGTCCACGCATGACACCGAAACGTGGGCGAATTTCATCACGAAATTTTTGCTGAATTTGAAAGAGAGATAATGGCAACTGTTTGTAACTACTTAGTTCGTTAGCAACTAATTTTGTGATAACTTCTTCGTGTGTTGGTCCTAATACAAAAGGGCGCTGATGGCGATCATGTAATCTCAATAATTCCGGGCCGTAATCATCCCAGCGACCAGACTCTTCCCATAAGTCTGCAGGTTGTACCATTGGCATTGAAATTTCATTCACATCTGCACGCTGCATTTCTTCACGCACAATATTTTCAACTTTTTTCAATACTCTTAAACCAGTAGGCAACCAAGTATATAAGCCTGAAGCAAGATTACGAACAAGTCCTGCCCTAAGCATTAATTGATGGCTGATTACTTCTGCACTGGCAGGTGTCTCTTTTAAAGTAGAGAGTAGGTATTGGCTGGTACGCATGACACTATAATTCCGTAAAGATTTCCACTAACTAAAAGTATAAGAAGCTAGCGGTAACAAATATAATTTTGGCTATTCTAACAGGGCGAATGCTGATGAAACAGTATTAAATTAACTATTTAACATCTAAAAAAGTGCTGCTTGGATAAAAAAAGTAGAAGTATTAATTAGCGAGTCATTTTTTTTACGAAAACAACCACGAATAGCGCTATGGTGAAGCTTCCTGTGAATGCTTCGATAGCAGCAATGGCGCGTGATAACCCTATCGGATTAAAGTCACCGTAGCCAAGCGTGGTAAATGTGACTACAGAGAAATATATAGAGGAAAATAATAACGATATGTTCTCCTCTACACTGTTAGAACTCGATACTTGATGAATGGTTCCTTGATAATTTAACCCTGTAAATGAATAGAGCACAGCACAAATAAAGATAATGACCACAGACAAGCCAATAATGCGCAATGGTGCTTCGCCATAACCGCAAAAAACATCAACGAGCTTTGATAAAAATCGTTTTGCACTATAGCGTGGTAGCTGCAAACGGCGCATTGTTAGTTCTTTATGGATAAAAAAGCCTGATAATGTGAATATACCCTCTTGTTCGGCATGTTTACGAAGGTCTCTATAAATTTCTTCTGCTTGTTGAAGGTAATCGTTTGAATCTGCTTGCTTACCTTCTTTAAGTGCTTGCTTAGCATCTAACTCTTGTTTTACTTTGGCTCCTATAGTGACATTTTCGAACTTGCTTCCTGCCCATTTCACCCCAAGTAAATTTGTTTTTTCAAAGTTTGCACAGTTGAAGTTGGCATCTCTACAATCTGCTTTCATTATGCTGGCATTACATAGATTAATGTTAAACATATGAGCACCGCACAGGTTGGCATGATAAAGATCTACGTGGGATAAATCATAACCTTGTTTACTATGATGATTTACCAGATCAACACCAGATAACTGGGCTCGAGACAAGTCTATTCCTCTGAGCATCCCTCCAGATTGGGCATGATTTTCTAATTTTTCTTTGATGTCATCAGCTGTTTTTGCAATCGATTTATCGTGCCAAAAACACAAGCCTGAGTTATTGGCACGTTCAGTACAGCAAAACTTTTGCTGAGGGCTATTATCAGGATCTTGATATTGACATAGGGGCTGTTCTTTATTCATATTAAGAGTATAGTGCGCCTTAATAAAAAATAGTAATGCAGATAAAGGATAATTATGTCAATTAAGTTAGTTAAAGCAGATTATAACAATGTTCAGCATGGTCGTGACTTGTTGATGTTGTTGAATGCGTATGCTCTCGACCCTATGGGGGGCGGGGAAGCCCTCAGTGAATTTACTAAGCAGAATCTAATACCAACATTGGCATCACGTAGTGATGTATTTAGCATACTTTGTTATGTTGATGGGCAGCCAGCGGGAATTATTAATTGTGTTGAAGGCTTTTCTACTTTTCAATGTAAATCGCTTATAAATATTCATGACTGTGGTGTGCTAGCTAAATATAGAGGGTTAGGATTAAGTCAGAAGCTATTTGCTGAAGTGGAAAGGATAGCCCTTGAAAAGGGCAGCTGTAAGCTGACATTAGAAGTATTACAAGGAAATACGATTGCTCAAAATGCATATAAGAAATTGGGCTTTGCTGGTTATGAACTTGATGCAAGTACAGGGCATGCTCTTTTTTGGGAGAAAAAGTTGTCACAGTAAAGGGCAATCGTATTGAGTCAGGTATTAAAAGGAAATAGGTTTTCTCTTTCTTGGCTCTTTATTTTTATTGTTTTCATTACTTTCATTATTTTGTTTTTTATCTGATGGCTTTATTGCTTCATCAACAGAGTTACTCGATTTAGGCTCATTTACCTGTTCGGCAAGTGATTCATTAATAATAACTTGAATAACTTCACCGTTAAATTCGACAATATCGTTATGATAAACTTTCTTGCGCTTTTGAAATTCGACCTCGCCATTTAGTAGTACATAACCTTCACTGATCACGATTTTAGCTTCTCCGCCACCGCCAACGAGATCAGCTACTTTTAATAACTTACATAACTCTATAGGTTGCTGTGCTAATTGTATTTCTAGATAACTTGACACTGGATTCCTTAATTGATTATTTTTCGATTTATAGCAAGATGAATTAATAGATTAATTGTTTGTACTCTATGGTTATCTCATTAAATTCAACTGTTAATGAATTAAACTTATAAGATGAGTTTTTGATTAAAGCATGTGCTTTCTTACTAAGGAGTACGTCTTGCGCTTCGGCAATATCTTCACCCAATACACTCGCTGAATTAACGCAAGCTCCGTAGAGGTATTGACCATTAATATTTAAAAACTTCCCAAAGTCTATCCCTGCACAAATTTTTATATCGCGAGCTTCTGGAGATAGGCTGTTTATTTGCGACATTTTATCATTAATTTCAACAATAGCACTAATGGCGTCGTTGATATCGGTAAAAATTGAGAAAGAATTGTCGGCAACAAAGTTAATGACTTTACCATTATATCGAGGTACAGACATAGAGATAATGTCTTGCATTTTCTTTATCATGGTTAAATAGTAAACGATACCGAGTTCATTGGTTACTTGAGTAAAGTACGACATATCGGTCACCAGCACTAGCGCTTCTTGGCCGAACATTTGCCAAACTTCATCTTCAACTTCTTGCCATTGCGCGGGGTAAGAGTTCGAAGCCGAGCCAAGTAAGCGATATAAGCGGGGATGCTCAATTATATTCATTTTACCCCTAAATTAAAATTTACAGTGTTGTGCGGTCAAGCGGTCGGTAAATATTTTGGCGCTTAATTACTCTTTGTACATAATGTTTGGTTTCATCATAAGGTAGGTTTTCAACCAACTGTTGGTATACCTCATCAGGCGTCAAAGTATTAATTATTTTAGCAGCACGGCTGATATTACGAGATTTATCTTTATTAAAGGTTTTAGCTACGTTACCACTCCCAGTATTGTAGGCAGCTACAATACAGTATAGTCGTGATTGCGGGTTAGTGATTTTTCTTAAATAGCGAGAATTCAAAATGTGTAAGTAAGCACCACCGGTTTCTATATTTTCATTGGGTGAAAATAAGTAAGATTGCGCCATTGGCTGATCTTTTTTATACAAAAATCGATTAACATCAACTCCCGCTGTTCTAGGCACAATTTGCATTAAGCCAAATGCTGGAACATGAGATTGTGCTTTGGGATTAAAGTGGCTTTCAGTATGCATAATTGCCAGCATCAAGCTTGGTGAAAGCTGCCAACGATCACTTTGAGTTTTTACTTGTGCAATAAAAGGCTCAGCTTTAGCTAGGTTATTTTTATGCGCAAGTGGCATGGTAAATGTAGTAATTTTTTTATTTTTTAAGGCTTCTTTTTGTTTGTTGTTATTTACTAGTTTAGCTGTTTGAGCTTGCAAAGCTGCAATTCGCTGTTGTTTTTCTTTTTCTATTTGTGCTTTTTGTTGCGCAATACTTTTTTCGGTTGTTTCTTCCTCTACTTTTGCATTAACGCTACTATCTGGCTGAATTTCTTCTTGGGCATTGAGAAGGTCATAAACTTTCTCTATTTGTTGCTCTTGTGCAGCTGATTGTTGCTCAATAATTTTTATCTCTTTTTCAACAACAGCTTTTTGATTGTCAACAGGCGAGGGAGCTATTTCCACTTTATTTGCAGATGTAATAAGTTTCGTCGCTAATTTTTCATCAACACTTTCACCAACTAGCTGTGCCAAAGCTTCATCTTTTTGAGATTGCTCAGTTAACGCTGCTACTACTGCTTGCTGATCAACACCTTCATCGCTATCGTGTAAAACACTAACGCGTATTTCGTTCTTTTCAAAATCGAGAACCGTTTTAACCTTTTTGTCTTCGCTGTAGTCAACGTACTCTTCTTGTGATGATACTTCGGCATCTCCCCATAAACTAATTAAGTTGTCTCTAACATCATCAAGTTTTTGAAAGTGTTCTTGTCTAAATTGTTGGTACTCTGCCAAATAGTCAGCTTTCCATTGTTCAAACTCTTGTAACTCAGCTTCGCTACCTTCGTACTCAAATGCTTCCATGGCTTGATCTAATTCAGCAAAAGGATCATCTTCAGGTGGATTATTTTGCTCAGCAAAAGTTGCTGAAGAAATAGCTGATGTTAGTGTCAGTAATAGAGCTGAAGTTGTTAAACGCAATTTCATGGGGGTAATCCTTTAGCTTTTTGTAAACATTTGGAATTCGTAGCGGGTCAGTAGAGCTTCGGCAATAACAATAGGCTCTAATTCAGTGATAGCATAAAAGTTAGGATGAATAATATTTCTAATATCATTTATTGGGGCCACCAATGCTTGTTCATCTTCGGCGAACGTTACTTTTTGATCGAGGTTTTCTATTAATTTAGCCACTTTGTTTTTATTATCTATTAGTGACGAGCTTTCTTGAGGCATCGCGCCGTATTCAACATAACCTCGCATCAAGGTAAGAAACATCTGCTGCTTACCTAAGTCTTGAGATTCAATGAAATAGAGTAAATTTCCGACATCATAACTATAAATACCGGTTGTTTTATGCGCTTTTGCTAACGTTTTTGTCCCTAACTCTTCAGAAAATGGAATTTTAGGCGCAAAACCGTCTTTTAAAGGGAAGACACTATAACCGACTAAGCGATCGTCTTTAGATATCAAAGTTAGATGGTATTTTGCTTTACTATAATAGTGAAATTGCAATTGAAGATTTAGTGATGATCGCTTTAATACGTGTGGCTCTCCAACGAGAGATTTAACATACTCCATACTATTACCAACATGTATTTTTTCAATGAGATCGTATTCAATACTATGGGTGAAGTGTGTCAGTGTCGCTTCATAAATACTTGAAGCTAAATCTTTGGTGTCGTTAAATTGGCCGGCGGTGATCATTACGATGCCAATCATCATGATAGAAGTTTGTAATTTTTTCCAAAAAGACGGGGTGGGAGTAGCTGCTTGCTCTTCTAAGCTATCTTCAACAAGATCTTCAACAACATCTTTTAATTGTTCATCCATAATCTTAATTTTACACTATTGGCGCTAATAAAAATCTGTGTAGAGCAGGTTTGTTACCCTACACAGATTGACTCATTTAGATAAACTAATTAGTTTGTTAAACGATGAATTTCTTTCTCAAGGCTTTGCTCTGCTTTATGCGCTTTAAACTCTTGATATAAGAATTTTTCATCTTGTGGGTTAACTGAGCGGCCGCTTTCTTTAACAATGGCATCGAACAATTCTTTTGTTGCCGATGGGCTTAATGTTGTTAAAACACAAAAGTGTTGCTTGCCAGCAATATCAACAATATCAGACTTTATTGCACGAGAGCCGACTAGAGTCTTTTTGGTTAGTTGCTTTGAAACAGAGCTAAATGTGGAGCCTACTGTAGTATCGTCATTAGAATCGGTACGATTTGAATAAGTTTTATCTAAACCTTCAATACGAGTTTCTAATTGCTGAGCTAACGCTAGGCGACCATTTGCAGTAGCCATTTTTTGATCGACAGATAAATTACCAGAAAACTTCACGCAATCGGTGGCGGCAATACCATCTTCAACAACGGGGTTAAGTACCCATTGAGGGATACCTGCAGTTAAGCTATTTGTTTTTGGCGCTGGAGCCTCTTCTTTTTTAGTTGAACCACAAGCGGCCAAAATAGTAGTCATGGCTGCAACAATGATAAGCTTTTGAGTTTTCATGTTATTTCCTTTTTTGTTATTCAATTGTTAAATACTAGTTATAAATAATTTCTATTGATATTGCTATGTAATTTTAATTTTATCTTTTAAATAAGAGCGTTTATTGACTGTTTTGATTTTCTTCCAAGAGCCAAGTATAGATGACTAATTGATTATCTTCTTCAATAATTTTAATGTCTTGTAACTTAGCCGATACCGTTGCTGACGTTGTCATTGTGGTTTTAGCTAGTGAATATAAGCCATTTTCATTACGAATTTGGTAATTATGATCAATGTCAATTTGTTTAATTTTTGCAAGCTCTAATAAGCCCTCTTTTATCGAATGTTTTATTGCGCTGCTAAATAAACCATCAGCAGTAATGCCTGAGAAAATCCCAACCACACCGGTTATATTTTCAAGGTTTGGCTCAGTTTTCCACAAAGAAAATGGTTTAGCATTTTTATCATTTATTAGGTGTGTATTGTGCGGTTTTATATCATGACCACTAAGGTAACTATATTGTGCAAACATATAACTTGGGGTCTGGCAGCTTTGAGTATTTAACAATTTACGTTTGTCTGCCAACGCTTGAATATTCCCCTTGTGTTCGCTATAGCCCCATTGCTGAAAATTACCTTCAGATTTTACTTTGTAGCTATAATCATCGACCTTTGATTTAGAGATAAATTGTAGAAAGACTTGTGCATTTTCATACGTTTTATTTAGCTGTTTTGAAGGGTTACTGGTGTTTTGACTGACACTGATAATATGCTTGTTATCAGTGTCACATAACCAACTTGGAGAGCATTGACTAAAGTTACATGTTTGCAGAGAGCATGTTTGTAGTAACCACGTTTGCTGAGCCTTAATATTTTTACTATCCTCCAGACTTGCATACGCGTACATCGCCTGACTATCAATGTACGGTTCAGAAAATACCACTTTAGCACCTGAAGATAAGGTAAGAGAATTACTGGTGAAGTCATAAGTATCTTGTGGCTCATCTAATGAATAATAATCTAGTAGTTTCATCAGAGCTCTTTGTCTGCTAGCAATTAATGAACCATTAACTTTGGCACTAAATGGACTAGCCGCGCCAATGAAACCTAAATGTTGCTGATTAACGGGGGTGTTAAACCAACATGGCGAGATATTGTGAGCATGGCTTACTATGCTCATAAAAAGCATGATAAAGAAACAAGCTATTTTAGGATAGATTGAAGGTACTTTTTGAATATCTGTCATGTAGGTTATTGCCACAGTGATCGAATTTTAAAGGCTATTCAATGTTTGCCCAACCGATGTAACATGTTCGAAAATGCTTTTGCTATAAATCACCTTAGCGATATCCCCAAGGTTAAGTTGTTGAGCCACTTGTGGATTTACCTCAACCCATGATGATTTATTTTGAATGATATCAGTTACTTCGCCATCCCCAATTTCAAACTCATTAACTGAAACTTCGTCTGTTAGTGCGTGCCTTTTTTCAACTTGTCGTATAAATTTAATATCATCACCGTGGGTTAACTGTCGATTAGCACCTAAACTAATTTGAATGTAATGTTTGTTATTCACCACCCTATATTCTAAAACATAAGCTTTAGGTGCGAATGCATTTTGAATTGTTGTACGGTAGTTACGTACTGCCGTAGTTGCGGCTTCATTAATCAAACCATACATTTCAACAGCTGGTAATCGACAACTAGAGCCTCTGGTATCACGGCTAATGGTTGCAACACCATCTAAAGACACTTGATTATTTAATTTTAAATTAGGTAGTTTAAATGACTTTGCTGTTCCTTTTACTTTCGCTTTGAAAGTACAAGAAGGCTCAATCCAGACTTTTTTACCGGTGAAAATATTTTTTCCTTCATGTCCTTCAGTAAAATCATGACTAAATGATGCTGACGCTATATTTGTCCATATAGCAATATCAGCAACATCGACGGTTGATTCGCTATACTGCCCGGTAGTTTCATAAGCGATGAGCTCATCCTTAACTTTATCTGCCATTGAGCGGTCGATAATTTCTAAGCCGGCTTTTTGTAATATGTTATCAAGCGAGTTATTCAGTGCGTTAACTGATTGCGACTTTTTTGCTAACTGATTATTAGTTTCAGTAGGGACGACGATAACTCTAATTGCTTTACCCTGTAATTGCTCTTTTGTAGGCATTATTTGCGCTTTAGCTAAAGGGCGTTGATATTTAGGGTTACTTTGAAAATCTAATTTATTATCAATAGTCGACTTACAAGCTACTACCGATAGTGAGCTTAGAATTATTAGGGCAGTTTTGTTCATGTGAAATCCTTTTTATTATTGTGTTATCGCTAATATTTGCCAAATGGATTGCTGTTGTAATTTGTTTTTCATTTGTGCAACTGCAGCTTTTCTAGCATTGTTATAGTTAGACACAGACTGCCCTGACAGTGTCATACTATGGCTAGCTAAACTAACTGATTTATCATCAATTAGTTCAAAACTTACTTCATTAGAAGAAACATATTTTTTAAATAAGATACTTTGCTGTTCGGTATTTGCAACTAATAATTTATCTTCACAACTATTAATAATTCTAATTTGTTGTTTAGTTAAACTTTCTTTAACTGCTTTAATAAAGTCAGCAGACTGTTTGTTTTGATCAATTAGCGCTACACATAAAGCTTTTTGATTTTTAATTACTTGCTCTGATAAGGAGTTCCAAGAAGATAGGTTGGTGTTAATATCATTTTCTGGAGACAATAACTTGATAATTGCTGCTAAACGATAAGCTGAGCTAGCATTTGACTGGAGTAAGTTGTTACTTTGTGAGTACCAAACAAGCTTGCTAGTAGTATTCTTCTTTTCCAACATATTTTCAGCAAGCTTATTTTCTTGTAATAATTTTTCTTTGCTTGCCTGTAATATCTTCGCTTTTTCAACTTTAATTAATGAATAAACAGTTTGGTTAAATGCTTCATTCTTAACAACTTGATATTGAGTTATTGGTGTTTGTTCAGTAGATAGCTGTACCTGATCATCAATATATTTTTGATAACTTTGATTAGCAACCTGTTGACGTTGTTGATAGATGCTACTTACAGTGACACCAAGCTTGCTCGATACATCTTTAAGTGCAGCAGCATTAGCCGTTTTCAAGTTGTAACCACTACCTAAACCGTAAAAAACATTGCTGGTATCTTGTGGAGGGCTTGTAACCCAATTAGGTAACTTTATTGACTCAGTTTTGCTAGTACTTTGACAGGCGCTTAACGCTGTAAGTACTAATAACATTGATAACCATGATAACTTTGACACTTTAACGTCCTGTAACAAATGTAACTAGGCTAAAATATAGCAAGGGCTTTATATTTTGTCATCCCTTTGCTGAATATTACCTATTTATTAATCATATTTATAACAAGGTTTTATTTAACTTTTATCGATAATATTTACTAAATAGTAAAAAAAGACTTGAATAAGTGGTACGACCAGTGTTTTAATCACTGTTATTATCTATATTTAATTTACCCAGTAAATAAATCACTTTTTTGGTAGGAGCACTTTATGCTTAGTTACAAGGCACCAATAACCGACATCAAATTCTTAATTGAAGATGTTTTTGATTATTATGGACACTATGAAAAATATCCAGAATTTGAAGAAGCTACACCAGATCTTGGTGACGCTATTTTTCAAGAATGTGCAAAATTCTGTGAAAATGAGTTGCTTCCTTTATACCAAAGTGGTGATAAAGAAGGTTGTACATTTGATGAAGGTCAAGTAACTACACCAAAAGGTTTTAAAGCTGCTTATGAGCAATTTGTAGCAGGAGGCTGGCCAAGTTTATCTCACCCTGTAGAGCACGGTGGTCAAGGTTTACCTCCCTCATTTGGTATGGTTAGCTCTGAAATGATGGGCACAGCGAATTGGTCATGGGCAATGTACCCAGGTTTAAGTCATGGTGCGATGAATACTGTTAAATCACATGGCTCTGAAGCACAAAAAGAATTATATTTAACGAGACTAACAGAAGGTACTTGGACAGGTACTATGTGTTTAACTGAGCCACAATGTGGTACTGATTTAGGCCAAGTTAAAACCAAGGCTGAGCCAAATGATGATGGTACTTATAATATTACCGGCACTAAAATATTTATATCAGCAGGTGAGCATGACTTAACTGATAATATCATTCACATTGTACTTGCTAGATTACCCAATGCGCCAAAAGGTACCCGTGGTATTTCATTATTTATCGTACCTAAAGTGAAAACTGATACACAAGGTGTATTAGGTGAGTCTAACAATGTTACTTGTGGTTCGATTGAAGATAAAATGGGTATCAAAGCATCATCAACAGCTGTATTAAATTTCGATAATGCTGTGGGTGAGCTAATTGGTCCTGAAAATAAAGGTTTAGAATGTATGTTCACCTTTATGAATACGGCACGTATTGGTACCGCTTTACAAGGTATATGTGCTGCTGAGTTATCTTATCAAAATGCCCTGATCTATGCTAAAGAACGTTTATCTATGCGTTCATTAACGGGCAAGAAATATCCAGAACAAGTTGCTGACCCTATTATTGTTCATCCTGATGTACGTAAAATGTTAATGACTCAGAAAGCTATTTCTGAAGGTGGTCGTGCCATGATCTATTACGCAGCAAAAATTGTTGATGAAATAGAAATGGCCAAAACAGATGAAGAAAAGAAAATAGCTGATGATAAATTAGGATTTATCACACCTATTTTAAAAGCCTTTTTAACAGAGCTAGGCCTAGAAGCTGCAAACCATGGTGTGCAGATATTTGGTGGTCATGGTTATATCAAAGAGTGGGGGATGGAACAAATTGTTCGTGATGCGCGTATTTCTACTTTGTATGAAGGCACAACTGGTATTCAAGCTCTTGACTTACTTGGTCGCAAAATCTTATTAACTCACGGTCGTTCGTTAAAAACGTTTACCAAAGAAGTGCTTGGCTTTTGTAAAGATAAAAGCATGCTATCGAGTAACCCGCATAAACGCCAAATGAATAAATTTATCTGGCCATTAAGTAAAGCGGTTGCTAATTGGCAGCAATATTCACTTAGATTAGCGTTAAAAGCGAAGAAAGATCGCGATATTGTCGGCTCAGCATCAGTAGATTACTTAATGTTTTCTGGTTACATAGTGATGGGTTACTTTTGGGCAAAAATGGCGCAAGCTTCTTATGAGAAGTTAGCGGATAAAAACCTTGAAAATAGAGACTTTTATCGAGCTAAAATTAAAACCGCAGAGTTTTATTTTGAACGAATGCTACCTAAAACAAAGTCTTTAGGTAAAACTATGATGGCAGATCCAAAGACATTGATGCAACTTGATCAAGAGTTATTGTCATTTTTGTAAGAATTAATCTTACGCTAAAAAAAACGCACAAGTGAATCACTTGTGCGTTTTTTATTAAACGTTATAAAAGTTAACTCTTTAAGCCCATAATCCAACCCATTAGCTTTCGCGTAACTTGGTAAATTGGTTCAATTGAACGCTCACTATGCTTTAAAGGTAATTGACTATATTCTAATTGTGAAAAAACCGTCATCATTAATTGCGCATCTATTTCCGGATCTTTTTTATTAAAATATCCCGCTAACATGGTGAACGGTCTCAATTGTGATTCTTCATGAATCTGAGCTAACTTTTTAAGCTCTGGTGTCACTTGCATTGTTGTGAACATGAGTTGCTCAACAGCAAGAGATATCGTATTTGTGTTTATATGATCGAAGATATATTCCGCAACCATGGTTGCCATATTATCGCAAAGTTCGGTTTTTACTGAAACTTTTCTTAAACTTGCTTTATCAATGTTTTCAAAGGTTTTAAATGCCTGTTGTAAAATATAATCTGTTCGTTTTCGCATTAAACTTGAGTTTAACTCAAATGCTTGCTGAACTAATTCTTGTATATCTTTAAAGTAATATGTAGTCAAAGAAAGCTGAATGTCTGCATGAGTAGCTATTGCTCTATGAGTTGTCCCTTTTATGCCGTGAGTAGCTAATACTTCAATGGCTGCAATTAATATTTTTTCACGGGTTCGCTCGCCTTTTGAACGACGTGAAACAGTTTTATTCTTTGTGGTTTCCATTTTCGCTAAAGACATTTATCAATCTTCTAAATATGAACTAGTTAAAAATTAACCATATTTTAACATAAATTTAAAACATGTTTCAATTTTGTTTTTTTAATCAATTATGTAGAAAATGTGTTTAGCAAAAACGGTGTAATCAATATTAGCTAGTAGTTAATTCTGAAGGATCAAAGTCATCTACTGCGATAATTGATTTCCTTCCTACTTCAGTATTTATAAGTAAGTTTGCTTCCTGCTCTGTAATTGCATCAGCTTGTAAACCAAGCTCAGCGACTTTGTCCAAGTCATAAAAAGGCAGTGATTTGTTGATAGCAGTGCAGACTTTATTAAAAATAGGCTCGCAGGCAATAATATTCTCAAGTGTCTGTTCAAGTAAGCCAAATACATTGTCATTTTCACGGGATAAATATTGACCTTGACCCACTCTAGACCTAGCGGCACTTGGTGTTTGTAGTAACCTTGCTACTCTATGATCTAAATCATCACTTGGTTTAGTAAGCCAAGTTCCTAATGGAAAAATAATAAGACGCAAAGTGAACGCTAACCATCTATTTGGAAAGTTATGTAAAATCCCATCTATTGCTTGTTGGCACTCATATAATGAGCTTTCCACTGCCCATTGTAATAATGGCAAGTCATCACTATTTCTCCCTTCATCGTTATAGCGTTTTAAAGAGGCGCTAGCTAAATATAAGTGGCTAAGTACATCACCTAGTCGTGCGGATAGTCGCTCTTTACGTTTTAAGTCTGAGCCTAAAGAGAGCATAGCTATGTCTGAAAGCATGGCTAAATTAGCACTAAATCGAGTTAATAATTGATAGTAGTGCTGAGTTTCATCATTAAATGGGCTTGAAAGAAATCGAGCGCCAGTGATTGAACACCATAAGCTTCTTGAAATATTACTGATACTAAAACCGATATGGCCAAATAATGCATGATCAAAGTCTTCAATTGCTTGCAGCTCATTATCATTGTTAGCTGCTTGAAGTTCAGCGAGTACATATGGGTGGCATCTTATTGCGCCTTGTCCATAAATAATTAAACTACGAGTTAATATATTCGCTCCTTCAACTGTGATGGCGATGGGGGCTCCTTGATAGCCACGAGCTAGGTAGTTATTAGGCCCCATACAAATACCTTTACCACCATGAATGTCCATTGCATCAATAATAGAGGAACGCATTTTTTCGGTTAAATGGTACTTAGCAATAGCAGAAATTACCGAGGGTTTTTCACCTAAATCTATCGCTCCAGTAGACATGGTCGTCACCGCATCCATTAAGTAAGCATTACCACCAATGCGCGCTAAAGGCTCTTCAACACCTTCCATTTTACCGATTGGAAGTTTGAACTGGCGACGGATGCGACTATAAGCCCCTGTAGCTAATGCTGTTGCTTTGATGCCTCCAGCACTATTTGAGGGAAGGGTTATCGCACGACCTACCGATAAACATTCAACTAACATACGCCAGCCTTGGCCTGCCATATCGCTACCACCGATAATATAATCTAAAGGAACGAAGACATCTTTGCCCTGAGTAGGGCCATTTTGAAAAGGGACATTAAGTGGGAAATGTCGTCTGCCGATAGTAATACCTTCTAGATCCGTAGGGATAAGTGCACAAGTGATCCCTAAGTCAGTTTGTTCAGATAACAAATGATCTGGATCTTCTAGTTTGAATGCTAAACCTAACACTGTCGCAATAGGAGCTAGGGTAATATAGCGTTTATCCCAGTTGAGGTTCATACCGAGCACTTCTTTACCTTCAAATTCTTGACGACAAATGATACCAGTATCAGGAATAGCTCCTGCGTCAGACCCAGCCTCCGGGCTAGTTAGTGCGAAACAGGGGATTTCCTCACCGCTAGCAAGGCGTGGTAAGTAATGCTCTTGCTGAGCTTGGGTGCCATACGCTTGTAACAATTCACCGGGGCCTAGTGAATTCGGCACTCCAACAGTGCTAGCTAAAACGGTGCTAACGCCGGTTAGCTTTTGTAAAACTCTTGATTGTGCATAAGCTGAAAATTCTAGACCACCATATTTTTTCTTGATGATCATGGCAAAAAACTTGTTATCTTTTAAAAATTGCCAAACTTGTGGTGATAAATCAGCAATTTCATGTGTTGTATGCCAATCATCCATCATGGCACAAACTTGCTCTGTCGGACCGTTAAGAAATGCTTCTTCTTCAGCACTTAACCTTGGCTGAGGGTAATTATGTAATTTCTTCCAATCAGGATTACCTCTAAACAATTCAGCGTCGAACCAAGTTGTACCTGCATCAATGGCTTGCTGTTCTGTTTCAGACATTTGCGGCATTATTTTTTTAAATATTGCCAATAATGGCATAGAGATGAACTGCTTACGAAAGCTGCTGATATTTAGAGGTAGCGCAATGACGGCAAATAATAACCAAGAAACAAAACCGATAACATTTACAAATGAGCCTATTGCCATCAGAGCAATAAATGCCAAGGTAAAACTTGATAATGAAATTCTTTTATAACTCATGTACCAAGATAACGAAAATGCGATTAAGAGCCAGATGCCAATGTCCATGAATTTACTTCCCTAAAGTTTATAAAGTAATGAATACAAAAATAATTTTTTTCAATGGTATACTATATTTATAGGATAAATTATCCTGTTAGCCAAGCATATTTTACCTTTGCTTTACAATACTATATTAGAAAAAAGACCTATGAAAGGGGAGATTTATGTGCGAGCTTTTGGCGATGTCAGCCAATGTACCAACCGATATCTGTTTTAGCTTTAGTGGTTTGATGCAAAGAGGTGGGAATACCGGACCACATAAAGATGGCTGGGGGGTGACTTTCTATGAAGGTAAGGGATGTCGAAGTTTTAAAGATCCAAACCCTAGTGCACAATCACCCATTGCAGAGTTAGTCACTAAATACCCGATGAAAAGTGAGGCGGTAATATGTCATATTCGTCAAGCTAATTCTGGTGGAGTCTGTTTAGAGAATACTCACCCATTTACACGGCAAATGTGGGGGAAAAACTGGACTTATGCTCATAATGGTCAACTAAAATCCTTTGATGAAGAATTAGCGATTAAATTCCATCTACCAATTGGTACCACGGATAGTGAGCATGCTTTTTGTTGGATACTTGATCAGCTTCACAATAAATTCGGTGCTAATGAGCCATCAGCAAAAACACTCTTTAGTTATATAGCCTCATTAGCCAGTAAAATAGATGAGTTAGGAGTGGCTAATATCATTATCACCAACGGTGAAAGTTTATTTGCGTATTGCTCTAATAATTTACATTGGATTACTCGCAGGGCACCATTTGGTAAAGCGAGTCTAATTGATGCTGAGATGGCTGTTGATTTTCATAAAGAAACGACAGCCAATGATATAGTTACTGTGATCGCCACCCAGCCGTTAACGGATGATGAAACCTGGCATAAAATGAACCCTGGGCAATGGCAGTTGTTTTGTTTAGGTGAAGTTGTTATATAAGGCACTTCAATAATTAAAACTCACATCTATAAAGTATTATTTATCCTAAGTCTTTATACCCTTTATTGACTATTGGTTATCGTGTTCATGTGCTCTTTATGTTTTCTTTTTGAACAGCACAGGGAACTAACTATTTTATTTCTGAAATTAAGCCAAGACTATTGACTTAAAAACACCGATAATTAGTTTAATTTAGTTTTATTCGCTATTAATCTTTAATCGTGACTAAAAAGACATAAAGTAAAAAGATAGCAGTAACCTCACATGATTTCGGAAACAAAGTAATGGAAATTAAAGTAAATTATCTCGACAACCTTAGAATTGAAGCAAAGTTTGATGACTTTAGTGTAATAGCCGACCAACCTATTCGATATAAAGGTGATGGATCTGCACCTAGTCCATTTGATTATTTTTTAGCATCATCAGCTCTATGTGCGGCTTACTTTGTACGCGTATATTGTTTATCTCGTGATATTTCTACTGAAAACATAAGGCTATCTCAGAACAATATTGTTGACCCTGAAGATCGATATAATCAAATCTTTCAAATTCAAGTGGAATTACCTGAAAGTATTTCAGAGAAGGATAAAAAGGGTATTTTAAGATCTATCGATCGCTGTACAGTGAAAAAAGTAGTTCAAAAAGTTCCTGAATTTAAAGTTGATGCGGTAGAAAACCTCGCAGAAGACGCTCAAGCCATGTTAATGGGGCAAGCGACGGAAGATACCAATACCTATATATTAGGGAAAGATTTACCGTTAGAGCAGACTATCGAAAATATGACTAAAATCTTGGCGGATTTAGGCATGAAAATAGAAATATCTTCTTGGCGTAATATTGTGCCTAATGTTTGGTCTTTACATATCAGAGATGCTGCTTCGCCAATGTGTTTCACAAACGGTAAAGGATCTACCAAAGAAAGTGCACTTTGCTCAGCGCTAGGAGAATTTATCGAGCGGCTAAATTGTAATTTCTTCTATAATGATCAGTTTTTTGGAGAAGAAATCGCCAATAGTGATTTTGTTCATTATCCAAATGAAAAGTGGTTTAAACCAGAGGTTAACGATGAATTGCCCGAGGGAATCCTAGATGATTATTGCCATGATATTTATAATCCTGACAATGAGTTACGTGGCTCAAATTTAATAGATACAAACTCTGGAAATGTCACACGTGGTATTTGCGCTATTCCATACACCCGTCATTCTGATGGTGAAACGGTTTATTTTCCATCTAACTTAATAGAGAATTTATTTTTAAGTAATGGTATGAGTGCAGGCAATAACCTCGCCGAAGCTAAAGTACAGTGTTTGTCTGAAATATTTGAAAGGGCAGTAAAAAGACAGATTATTGAGCAAGAAATTGTCTTACCTGATGTTCCTCAACATGTTTTAGAGCAATATCCCGATATCATTGCAGGTATTAAAGGTCTTGAAGAGCAAGGCTTTCCAATTGTTGTTAAAGACGCATCATTAGGTGGGAAGTTCCCGGTAATGTGCGTTACATTAATTAATCCAAGAAATGGTGGGGTATTTGCCTCATTTGGTGCTCATCCAAGCATGGAAGTAGCGCTAGAGCGAAGTCTAACGGAACTACTACAAGGTCGCAGCTTTGAAGGTCTTAATGATGTGCCAAAACCGACTTTCAATAGCATGGCTGTTGCTGAGCCTGAAAATTTTGTTGAACACTTTATCGATTCAACAGGTGTGATATCTTGGCGATTCTTTAGCAATAAACACGATTATCAGTTCAACGACTGGGACTTTTCAGGTACTAACGAGCAAGAATGTGAAAGCTTATTTGCTATTTTAAACGAGCTGGGTAAAGAAGCATATGTTGCTGTGTTTGATGAGCTTGGCGCTACTGCATGTCGTATATTGGTCCCGGGCTATTCTGAAGTATACCCTGTAGAGGACTTGATTTGGGATAATACCAATAAGTCATTACTTTACCGTGAAGATATTTTAAACATTCATAAGTTAAGTGAAGATTCGTTAGTTGATTTGGTCGAACGCCTTGAAGAGAGCCAGTTAGACAATTACATCGATATTATCACCTTAATCGGCATTGAATTTGATGAGAATACCGTTTGGGGACAATTAACCATACTTGAGTTGAAAATTCTTATTTATCTTGCTCTTGGTGAACAGGAAGAAGCGATGGAGTTGGTAGGAGAGTTCTTACAATACAATGATAATACGGTTGAGAGAGGTTTGTTTTACCAAGCAATTCAAACCGTATTAGAAATATCGCTTGATGATGAACTAGCATTAGATAACTTTATCGATAACTTAAATAAAATGTTCAGTAAAGAAGTAATGGAAAATGTTATAGGTTCGATATCAGGAGAAGTGAGATTTTATGGTTTAATCAAAACCAGCATGGAGCTTGAAGGTTTAGATAAACACCTGCGATTAATTGAAAGTTATAAAAAACTTCATCAAGCACGAAAACTAAAAGCACAATCTGATAGTTAGTAACTCACACCTTTATTATAAACACCGGCCTCTAATAAAGAGGGTGGTGTTTCATCTAATTTGTTAATTAAGCGGTTTGCTAGCGAACAGCACTCTTTGAATTGATAAACTTAGTTATCTAAAGGTAATGTTAATGAAAATACACTACCTTTGTTTATTTCGCTTTTCACATTGATAGAGCCATTGTGAGCTAAAGCAATATGTTTAACTATTGATAGGCCTAACCCTGTGCCACCTAATGCTCTGCTTCGAGCTTTATCTACCCGATAAAAACGCTCAAATAAACGCGACAAATGCTCTTCCGGAATTCCTGTTCCTTTATCCTCTACACTAATGACAACGGCATTATCTTCTTTAACGACTGTGATTATTATTTCACTATCGCCGTTACTGTATTTTATGGCGTTATTTAGCAGATTGATTATCGCTTGTTCTATTAACGATGAATTATGTTTAAAAGTGATGTCTTCGCCGCTATTTAAGATAATGTTAATGTTTCGTTTTAGCGCCTTATCTTTACAAAGGAATATCGCATTACTTAATGCTGCTGTAATAGACTCATCATCAAAATCAATTTCATCTATTTCTGTTTCTTTCTCAATTTTAGATAAGGTTAATAAGTTCTCGATAATACTTTCTAAACGTATAGAGTGAGTATGAATTACCTCGATAAATTCGGTCATTTTTTCTCGACCAACATCTGGAAATTCAATCAAAGTTTCTGAAAGGCCTTGTATTGCCGTTAAAGGTGTTCGCAATTCATGGGATACATTGGCGACAAACTCTTTCCTTTGTAATTCAAACTCTTTCAGCTGAGTAATATCATTAAATACGATTAGTGTGCCACATTTATTTTTATGTATATCAAGCAATGGTGCTGATTGAGCAAATAACACTTGCTCAACGTCATTATGAATTACTATTTCTTGTCCGAACGGTTTATCTTGTTGTAAAGCGAAGAGAATAAGTTTATGCAATTCAACATTTTCAACTACATTTTGTAACTTTACACCTTCAATATCTTTCTCTGATATTTTTAAAATATTATAGGCTGATTGGTTAATACGTAGAATGTTTTCGTTGTTATCGACGGCAATTACCCCTTCAACCATACTGGAAAACACTGCTTCTTGCTCATTCCTTTGGTTGAGAATAATCTCTATACGCTGATTTAATTGAATAGCAATTTCGTTAAATGCTTGGCCTAATTGTTCAGATTCAAGCGAATCATTAGCACTTAATTGTACACGGCTAGAAAAGTCACCTTTGGCTAAACGTTGCGCCTGTACTTTCATAACGACTAAGGGTCTGACTAAAGATTTCGACATCCACCAGCTGGCAATCGCCATAATGATGATAAGAATAAAAAAACCTAAGGCAACTTTGTAGTAAATACTCAGCAAGGTGTTTTGCAGGGTGTCCAAAGTTGTAGATGTTCTCATTATCCCTATTAATTGGTTCTCTACCACGATAGGTTTAGCAAAATACATTGAATCAACTTTTAATGTTCGACCATACCGAATTGAAAGCCCTTTACCAAAACGTGTTGCCTGTTTTACTTCTGGGCGCTCTTTGTGATTGTCCATGGTTGATGGATCTTTTTTATTATCACCAATCACCACTCCAGATGGCAAAATAATGGTTATTCGGGTAGATGAATAATTACCTAGTTTGAGAGATTGCTGTTGAATTTCTTGATAGTCTTTAGCTTGTATCAGTCGAGAAAATTCAGGTGTTAATATTTTTGCTCGAATTTCTAAATCGTCAGCACGCTCCTGATAATGAAAGGTCTTAATAGACCATAGCGCGATCATCACAATGGCAAAAAGAGAGATAAAGGAAATTGTTAAAAAAGACGGATACAATTTCCAAAAAAGTGTTTTACGTTTTAGTTTCATATTAAGAATATTTATTATTTTTTAAGCACTTAACCGCATGAGTTCAATACTAAAGTAAAAGTAAATATTAACAAGTAAAGC